>JAJXXL010000032.1 GCA_021781115.1 Planctomycetota bacterium
AGGAGCATGAACGGCGGCGGGTTCTCAGTTGCGATCAGATCATCGAACTGCTGCGCGAGCCGATTAATGCGTCGGCCATCAGTGCACCAGTTTGCGCACGTCGGCGACACAGCCGCTGACGGCGGCGGCGGCCACCATGGCCGGGCTCATCAGCAGCGTCCGCCCGGTGGGGCTGCCTTGCCGCCCCTTGAAATTGCGGTTGCTCGACGACGCACAAATTTCGCGGCCGATCAGTTTGTCGGGGTTCATTGCCAGGCACATCGAACAGCCTGCCGCACGCCATTCAAAGCCCGCCTCTTGAAACACCTGATCCAGTCCTTCGGCCTCGGCCTGGTGCCGCACCTGCTGCGAACCGGGCACGACGAGCGCGCGCACGTTCGCGGCGACCTTGCGCCCGCGGGCGACATTTGCGGCTTCACGCAAGTCAGAAATGCGGCCATTCGTACAGGAGCCGATAAAGGCCACATCAATGCGCGTGCCCTGAATCGGGTGGTTTTCGTCAAACCCCATGAAACTCAGGGCCTCGCGCGCCCCCGCCTGTTCTTCGGGCGAAAAGCTGCTGACGGCCGGAATACGCTCGCTCACGCCCACCGATTGACCGGGGTTGATGCCCCAGGTCACAGTGGGTTCAATTTGCGCGCCGTCGATCTCGACCCGATCGTCGAATTCGGCGTCAGGGCCTGAAGCCAACCCCAGCCACCACGCGGCGGCCCGGTCGAACGCCGCACCCTGCGGGGCCAATGGACGCCCCCGCAGATATTCGACGGTTGTCTGGTCGGGGTTCACATACCCGCATCGCGCGCCGCCTTCGATGCTCATGTTGCACACGGTCATGCGTTCTTCCATGGTCATGGCATCGAAGACCGGGCCGGCATACTCGTAGGCAAAGCCCACGCCTCCCTGAACGCCCAGTTTGCGAATGATGTGCAGGATGACATCCTTGGCGAACACGCCGCGATGCAATTTGCCACTGACCCTGACTTGCCGCACCCTGGGTCGGCTGAGCGCCATTGTTTGCGAGGCAAGTACATCGGCCACCTGGCTGGTACCGATGCCGAAGGCGATACAGCCGAACGCGCCATGCGTACTCGTATGGCTGTCGCCGCAGGCCAGCGTGATGCCGGGCTGCGTGACGCCCAGTTCGGGGCCGACGACATGCACGATGCCCTGCCGCGGGTCACTGGTGTTCAGCAGCGTGACGCCAAACTCGCGGCAGTTGCGCTCGATGGCCGACATCATTTCCTCGGCGAGGCCGTCGGCAAAGGGGCGGGCCTGACTCAGCGTGGGAATAATGTGGTCGACGGTCGCCAGAGTCCTTTGGGGAAACAGCACCTTCAGGCCCCGGTCGCGCAGCATCTGAAACGCCTGCGGGCTGGTGACTTCATGAATCAGGTGCTGACCAATGAACAGTTGCGTCTGGCCTGAAGGCATCTCACGCACCGTGTGCTCATTCCAGACACGATTGAACAGATTGACTGAACTGGCAGTGCTTGTCATGGAAACTCAACTCGAACGTGAGGGCGGGGGGGGCAGACAGTATCAATCCGGCGGGGTCAGGTGGGGCTTGGCGCAGTCATTCGGCTTTCTCACGGGCACAGCGCGCTTCGCGCGGCCCAATACGCCTGAGTCAGTCGAGAGGCCGATGACCACCGGGCGCTCGATCGGCGGCAACGCCAGGCAGGAGCCGGCGCACCGCGCTGCCGCGAGGCATCCCCGCGCATCGCCACAACGCGGAACGCATCGGCATCCCGATTCTGTACGATACAAAATCGGCCGGCGCGTGGGAATGGACGAATCATGACAACCAGAGGTCAGGGCGCGCCGCCCGGCCGCACCGACGTTTCAAAAGCCGGCTGCCCCCCCTTCACGGAATCGACGCCAGGCCGTCGGCCCAAATCGAGAGCGGCCCGCCGACGGGAATGCGGCCCAAGGCACGACGGGGGCCGGGGTTGGTGAAACGCGACGATTTATCCTGCGGCATTGCCCGTTCGCGGTTCGATCGGCTTGAAACTGTCAGGAACCGGGGGCTAGAATACCGTCGCGAAATTCGGCGCGTGATGCGACCTGGTCATCGCGGCCGAACCATGCGGGATTGCCGCCACTTTCGTGGAAATGACGTGCATCAATGAACATCGATCGGCGCGGGCGGTTTGAGCCGCATTGGCAGGCGACCCCCGCGCCGTGCAAGGACACGCCATGGGAGTGATGCGGTTCGTGGTACTGCCCGCCGACGCCTTGCGCGACTGGCCCGAAGTGCATCGTGCCTATCTCGGTGGCGCCGACCAGAGCGTGTGGCCCACGCGCGTCGAACTCGACGGTAACCTGATGATTTGTCGGCGGCAAAACTCTGACAGCGGCCGGTTGTACGTGGCTTGGCCCGTGCCCGAGTTCGGGCGGCCCGTGCTCTGTTCGGCATCGTTGCCCGAGCGCGAACAGCCCTACCTGCTGGTTGTTGAACTGGCACGTGGCAAAATCGTGCAGATTCGCAATCAATTGGCAGCCTGGCAGGGCGCGGGCATGGCCATTCCCCGTGATTTCACGGAGTTCCACCACCAGGCCCATCAACTGTTTGCCGCAGCCGCCGCCGCTCAGGATTCGCCCGAACACGCCTCGCTGCTGGCCCAGGATGCTCTCGTGCAGGCCTGTAAGGCGGCCGAATCACTGACGGTGTCGTACACCCGGCAGCGGCTCGAAAGCCGGCACCGGCAATACCCGAACCTGCCCACCGCCCTGGGCTGCGGCCTGGGGCATGCGTCTCCGCCGCAGGGCGACGCCGAACGGAGTTTTGCCCAAGCCTTCAATGCGGCGGCCATTCCCCTGGAATGGCGAACCATTGAAGCCCACGAAGGCGATTATCAGTGGGAAGCGTGCGACGCCCAGGTTGCGTGGTGCCTCAAGCACGAATTGCTGCTCCGGTGCGGTCCGTTGCTCGATCTGTCGCCCGACGGCTTGCCCGCCTGGCTGAAAACCTGGGAAAACGACTACTGGAACCTCGAAAGCTTCGTCTGCGATTTCGTCGAAACCGCCATCACCCGGTATGTCGGTAAAGTTCGCATCTGGGAGATTTCTGCGCGGCCCAACACTGGCGGTGCGCTCAGCCTGACTGAAGAACAACGCCTGACGTTGACCGCCAAGACTCTCGACGTGGCCCGCCGCGCCGATCCCGAAGGCCAATTCCTGGTGCGTATCGACCAGCCTTGGGGCGAATACCAGGCCAAAGGTCAGCACAAGCTGTCGCCGCTGCACTTCATCGACGCCCTGCATCGCTCGGGCGTGGGCTTGTCGGGGGTAAATCTCGAGGTGGCCGTCGGCTACGGAGCGGGGGGCGGTTCGCGAGATCTGATCGAGGTCTCGCGCATGATTGACCAGTGGAGCGCCCTGGGGCTGCCGCTGCAAGTCACACTGGTTTTCCCATCGCAGGCCGGCCCCGACCTGCATGCCGCCGACAGCATTGCACTCGACCGCTCTTCGTGGAAAATGCCCTGGAGCGAACCGGCCCAGGCCGAATGGGGCGAATTGTATCTGCGGCTGATGATGGCCAAGCCCGCCGTCGTCGCGCTGTTCTGGTCGCACTTCAGCGATCACGTGGCACACCGCTTTGCGCACGGCGGGCTGCTGCGGCCCGACGGCACCCCCAAGCCCGCCTTGCAGCGAATTATCAAGATTCGCAAGGCGTATTGGAAATAACGCCCCCGAACCTGGCGGGGCCAGGGCATCGAATGCCGTCGCGGCGCGTCGCTGGTTGCCGTGCGCGGCAGCGAACCGAATTTCAGGGTGGCGCCCCGGTCAACTCGGTGACACGTCAGCCGCACGCATCTTTAAAGTTCTTTGGGGCGACGGGTGGGAATGACCAGACCGTCAAAGGTGGAACGATTTGCGTGTTTTTCGAAGATGGAGCGCGGCTAATGCCGGCGCAAACTGTAAACATGCGATAAACTTCTCCAGTCGAAACGGTCCCGTAACTTTCGCGTTTTGCGTGATTTGCGATGCCGAGTGTTATGACAGAACACGAATGGTTTTGATCATTCGTGGAAATAAACAGGCCTCGAGTCATTTTTTATTTCAAATTATGCCACAACATGCCACATAATGATTGAAATCTGTCGGTCGATCCGTCATAATCGATCTCAGTCGCCCGCCAATCTGAAGGGACTCCCACGGGGCGGCAGCA
>JAJXXL010000538.1 GCA_021781115.1 Planctomycetota bacterium
TCGCCACGCCGCCGAATGCGGAACGTAGCAGGATACCGGCTCTTGGTACATCCTGCAAGAGCCGCGGTCCAAAGGTCGTGGGCTAATCTGATTTTCCTGCCGCCGAGCACGTAAAATGGCCTTTGCACGGGAAATGCGGTCGGATGATCTTGGCCATCACCTGCCGATCATGGCCTTTAGCCGCTCCGAACGCTCCTTCCGTTGCGACTGTTTTCCGTAGATGAACGCCATGATGAGTCCGGCATTGGGAATGGCCGCAATTGCGGCACCGGCCTCTGGGTGCCCAATCGCTGCGATATAGGTGCCCATGCAGCTAATCATCAAAGTCAGGATAGCGGCGAATTTCATGCCGAGTCGCGAACGTTCGTCATCGGCGCGCAGATTCGCCTCCTCGAGCCTCATTCGATGATTACTCTGATTCTCAGCCATTTTGAGAATCCTGTCAGCGCCTCCGGGGATTATCTCGTTGATTTCGCGCAGTGCCCCCGGTGGCGGAATTGGGCCAGTCCAATTGATCTGGCTGAACTCCTGTCGGATGATCTGCGAAACCAGTCGATCCTGATGCTCGGACGGTTGCTTTGCGTCAACTGTTTGGCGAACGGTCGGGCCCCGTTGTTGCCGCCTATTTCTGCGAGAGCTTTTCGACACTCCGAGCCTCAACAAGAACCGCCTCGATATCTGCTCCTACGGCGTTCCAATCGGCGCGAATGGCCATCAGATCCGCCAATTCAGGGGTCGGACTGCCGTTGAATTCGGAAAAGGAATTTCCGATATCCAAGACTCGTCCAGCGCCTTCCAGGAAGGTTGGACGAGCAAACAGGAATGAAGAAAAGTCATTCATGGCAAGGACTTTATTCAAGTGGGGCATAAAGATCAAACCATGATCACCGACCAGGCAAATCCCTCCAAACCCAATTATACACCGAGAGTCGCTGCCCGCAATGCCGTATAATAAATCGGTCGCCGGAAGTCACTTTCGCTACAAAAGATACGGCAAATCCAGATTGATTGGCGGAAAAGGCCGTCGCCAGGCGCCCTTCACATTCTTGGGATTATTCAAACGACTGCCCGTCCAAATTCTGCACAGGCGATTGGTCGCACGCTACTCTGGTCGTCTGGCAGGGTGTGTGGCGATATTTCCCGCTCATGTCAGCCCACTCTGTTTGCCCATTGATACCGAAAGCCGCTGAATGCACAGCATCCACGGCGGCCACAGTACCATCGCATCGGCAGTACGGCCCGCGGTCATTTGGCCGCTTCCCGCAACTTGGGGTCGGTCGCGTCCTGCAATCCTTCGCCGATCAGGTTGTACGCAAGCACGGCCAGAAAAATGGCCGTTCCCGGAAAAAACACCAGCCACCAGAGTTGCAGATTCGACCGGCCCGAATTGAGCAGCGCGCCCCAGCTCGGGTTCGGCGGCGGCGCCCCGAACCCCAAAAAACTTAGCCCGCTTTCAATCAGGATCGCCGAGGCAATGCCGAACGTAATCGGTACCAGAATCGGCGCCAGGGCGTTGGGCAAAATATACCGCAACATGATTCGCAGCCGGCCAACGCCCAGCGCGGCGGCGGCGGTGACAAAATCGGCCTCGCGCAGCCTGAGGAATTCGGCCCGGGTCAACCGGGCAATCGTCGTCCAGCCGGTGCAGCCGATAATCGCCATCATGTGCCAGATCGTGGGCCTTTCGAGAATCGCAATCAGGGCAAGAATCAGCACCAGCGTGGGAATGCACATCACGACTTCCATGAACCGGCTCAGAAGCAGATCGGCCACGCCGCCGAGGTACCCCGCCAACGCACCCACCGTGATGCCGATCAGCCCGGCAATGCCCATCGATACAAACCCCACGAGCAACGCGGTTTTCGTGCCGTGCACCATTTGCGCAAAGACGTCGACCCCCGCCTGATTGGTTCCGAACCAGTTCCAGCGGTTTGGCACGCCGTCGATTCCGGTGGGGTTTTCAGGCTGGCCCGGCCATTCGCCCTCGCGAACCCTCCGATTCGGATCCTGATACACGAGGGGAAACACGGCCCAGCTTTCGGGATCCTTGTCCTTAAGATTGCGGGGATAGATTTTGCGAAACCGGTCGGCGTAAAACACGGGGTTTTCCCAAGCGGGGTTCCAGTACGCGGTTGCAGGGAAATACCAATGCCCCTTGTAACGGCATACAATTGGCTTCGTCCCGGCGATGGCGGGCGCCAGGATCGCCACCAGAATCAGCCAGCCGACGAAGTACAACGCGCCCAGGGCCAGTTTGCGTTTGCGATATTGTCGCCACGCTTCGCCCCAAAACCCGATCGGGTGGGCGTCGCCGGGCGGCGGGGTGCTTTCAGAAGGGAGCGTCACGGCGGTTCAACCTCTGTCGCGAATGCCGCCCATGCGGCGGGGGGTGGCGGTCAAGTCGTGAGTCTGGCTCCAGGATTCAGGAATAGCTCACGCGGGGGTCGACTGCGGCGTACAACACGTCGGCAAGCAACTGGCCAGCCAGCGTCAGCACCGAAAACATCAGCGTCAGGCCCATGATTGTGGGGTAATCGCGTTCGCCGATCGACTCAAAAAACAGCCGGCCCATGCCGGGCCAGGTGAAGATCTGTTCAAGAATGACCGACCCGCCGAGCAAGCCGGGCAGGGTCAACCCGATCATGGTGACGAGCGGAATGAGCGTGTTGCGAAAGGCGTGGTGCATGATCACGACGACCGGGTGCACGCCCTTGGCGCGCGCCGTGCGAATGTAATCCTGGCGAATCACCTCCTGCAGGTTGGCCCGAATGAACCGGCTGTAATAGGCGAGGCTCGTATACGTGAAGCAGGTAATGGGCATCAATGCGTGCAGGAGGACATCGTACGCCTTGCCGCCGAACGACAGCGAGGCGTAGTTGTCGCTGGTCATGCCAAACAGGGGCAGCCAGCCCAACCGCACGGCAAACACAATTTGCAGGAACAGCGCCGCGACATAGGTGGGAAAAGAATACAGCACATACAGGGCCGTGCTGATGCAGCGTTCGTCGAGGCGCCCGCTGCGGACCGTGGCGATCAGCCCCCACGGAATCGACAGCAGGTACGCCAGCGACAGCGAAACCAGCGACAGAATCAGCGTGGCGCCAATGCGCTCGGCAATCAGCCGCGAAACCGGTTGTTTGCGTGAAATTGACCGCCCCAAGTCGAGCTGCGCCAGCCGGCCCAGCCATTGCACGTACGCGATCGGCCAGGGCTTGTCGAGACCGTAGCTTTTTCGCATGCGTTCGATGTCGGCGGGGTTGAGGCGGCGGCTGGGGTCGGTTTCGCCCATTTGCACGGTCAGGGGCGTGCCGGGCATGTTGCGCACCAGCCCGTAGACGACAAACGAAATCAGCAGCAGCGTCACCCCGCCGATCAGGCATCGGCGGAGGAGATAGGTCAGCATGGGGCGTCCCTTGCACCAGCCCGGGGCGGTTATGTTTTCGGCTTCCAGATGCTGCCAAAACCGGGGCCGTAGCCGTAGGGGCCGCGGGGGCTGAACATATACCCGCGCAATTGCTTGTTAAAGCCGTAAAACGAATTGCGGAAGTACAACCAGGTATAAGGCTGGTCGGCGTAAATGAGCTGATGAATCTGCCCGTAAATTTCCGCCCGCTTCGCGCGGTTGAACTCCTTGCGGCCCGCGACGAACAGCTCGTCGACGCGCGGGTTTGAATAGTTCACGAAATTGCGGCCTTCTTTGGTGGCCCAGATATTCGACGACGTGTCGGGGTCGGCGCCAGTGCCCCAGCCTCCGAACGCCGCCTGAAACTCGTGGTTCAGCGTCCGCTCTTGCAGCACGGTAAATTCCAGCGGCCTGACGTTGCAGACGACGCCGATCTGGTCAAGGTTTTCCTTGAGCAGCGTGCAAATCGCCACGCGATCAGGAATGTTGGGGCAGAGCACGCTGAACTCAAACTTGACGAGTTTTCCGTCAATTTCCTTGTCGCGCACGCCGTCGCCGTCGTGGTCGGTCCACCCGGCTTCGTCGAGCAGGGTTTCGGCTTGTTCGAGGTTCTGGCTGTAGGGCGCGGGCGGGGGCTTGGGGGCCATCCACGCTGTGCGATGGAACATGCCGTTGCTCGGTTCGTACAGCCCGTACGTCAGCTTGTCGAGCAGTTCCTTGTAGTTGAAAGCGAACGACATCGCCCGGCGGACCCGCACGTCGG
>JAJXXL010000492.1 GCA_021781115.1 Planctomycetota bacterium
CCTGACTGGGCGGCGCTCCAAACGCCCCGCGACATGCGGGCGAACCCGCGCTGCGTGGCACGCCGCTGCAACGCTTAGCCTGGCTGAAATTGGCTGCGACAAAACCTGTCCAACGTCGCCGCCGCCGATTCTCGATTTGTGTCAATGGCACGTGCGATCAGTATCGCGACCTCTGACCCGAAAGGGACGCGAATATTGGGAACGAAACGCACGATCCACGCGGCGTGCTTCCAGGTGAAGGCGGCGGCTCGGCCGTTTGTTTCGCTCAGACGCTGCGGTTTTCAACTCGTTGCCGCCGCAATCGTCTGCTGCGCCGCCTTGGCCGGGGTGCCCGCAAGAGCCGAGGTTGGTTATGGTGCCCCCGATCTCGCCACCGTGACGGGCGGGCTCCGGGCGCGAGCCGAGTTGTTTTTGAACGAACCAAGCTTCCTGGCGTCGTTTACATGCGGCGATGTGCGGCATTTCAGTGACAGCCGGATTGTTGATCGCATCGCCGGGCCAGCCGTGACAATCGCGCATCTTAACGGGCGATTTTATTCAAAACTAACTCAGATAGGCGGAAGGTGGGGTGCCGGACGCTGGATCATATATCGTGACGACGACGATCTTGTTGTCGAGTTCTGCAAGGCTTGGGCCATAATCGATCGTCGAGATGATCAACGCGATGCCGAACTGGCGTACCAATATTGGGACGACACAAATTGGCTGCACTTGAACATCTATGGGTTGGTCAAGGGCCTCAATTGGAAAAAAATACCCTGCGGCGCTGCAGCCGGTTTTCCTGCCGGAAGACATCGAATTGCACAAAAACGAGGACCGCGTGCAACCCCGCCGCGACGTCATCGACGGCGCAAGCTGTGTAGTGCTCGAACGGCCGGGCGCCACAAAATTCTGGCTCGACCCCGCCCGCGGGTACGCAGTCATTCGCGCCGACATCTTCTGGCCTGCGACGAAAGACCGTGCCGCACTGCCGCGTTTCACGCGGCAGCATTCCGAATTCAAGGAATTAAAGCCCCAACTGTGGCTGCCGATGAAAATCGTCGAGGATTTGTATACCGACCCGGGCTTTGATTCCAAACCCGACCACGGCAAGCACGTTGTCAGTTGGACGATGACCATCTCTGCGGCGAGCTTCGCCCCGCTGGACGACGACTTCTTTCGGGCGAAGATTTCCCTGGGGCGCGTGTGACCGACAGAATCCGCGGGATTCAATACGTGAACGGGGGAAGGCCGTTTGAACAAGCGATCAATTTTGCAAAAACACAGCGCCATCCGTCATCACGCGCCTGGTTGCTCTACGCTAACGTCATCGCGCTCGTCTTGGGGCTGCTGATGTATTGGTTGCGCCGCCGCCGCGCACGGGTCACCAAACTGTAAAACCGCGGCGTGAGGCGGCATTCTGCATTGCCCGGCCGGCGCTCCGTGACAGTCAGGCCTGCCTCCCGCGTTTATCCATTTGTGATGAGGTAAACCATTCGTCCAACCCGTTTTTGCGGCAAGATTCACGGGCATGCCGCAATGACCTGTCGCAAGAGTCTGCGTGAGATGGATTGCGACGATTGCCGAGCCGCCGACAATTCGACCGGGGGCAACGGAACGTATCGAGTGCCGCGTTTCCGTGGCGTTGATGCATCGATCGCAGTGTGGAAGCATCAATGCCGACAGAACGGCTCAACGCAGCACTGAAATTTCAAAATTCACCGGGCCGCGGCAAATTGTCGCGGCCCGGTGCGGCGCCTACCCTTCCGGGATGGTGTATACGGGGTGTGCCCGTTTCATTCGATGTCAATCGTGTAGCTCAGGGCGCCGATCGCCTGCCCTGGTTTCGCATCGGCATAATGCGGGTGACACAAGATGCACTTTTTCATGACGACGGGAATCGCCGTGACGGCGTGCAGCACGCGCTTGCCGGGTTGGGTTTCGACCTGCTCGTAATAGTCTTTTCCCGCCAGCAACTGCTGAATGCCCGCTTTTTCGAAGCCTTCGCGCGGGGCGTTGCCGGGGGCAATCGGGTCGTTGGTGGCATCGACCAGCCGCACTTCGTGCCAGCCTTTCTTTTTCACGGCGGCGAACAGGGCCTTGAACGCGCTGCCGGCCGGCAGGTCGTTTTCATCGCGCACGTACTTGTCGGTGATCAGCACAATCGCGCCCTTATAAATGTCGTCGAGCATGCGCACCGTTTTTCGCGTGCGGCTCAGGGCGGGGTCGGCGTCTTTGACCTCGGCTTTTTTTGCGGGCGCAGCCGGCGCATCATCGCCGGCGCCGGGTCGAACCGCGAGCATGACGCCCGCTCCCGCAAACGCGGTCAAAAGTAATCCCCAAACCCGATGTTGGCTCTTCATCAGTGTTTCTCCTTGACTGGGTGGGCCGGGTCGAGCCGCATGGCGCAATCCCCGGATGAAACAAACACAAACCGATTCATTCCGCAAGTTTTCAAATGGGCACAAGCTCACTCAGCAAGATCGAATTCAGGTAGTCGATCTGCAGCCGCTCGGCATGGCTCAGCACGGTGCGTAATTTGCAATGGCTCTGCACGACGCACACATTCTCGGTGCCCACGCATTCCAGCAAATGCATGTTGCCCTCAAAGGCCAGCACCACTTCGCCTACGCACATTTCGCCCAAGGCACGGGCCAGTTCCAACCCACCCCCGGCGCCACGCACACTGCGAACGTACCCCAGGCGCGCGAGCTGATTCACCACTTTCGCGACGTGAGCCGCCGAAATGCCGAAAAAACCGGCCACATCGCCAATCGTGACCCGCTCGTTGCGCGTGCCCAAGTACAACAAGGTTCGCAAGGCGTAATCGGTGTGCAGGGCCAGCCGCATGAACTCAATCCTTGAAACACTGATAACATGTACCACAAATACATGTTTAGCCGCAACAGGTCGAAGCTGTCAAGCGAAATCGAGAAACGTTTCTGGCATGCGTTTCGAATTGAAAACGGCCAGCGTCGCTTTATGACCGCAACATCAGCCAGTTCAGCATCTGAAAGCCCCACGAACTTTTCAGGTAGTCGTTCATGAGCGCGCCGGTGTGTGCCCACCATACCAGCCGGCCGACATGATAGGCGGCCGTCACACCGCCGCAGCACCACGCGACGCGGCTTGAATACAGGAAACTGTAAAACCGGCACGGTTTGCCACGAGCCAGTTCGACCAGCGCAACGACGGGCGTGATGAACAACACGAGAACCAGGGGAATGCACAAGGCGTTCAATTCGACAGCGCTCAGCCATTCGAACTGCGACAGGGCACAGAACGCACGCGTCATTCCGCAGCCGGGACACGGCAAACCGAACAGGGCCCGCAACGGGCACAACACCGGGCCTTGCTGCACGTACCCGGCGTAAGCGAACGGCAGCAGCAGCGTGGCCCAGCAACCACAAATTGCCCCCACGCGCCGCCCCACGTATTCTCGCTGGCGAAGGTCAGGCGTCGTGGTACAGCTCATTGATGTGGCCCTGCACGATCATTGCCGCCACCATGGGAAAAAACAGCCCCAGCAACAGCAGCAGCATTTCCTTGTCTTTCAGCTCCTGCTCCTTGCCCAAGGCGCGCCCCAAATCGCCCAGCGCCTGCCCGCACAGGTAATAAAAATAAACGTGCACCGGGAAGATACACCCGGCCAGCACGGAAATCGCGGGCGAAATCACCTCGCGCCGGGCCACGGCGTTGAGCACTTCGGCCGCCTTGATATTCCAGTAGATCAGGTACAGCCCGCAGGTCACGATGCCCAGCAGCAGCACGACAATCGGGTCGGTCTTAAAAACAGGAATCTTCGGGTCGTCAATCATGGCTAAGCCCTCCTGTCCTGCTACCCTACCGGCAGGATTCGGCATGTCAATCAAAAAATGTCGATTTCTTAAGAAAATAGTGCGGGACCTGTTCCAGGTTACCCATACCGGGCGATTCGTCCCGCACGCCGCAATTTCGCCGCGGGCTGACTTTTTTCCCGACGACGACTCCGTTACACTGACGTGTCTGAAACATTGCAGCCCGACAACCTCTCATTTCCTCCAGGCCGTGGCATTCATGACTGCATTTTTCCCCGAAGTTCCCACGATTCCCTTTGAAGGCCCCAAAAGCAAGAACCCCCTGGCGTTCAAACATTACAATGCCGCCGAACTGGTCGACGGCAAAAC
>JAJXXL010000160.1 GCA_021781115.1 Planctomycetota bacterium
ATGCCGACGCACCATTTCATAGACTCCGAGGTCAAACGCAATCAGAATCAGTGACAGCACCACGCCGTACCAGATCGTCAATTTCCAGCGAATTCCCCACGCTCTCATGTGGGATCCTTCAGGCAGTAGCCCACGCCGCGAACCGTGCAAATCAGTTGCCGCACCCCGGGAGGTTCGACTTTTTTGCGGAGCATGTTGACATACACGTCAATCACATTGGTCAACACGGCGTCTTTCAATTGCCACACTTCGCGGGCGATTGTTTCGCGTGAAAGTGCCGTGTTCCGATTGCGCAGCAGGTATTCGAGCAGCTCATATTCGCGCTTGCTCAAATCGAGCTCGACGCCGGCCCGCGAGACGCGGCGGGTCACAAGGTTCATTTCCAGGTCATCGGCCCGCAACAGGTATTGGCGCTCGACGGCTCCGCGACGGATGAGGGCCCGCAATCGTGCCAGCAGTTCGGCGAACGCGAACGGCTTCACGAGGTAATCATCGGCGCCACAGTCGAGTCCGCGAACGCGGTCGCTGATGTCGTCTCGTGCAGTCAGAATGAGCACCGGGTTGCCGTACCCCTGCCTGCGCAGTTCTGCCAGAACTTCAAACCCGTCGCACCCGGGCAGCATCAGATCGAGTACGACCGCGTCGAATCCACCGTCGAGGGCGCAACCCAGCCCAGCTTCGCCGGTTTCGACGGCCACCACGCTGTAGCCTTCTTCTTCCAGCCCGACGCGCAGGCTGCGCAGCAGTTTTTTCTGGTCTTCAATGATCAGCAGGCGGTTCATGGTGGCGAATCTCGATGCCGCAGGCAGTGCGGGGCGCTGGCGTGGTGGCCAGGTTCGGATGGCTCCGGTCCATATTGCCGCGCCTTGGGGCGACGGGCAAATCGAGGTCATTCTTCGTCGCTGCGAATCTTACAGTAGCTTTCGTAGCGAATCGCCGAAATGTAGCCTTCGACAACCGCCCGCTTGACACCGCACGCCGATTCGTGCAGGTGCGAACAATCGGGAAACCGGCACCGCCTGACGAACGGGTGAAACTCGAGAAAGAAGCCCTCGACTTCGGCGGGCACCACGTCGCACAGTTCGAGCTGGCGGATTCCCGGAGTATCGACCACCCACCCGCCGAACGACAACTCGAGTAGCCGCGCGTTGGTCGTGGTGTGGCGGCCTTTGCCGGTCTCGCCACTGACTTCGTAGGTTTTCAGGTTCAACCGGGGTTCGACCGCGTTGATTAACGACGACTTGCCAACGCCGCTTTGCCCGGCGAGCGCCGTTTCGCAGCCGCACAATGCCCGACGCAGGTCCTCAAGCCCGATTCCCAGGTGCGTGCTCGTGACGAGTGTTTGATAACCTAACTGACTGTACAGGCCGACGACCGATTGCAACTCGACCTGGTCGACCAGATCGGCCTTGTTGATGCAGATAATCGGACGGATTTCGCCGAATGCTGCGCTGATCAGGTACCGGTCGATCAGGCTGGTCTTGAGCGGCGGGTCGGCGGCGGACGCGACAATCAGCACCTGATCGACATTGGCCACAAGCACTTGCCGGTGGTTGCGCACGCGGCGCGAGAGCGTCTGTCGGCGTGGTTCGATGCGCTCGATCAGCCCCTGATCGTCGCCGACTGGTTTGAACAGCACCCGGTCGCCAGCCACGATCGCGTTGCGTTCATTGTTTGCGAGCGATTTCATGACCCGCCGTACAGTGCACTCGTACCGCGCGCCGCTTTCGGCCTGTACGAGGCATTCGCCCCCATGTGGGCTGATCACCCGGCCCCGCAGGCATTTCGCTTCGTCGACTGCGCGCACGAGCGAACCGGCATGGTCGTCATCTTCGCGGCTGACGATCGTCCGCCGACGCGTCAGGTTGCCTTTGCCCGATACCCGCTCGGCCGCGGGGAGATCCGCCAGGTCGAGCTGCGGATCCTGCCGACCGGTATTGAAGTTTTTCCGGGGTGGCTTATTCTGGCGATTCTTGCGAAACGCGACGCGGATCTTCTTCTTTTTCGCCATCCCTCAGGCTCTCCTCGCGAACAGACGCGGGCGCATCATACCATGATCAGCGGCTGGCAGGACATCGGTACGGCCTCAGCGGGCACCGGGCGCCGTTGCGAATTGCCACCAGCAACATGGACTGGAGTCAGCCCGGTTCGTCGCCTTGCAGCCATTCGAGCGCCTGTTCATCGTCGGACTTGGGCGGCGGTTGCCGCGCCGGTGCGGCAGGCGGGTTGCCCGATTGCGGGCGGCGCTCGCTGCGGCTCGGCGGAGGCGGTGCCGACCGCTTGAGAAGGCCGGCCTTTTCCATCAGGCTCATCTGGATGTTTTCCTCGTCGACAGGCGGGGGAACACCGGTGGGCGGTGTGTACGCGATCGTGAAATGATGCTTGGCAACCGAAAGTTCGTCGCCCGGAAAGACCCATTTCTGATTCACTCGCACCCCATTGACCTTAATTCCGTTGCTGCTGCCCAGATCTCGCACGCGCCAGTAGCCGTTGGTCAACTCCAGTTCGCAGTGGTGCGACGACACGTTGGGAAAGCGCAGGCAAATGTCGCAGCCATCGCGGCGACCGATCATCAACTTGGGTTTGTGCAGCGGAATCGAGTCGCCGCCCCCTTGTGGTACAAGTTCACCCAACATTCTGGCGTGTTCTCACTGGAGATTTGCAATTCGCTAAACGTTTCGGGGCGCACCCGGCGACCCACCCCTGTTATGTTGTTCGCGCGCGGTGCATTACCCGAAAACTCACACTTGGCCCGCCCGCTGGCGCCCTTTCAATGCTGTCGAGTCGCCAGGCATCGCCTGGCAGTCGATGTGGACGCAATCACTTGTACTGTGCCTTACCCGGTGCGGCGGCACCACGGTTTCACCAATTTCATCGTATCTGCGATATTCGGACGAGTCAATCGGCCGATTGGCCACTGGCGTTCGGCGGGAACGGCCGCTCGCGCCGCGCATCGTGGCGAACGCTGGATGCGGCAGACACGAATTCGAAGTCGGTGGACCGCGCCAGCGCATGGTGCGCGGTCAATTCTGAACGATGCGCTTGATCGAGTCGGCATGATCGCGGGCCATCTGAGCGACTTTCGACATGTATTCGCCCGCGGCCAGGAACCCCGAGTTTTCGCCCAGGATCTGGCCCTCGGGTGATACGAAGACATCGCACGGCAGCGACTGCACGTGGAACTGCTCGATCAGTTTCGGATTGTGATCAGCGTTGAGTTTCACCGCCACGCAGCCCGTCTGTAAGACCTGCAACACGGCGGGCCCGTTCAGAACCTCGCGTTCCATTTGCCGGCACGGCCCGCACCAATCGGCGTAGAAATGCAGAACCATCGGGCGGTTCATCTGTGCGGCACGCCGCCGGGCCTGATCGAAGTTGCTGTACCACACGTCGCGGGCGTCTGGATACCGCCCCTGGCAGGTCGGGCAACGCGACAATACGGCGGCCCGCATTGCGGCCAGATCGCCCTGTTGGTACTGGTCGAGCAGGATGTTCCAGTCTTCGGCGAACAGCCAGCGACTCGAACGGTAGAGCTGAAGCCGCTGTTCCCGGTCGATGATGACAATATGGGGCAACGATACCGGCTTAAACAGATCCTGAATGATCCGGCCGCGCGGTGTGGCGACATCAATTACAGCCACCACGTATTTGCGCAACAACTCGCGTCGTACGCGGGCCCGGTACAAATGTTCGGTTCGCACGCGGGGCGAATTGCCATCGGGCGCGGGGTTCAGAACGACCAGCAGCGGCAACCCTGCCGACTGAGCCGCCTGCCAGGCTTGAGCATAGTCGTCGAAACAGGAAGAGTCGTCAGGGAAGGCGGAAAAAGCAGTTGCAACGAGCAGTGCGCCAAGAGTCCATTCCAAGGGGTCCGTCCATTTCGCAATTGGTTTTCGATGTCATGCGTCGAGTCATTCGACAAAACCGATTGCGCCGCACCGATGCTTTATCACGAAAAGCGTCAGGCCCCAGCCAAACGCAGAAACGATTCTCTCCGATCGACTGTGATTGTCAAGCAGAATAATCTCAAAAAAGTGGTTAGACAGGATGCACGCGATGCGGAGTCCTGCGAGAAATGGCGATATTGAGCGACAACTCGTTTCTCCCATTCGAGATGCGCGGGGGGGGTAACCCTGCCGGGCGG
>JAJXXL010000564.1 GCA_021781115.1 Planctomycetota bacterium
CGCGACGTTCAAGAAGCTCGTGGGCAAACCAAAAGACTGGCAACGCTCACCGCTCGACGCCGTTTATCAGCCCGGCGCGTACAACCTGCTTCCGACCCTGGGCGCGGTGGGCCTGATTTGCCTGGTTCTGTTCGGGCTGGGCGTCAGGTCGATGGGGCAGCCGTTCGGCAAGTTCGCGGTCAGCTTCAGCGTCGTGTTCGGGCTGGCGCTGGCGGCGCTCATTCTCGCCGGTCACGCGATCGTGAAATGGGCCAATCTCGAATATCCGCTGTGGGCGCTGCTTGTGGGGCTGTCGATCAGCAACACCGTGGGTGTGCCCGCGTGGCTCAAACCGGCGGTACGCACCGAGTTCTACATCAAGGCGGGCCTGGTGCTGCTCGGGGCGGAAATCCTGCTGAGTCAACTGCTGAAATTGGGCCTGCCAGGCATTTGCATTTCCTGGCTCGTCACACCGGTCGTGCTGGTCGCCACCTACTGGTTTGGCCAGCGCGTGCTCAAACTCGAATCGAAGACGCTGAACATCGTGATTTCGGCCGACATGTCAGTCTGTGGCGTGTCGGCGGCAATTGCCACGGCCGCCGCCTGTCGCGCGAAAAAAGAAGAGCTTTCACTGGCGATCGGAATTTCGCTCGCCTTCACGGTGGTCATGATGGTTTTGATGCCCAAGTTGATTCTGGCTCTGGGCATCAACCCGGTCGTCGGAGCGGCGTGGATCGGAGGCACGATTGACGCGACCGGCGCCGTCGCCGCCGCCGGCGAAATCCTCGGCAAGAGCGTGCTGCCCATCGCCGTGACCGTCAAGATGATTCAGAATATCCTGATCGGCGTAATTGCCTTTGCCGTGGCGGTGTATTGGGTTGTGTATGAAGAGCGTTCGCCCCAAGCCGTGCGGCCCGATGCCTGGGAAATCTGGCATCGTTTTCCCAAGTTTATCATGGGGTTTGTGGCCGCATCGGCCCTGTTTTCAATGCTGTTTCATCGTCTGCCGGGGGGGCCGTTCATCGTCGAGGCCGTCACCGGGGGGTGTTCCAAGACGCTCCGCGAATGGTTCTTTTGCCTGGCGTTTGTGAGCATCGGCCTGGAATCGAATTTCCGCGAGATGGCGGCGAACCTCAAGGGAGGCAAGCCGATCGTGCTTTACGTGGTGGGGCAGTCATTCAGCCTGATCCTGTCGCTGTTCATGTCCTGGTTGATGTTGCAAGTCATCTTTCCCGATGCCGCAATCGAACTGACGCGCTGACCTGTCGGCCGCGCGGTTGCGGCGTTTTGCGGCAGCCCCCGTTTCACTGGCGATCCCTTTGCGAACAGGTCGATGCGATGCGTGACGACGAACCACCAAATTGCGAATCGCAGCCGATTCACACCGGATTACAGAACGGCATACACCTCGAACCTCACCACCGCATGCAGCGAACAGAGGGCGTCGTTGCCGACCCGAACGGGGCGGCATGGCGGCGACTCATCGGCTGCTGGAGCATCATCGCGGCGTTCTGGCTGGTCGTCCTGCCCTGGCTGGCAGCGCAGCCGTCGATTCAATCGCGGCTCAGCGATTTGCAATCGCAGGGAATCGACCCCAGCGCCATGTTCTACACCGAATTGGAGGCAATGGAAGCCGCGCTCACCCGCATTGATCGGTTCCACCACGAGCACCCCGACGGGTTGTGGCGCCCGGCCGCCGCCCCCCGGCGGTAGTCTGTGGGGTGTCTGACCGAGCAGGCGTGCGCAAGTGGCCCAACGATCGCATGCGCCCGCTGTGTTGCACCGCCTGACATGCCGCCATCGGGCTAGTTCTCGGCGATCTGATAGACGAACAGGTTGTCTTGTTCGCGCAAATAGAGTTTGCCGCCAGCAACGACCGGATGCGCCCAACTGGGGTTGTGCACGTCGGGAATCATGAATGTACCGTGCTCTTTGTAGCCTTGGGGAGTCGCCTCGATCAGCGCCATCAGCCCGTTTTCATAGCGAAAATAGAGTTCGCCATCGGCAGACACAACCGCCGCCGAGCCGGTTCCCGGACCGCGATCCTTGCTCCACGCGATTTTTCCGGTCTGCATTTCGATGCAAACCGGAAAGCCGTTGTTGTGGCCGCGCCCGCCATAGATGTAATCGCCGACGAGCACCAGCCCTCCATGATGGTTTTGCAGTTTCTTGGCCGGGTAATAATAGACCTCGTGGGCCGCGATGCCGTCGCCCTCGCGCGATAGCTTGAGCAGCGCGGCGCCGCCCTCGCCGTAGCCCGACGTGCAGAATACGAAATCACCTCGCACAATCGGTGTCGGGATGTTGGCGGTTCCGTTGGCAATTTTGTTGTAACCCCAGAGGAACTTTCCATCAGCGGCGGCGATGCCCACGCAACCACGGCCCAGCAATTGCACATATTGCCTGACGCCGGCAGCTTCAGTGATCACGATCGACGAATACCCCGCTCCATCGCGGCCCTGGTCGCCAAGTTTCGGAATCTCGCATTTCCAGATCAGTTCGCCCGTGTTCTTGTTCAATGCGACAATGCCCGCATCCTTCGCGCCAGGAGTGCAAATCAGGCGGTCGCCGTCGACCAGGGGCGATTCGCAATATCCCCAGCCCGACATCATTTTCCCACCAAACGATTTCTGGTAGCTCTTGCGCCACACTTCCTTGCCCGTCGCCGCTTCGACGCATACCAGGTCGCCATGTGGCCCCACCGCAAACACCAACCCCTGATCGACCGTGGGCGTACCGCGGGGGCCATCGCGCCAGGCGTCGCCTAACCGTGCGGCCCACAATTCCTGCCCCTCATGATTCGCATCGAGCGCAATGATGAATTCATCCTTGCCGCGCTTGCCCAGCGTGAAAATGCGACCATCGGCAATCGACACGCTCGAATAGCCCTGCCCCAACCCCGCCGCCCGCCACGCCAACGGGGGGCCTTTTTCACCCCACGCTTTCAGCAACCCCGTTTCTGTCGAGACGCCGTCGCGCAGCGGACCCCGCCATTGCGGCCAGTCGAAACCCCGCTTCGCCAGTTGCTGATTGTTCGCATCGGCGGCCAACAGACTTCCGGCGGCCAGGGCCACCACGATGAGCGCGCCGCGACACGCCATGCGGGATTCCATTCGACAACTCCTGACATCCATCGAATTTCGACTGGCAATCGCCAGCGCCATGAGGCGGGGGCGTGACACGCGACGAACTCGTTAGTTCTCGGCAAAAACATTGCGCCCCGTTTGGCCAGTGTCTGCGCGAAGTATACGGTTCTTCCCGAACCTCCCGCAAGACGAAAGGCCCCGCCCGGTACGCGGGCAGTGCGCCCGCACCGTGCAGCCCGCGCGCCGCGGCATTCCGCAGCAAGCCGCATCGCCACCGGCGAACGGTTCCCTGACGCACGGCGTGATCTTCGGCGATCCTTGCGAGTGCCCCACGAATGTCGCCCAGATCGGCAATTTGAATTGTCGCCGGGGGAGGAAGAATCATGGTCGCGAGACAGCCCACCCATGCGTGCCGCACCCCAAGGGGCCCGCCAGCCGAAAGCCGGGGGGTTGAGCCCAGCGACACCCCCGGTGGATGGTTCAGAATATCGGGCCGCCCCCGGCGGGGTCGCAGCCCCATTGCCTGTGACGCAGCGTCGCGCGCCGAATCCTGCGGCGGATGAAAACTCTCCCTGGAGATTCAGGCATTTGGCATTTCCGTCGGCGCTGGCACCCCGCCGGAGTGCAATTTCCGTATTTGATCGATCAACCGGGGGTATCGCTCGGCTCAACCACCCGGCTCATCGCTGCGACCGCACCGGGGGCGGGGCAAGAGCGGGCGCCGGTCCAGTCACCGAAAACCGACGCCGTCGGGTATCGCCCTTAAAGGGCTTGGCGGCGCTGGGCGCCCGCTCACCAGGGGCGTTGCCACAGGCTGGAAACGTTATGCCCTCACAGGGCGGCGATGAGTGTCCCGTTGGCTTTTCCAGTTTTCAGTTTTCGGCCCGTTGAAAAACGCAAACTCTCAGCGAGCCATGACCGTCAGGGAGTGGTTTCCAGCGCTGTACTGAAACCCTGCACCGCTCCCGCACAGTCGCAGTTCGACGTTCAACGCACTGGCGGGTCACTTATACTGCGCTCGATCAGGATTGGCACATTGGCGAATGTCCAAATCTCGCGGCCATCATGCCCCG
>JAJXXL010000308.1 GCA_021781115.1 Planctomycetota bacterium
GCCATTGGCTTGTATCGTGCGGCCGCCGCCGGCTTAATGCACCGGCTCTTCGCGCGCGGGGCAGGCAACCCGACGGCTTGAACCACCGCAAGCCGAAAAGCTGAGCCGAGGCGACGCAACACGCAATGCCACGACTTCGACAGGATCGTCGCTTGAGTTGCCGGCGCGTTCGGCTATCATGTCTCTGAGGTCTCCGCGGCGATTTCTGATCACTACCGGGCCGGCTCGGGCGGGGCGAGTGGCGCTGGCGCGGCCCGAATCGGAAAATCGGGCGGCGGATCGATCACCGCCCTTTACTGCGATGCGCGAATTGGCCCCGATCAGGGGCATCGTCCATCGCTGACCTGTTGACTCTCGCTCTCCGTGTCAAAACATGCCAGATTATTCAGCCCATCGCGAGGTCGAAGACGGCCCGCGCCCCATGCCGTTTCAAGCGCCTCAGGGAGACCTGACGGTTCTGGCTGGTTCGGGCAACCCGCGGCTGGCCCAGGCAATTGCCGCCGAGTTGGGGGTTCGGCTCGTTCCAAGCCAGGCGCAATATTTCAGCGAGGGTAACGTCTTTGTGCGCGTGCAGGAAAATGTGCGCGGGCGCGACGTGTTTGTCATTCAGGGGGTGCATTACCCGGTCAACGATAATTTTGTTGAACTGCTGTTCTGGATCGATGCGCTGAAGCGGGCCAGCGTTCAGCAGGTGACCGCGGTCATCCCGTTTTTCAGCTACGCCAAGGGCGACAAAAAAGACGAGCCGCGGGTTTCGATCAGGGCCCGCGTCTGTGCCGACGCCATCGAGGCGGCCGGTTGCGACCGCGTGCTCACGATGGACCTGCACAGCCCGCAGATCCAGGGGTTTTTCGGAATTCCCGTCGATCATCTGTACGGCCGCCACGTGCTGTGCGAGCATATTCGCCGGTTGGCCATTCCTGATCTGGTCGTGTGCAGCCCTGACATTGGCTTTGCCAAAGATGCCGCGTCGTTCGCGCACCTGCTGGGGGTGCCCGTGGTCATCGGCAACAAGCAACGGCCGGGGCACGATGAAACCGTTCAGGCGCTGGAGGTCATCGGCCATGTCGAGGGCAAACATGTGTTGCTCGTCGATGATTTCACGATCACGGGTCGTACGCTGATCGCGATGGCCGACATTCTGAAACAGCGCGGGGCGCTCGATATTTATGCGGCCGTCACGCACGGCGTGTTGTCGCGCGGCGCCGCAGCCCGCATCGGCGACAGCGTGATCAAGCACATGTTCATGACCGACACGATCGAATATCGGCTCGACCCCTATCCGCCAAATGTCACGGTGGTCACGGTCGCGCCGCTGTTTGCCGAAGCAATTCGCTCGGTGCACGACCGCACGAGTGTCAGCAATTTGTTTCCCGAGAAACTATTGCCCCCGAACAAGACATGACCGACGCCAAACCGACCCCCGCCATGCAGCGGTATCTCGAGGTCAAGAGCCAGAACCCGGGCACGATTCTGCTGTTTCGGATTGGCGATTTTTACGAACTGTTTTACGAAGACGCCCAAACGGCCGCCCGCGTGCTGGGCCTCACGCTGACCAGCCGCGACAAAGGCTCGACCAACCCCGTGCCCATGGCCGGGTTTCCGTACCATCAACTGGATAACTATCTGCGGCGGCTGATCCAGGCGGGGCATCGTGCCGCGATTTGCGAACAGATCGAAGACCCGGCGCTCGCCAAGGGCCTGGTCAAGCGCGAAGTCACGCGCATTGTCACCCCCGGCACAATTACCGACGACGCCCTGCTCGACCCGCGCGAAAGCAACTTTCTGGCGGCCGTTGTGGTCGAGAAAGCCGGCGGCGGGTTGTCGTGGCTTGAGCTTTCGACGGGCCGGTTTCTTGCTGCCGACCTGCCCGCCGACCAACTCGCCGACGAACTCGCCCGGCTCATGCCGGCCGAATGCCTGGTTGCCGAAGGCACAGTTGGCCAGGGCGACAAATCGCCTGTGGCGGGTGGACCGGGCAAAATGTTGCAGACCACGCGGCCGGCCTGGTGTTTTGCCCCGGCACATTGCCGGCGCGTGTTGCTCGCGCATTTCGGGACGGCAACGCTCGAAGGGTTTGGCTGGGACGGCGATTCGCCCGCGGTGGCCGCCGCCGGCGCCCTGTTGGAATACGTGCAGGAAACACAAAAGAGCGCCCTGCCGCACATCGTGCGGCTCGAGCCGTTTCGCCGCGGCTCGACCCTGCTGATCGACGAAGCCGCCCGCCGCAGCCTGGAGCTGACACGCACGCTGCGCGAAGGCCGTCGCGAAGGCACCCTGTTGGCAGTGCTCGACGAAACCGTTTCGCCGATGGGCGCGCGGCTCTTGTGCGAATGGTTGTCGAACCCGCTGACCGACGCCACGGCCATTGGCCGGCGGCTGGACGCAGTATCCGAACTGGCCAGCCAACCCGTGCTGTACCAGGATTTGCGCGAATCGCTGCGTCAGGCGTATGATTTGCAACGGCTCACGGCGCGGGTCGCCACAGGGCGGGCCAGCCCGCGCGACCTGCGATTCTTGTCGACGACGTTGCAGCTTTTGCCCCGGCTGAAGGCCAGGCTGTGCGAGCGGCAGTCGGCCCTGATTCGCGAACTCGAACGCCAGTTGGACCTGTGCGCCGATGTACGGGCTGACATCGACGCCCTGCTGGTCGACGACCCGCCGCTTTCAATTCAAGAAGGCGGGCTGGTGCGTGGCGGGTTCCATGCCGGTCTTGACGAGCTGCGCGATTTGGCACGGGGCGGCAAGGAATGGATCGCGCGCTACCAGGCGGCCGAAGCCGAACGCACGGGAATCGCCGGCTTGAAGGTCGGGTTCAACAAGGTGTTCGGGTATTACCTGGAGTTGACCGCCGCGCAAGCGGCGCGGGCGCCGATTCCTGCCGACTATATCCGCAAACAAACTCTCAAGAATCAAGAGCGGTTCATCACGCCGCAGCTCAAGGAACACGAAGATAAGGTGTTGCGGGCCGAACAGCAGGCACAGGACCTCGAGCAAGAGCTGTTCACCGGGCTGCGGGAACGTGTCGCCGCCCAGGGCGCCCGCCTCAAGCAAACAGCCGAAATTCTGGCCGAAGTCGACGTGCTGGCGGCGCTCGCGCTGCTGGCCGTGAACCAGAACTACTGCCGCCCTGAACTGACGCGCGAACCAGTGCTGGAAATCTGCGATGGGCGGCACCCGGTGCTCGACAAGCTCAAGCCGTCAGGCGAGTTTGTGCCCAATGACACGCGGCTGGGGCTCGACGGGGGTCGTGTGCAGATTATCACCGGCCCCAACATGGCGGGAAAAAGTACCTACATCCGCCAGACCGCGCTGCTCACGATCATGGCCCAGATCGGTTCGTTTGTCCCGGCGGCCCGCGCCCGTATCGGCATTGCCGATCGCATTTACGCGCGGGTCGGGGCGAGCGACGAACTCGGCCGCGGGCAAAGCACGTTCATGGTCGAAATGACCGAAACCGCGCGAATCCTGCACGCGGCCACTGACCGCAGCCTGGTCATTCTCGATGAAATCGGGCGGGGCACCAGCACTTACGACGGCATTTCCCTGGCGTGGGCCGTCACAGAATTCCTGCACGACACAATCGGCTGCCGCACCCTGTTTGCCACGCACTACCACGAGCTCACCGAACTGACCGGCACACTGTCGCACGCCCGAAACTGGAATGTCGCGGTTCGCGAAGACGAGTCCGGAATCACGTTCTTGCACAAAATCGTGGAGGGCGCGGCCGACAAAAGCTACGGCATTCATGTCGCCCGATTGGCGGGCATTCCGTTGACGGTGGTCGAACGGGCCGAAGTGATCCTGAAAACGCTTGAGACGGACCACGTCGATGGCGAAGGGTTGCCCAAGGTTCCGCCCCGGCGCGAACGGCGCTCGAAAGACCGGCAGCGAACGCTGTTTGAGGCCCAACCCGATCCGTTGCGAGAATCGCTGCGCGGGCTGGAGGTCGAACGGATGACGCCGCTCGAAGCCCTGCAAACCCTGCACCGGCTTCGCGAAGAATTGAATGTCGGCCAATCCTGACCGTCGCCCCGAGGCGCGGTCAATCGGCTCAAACCGTCTCCGGTGCCGAGTCGACCACGGTGAGTTGCCCCGGTTCGCCGTCGGGCGGCAGCGCCAATTCAATATTTCGCTTGATGGATTCGCACGCCTGTTTGAGCTGCGCCAATTGTTCCGGCGACATCCCGCGCGTGGCCCGCGCCCGAACCTGGTGAGCGCAGTCGGCAATGCGCACCCACAGCATTTCGGCTTTTTCTGTGGCGCGAATCCGGTTTTTGCGGCGGTCGCTCGGGCAGGCGTAGCGTTCGAGCCAGCCGTCGCGTTCCATGCGGTCCAGAATTCCGACGAGCGACGGAGCTTCAATGCCCAGTCGTTCGGCCAGTTCTGTTTGCGACAACGCCCCCCCCACGGCAATACACGCCAAGACTTCCCATTGCCGCACCGTGACCCCTTCCTGGGCCAATTCGCTGTTCAGCGCCCGGCGCAACGCATGATACGTTGTGCAAATCCAATGGCCCGGGCTTTCATCCCAGTCGTATTGCAGCATTCGTCAAAGTCCAGTTTTGAACACGGGAGCCACCACCCCTAATCATAGGCCGGGTCAGGCACGAATCAAGGCAGCGTTATCAAAACCACGGCATCGGCAGTGCAAATCGCTGCGATTCATTGCTTCACATTCGCACACCTCTGATCCAGGACACTCGTGGGCCGCGGCAATCAGCCACCAGCCAGCGTTAAAAACTTGAAGGGCCGTGCCCACCCACACCCCATCCTGCTCGAACAACCGAAACCCCCAGCGTCCTGGCCCTGGCGCGCCGCGGCCTTTCAATTCGACAACCGGCTGCGGCGCGGGCCAATATCACGCCCCACGCTTGGCGAACTGCCGCCCAGTGGCCAGTGCCAAGAATCGAGCGCGACTTTGATTTTTCGGAGTGACCTGACTGGCCGGTTGACGTATACTGCGTCGCGGACAACGGAAGGCTGTCAACCGCCCGGCCTTTCCGAATCGAAGCCAAGAGAATCGGGCCGAACGCGGCGTAATGCGGTCCGATTGGATCATCACGGTGCGGCTTGCCCGGATGGCAGTTCCGTGGGCGTGCGCGGTTGGGAACAAGGAGTTGGTGCAATGGATGCAAAACCAGTTCAATGGCTGCTGATGATGCTGACGATCGTGGGGGCTTCGCGATCTGCCGCCCCGGCGGCTGATCCCCCGGCGGTCGAAACCACGATGGCTTTTCACCCGGTGCAGAAAGACATCGAATACGATGTGCCCGACCCCAAAACCTACAAGACGTGCAAAGTCACCGTCGTGCGGGGCGAGGGGAAAGTCTCGGGGTGGGTGGTTTTCGGCCCGGCAGGCCAAACACTGCGGCGGTTCATGGACACCAACGGCGACGGCGTTGTCGATCAATGGAGCTATTACCAGTCGGGGTTTGAGGTTTACCGCGACATTGACGCGAATTTCAACAACAAGGTCGATCAGTCGCGGTGGCTCAACACCGGCGGCATGCGGTGGGGTATCGACGTCAATGAAGACGGCCGCATCGACCAATGGAAAATGATTTCGGCCGAAGAACTCAGCCGCGTGGCCGTTCGCGCCCTCGTCAGCCAGGACGCCGCCACACTCGCTTCCGTTTTGATCACTAAGGACGAATTGAAATCGCTGGGGGTCACGGGCGCAGCCAGCGCGAAGATTCTCGATTCTGTTTCCGATCCGGCGGTCAAGCTCCGCAAGGCGGTGCACGGCTCGAAACTGATCGCGGCGAAAACGAAATGGACCCGCTTCGACGCCTCCAGCCCCAGCCTGATTCCCGCCGACCAGGTGAAAAGCGCCGCCGACATCGTGGCCTACGAAAATGCGATGGTCATCGTTGAAAATGGCGGCACGCCCGGCCTGGTGGCGCTGGGTGAAGTCGTGCGTGTGGGCGACGTCTGGAAACTCACGGGCATTCCGCAACCGCTGGAGGGCAACGCCGAAATTGCCGGCGGGCTACTGATGCAGCAGGAACTGGCTGCCGCGACGCCGGCCGCCGGCGCCGCCACCCCCGACAACGTTTCGCCGGCCGTGCAGAAACTGATCGAAGAACTGGGCGAACTCGACAAGGCGGCGCCGCCGCCCACGGCGGGCCGGGCCGCGCTCACAAAATACGGCGCTGCCCGCGCCGATGTGTTGACAAAGTTGCGGGCCGCGGCGCAATCAGACGACGAGCAGGCGCAATGGACGAAGTACCTCGCCGACAGCCTCGCCGCAGGCGTGCAGGGCGGCACCTACCCCGAAGGAATCTCGCGGCTCAAGGAACTCGACGCCGATTTGCGCAAGACGGCGCCGGCGTCGCCCTATTTGCCGTATGTCGAGTATCGGCTGGAGGCGGGTGAATACAGCCTGGCCCTGCGCGACGCCGACAACGAAGGGCGGCAAAAACTGCAGGATCGCTGGGTGAAATACCTGGAAAAATTCGTGCTCGACCACCCCAGGGCCGACGACGCGCCCGACGCGGGCCTGCAACTGGCAATCGCCCACGAATTCAACGGCAAAATCGACGCTGCCCGCGAATGGTACGAAAAACTGGTCAAGGAATATGCCGCCACCCAGGCTGGCGAACGCGCTGCCGGAGCCCTGCGGCGGATCAACCTCGTCGGCAAGCCCCTGGTTCTGGCGGGCGCCGGTTTGCAGGGCGGGCCGATCAGCGTCGACCGGTTTCGCGGCAAGACGCTGGTCGTGCTATTCTGGGACACGCGTTGCGTTCCCTGCACCGAAGACCTGCCGCAACTCAAGTCGCTGTATGCGGCCCACCGTGCCCAGGGTCTGGAAATCGTGGGCGTGAATCTCGACCTTACTGCCGACGCCGTGCCGTCGTATTTGACGCAACACAAAGTCGCCTGGCCGCAGATTTTTGAACCCGGCGGGCTGGAAAGCAAACCGGCCCGCGCGTTCGGCATCGTGTCGCTGCCCACCATGTTTATTGTCGACCCGCAGGGTAAAGTGACCAATCGCGGGGCCTCGGTCGAAGACGTCAAGGCGCTCTTCGCCGAAGAGCCCAAAAAACTGGCGGAAGAGCCGAAGAAGAACTAGCCACGAAAGCACACCCCATGAACGTCTTGATCAGCGGCTCGACCGGCCTGGTCGGCACCGCGCTGATTCCGAAATTGACCGCCGCAGGCCACGAAGTGCGGCGGCTGGTGCGCTCGCGGTCAAAAAGCCCCGCCGGCGAAATGGTGCACTGGAACCCCGACGCGAGTTATGTCGACGCCGCCGGCCTCGAAGGCCTCGACGCGCTGGTACACCTGGCTGGCGAAGGCATCGCGACCGGGCGCTGGAACGCCCTCAAAAAGGCCCGCATTCGCGACAGCCGCGTGCTCGGCACGCGCCTGCTGTGCGACACCCTGGCACAGACCAGTCAGCCGCCGAAGGTGCTCGTGTGCGCCTCGGCGATCGGCTACTACGGCAGTCGCGGCGACGAACTGCTCGATGAACACAGCTCTCCGGGAACCGACTTTCTGGCCACCGTCTGCCAGGCGTGGGAAGCCGCCGCCGACCCCGCCCGCAAAAAAGGCATTCGCGTTGTCCACGCGCGGTTTGGCGTGATTTTGAGCACAGCCGGCGGCGCACTTGCCAAAATGCTGTTGCCGTTTCAATTGGGCGTTGGTGGTGTTGTGGGCAACGGACGCCAATACATGAGCTGGGTCACGCTCGATGACGTCGTCAGCGCCATTTTGCACGCCCTGGAAAACGACGACCTGGCCGGCCCGGTCAATTTCGTGTCGCCCCACCCCGCCACGAACCGCGAATTCACCAAGGCCCTGGGCAGCGCTGTGCACCGCCCCACGATTTTTGCCGTACCGGCGCTCGCCGCCCGCCTGGCGTTCGGCGAAATGGCCGACGCCCTGTTGCTGTCGAGCGCACGGGTCCTGCCCAACCGCCTGCAGAAAAGCGGGTTTCAGTTCGAGCATGCCGAGTTGGGCCCCGCACTGCGACATGTACTCAAGCGGCGGGCCTAGCCCGGCCGGCCAGTCTGCCAAAGGCGCCACGTCGTCTCGGCAGTTCAGGTCATGGCCAGAAACCGCGACAAGATCAACGCCGGCGCAAGCAAGCCCGCCACGCAGACGGCGTAAAACGGGTTCGGCTGCACGAACATCACCACGGTGGCATCGAGCATGACGATCGACAACAGCATTGTTGTTATCGCCTGCCTGACCGCCGCCGGGCCGGGGTGCCACAGCGCTTTGCCCGCGCGGTGATTGAGCGTGGCGGCGATCAGCCCGATGATCAGGGCCACATTCAGGCTGCGGGGCGCACCCGGCGGCCAATGCAGCACGAACGCCAGCAGCAGCGCCAACCCGAGGTTGATCACCACCAGGGCCAGCCCCAGCGACCACCGCACACTGCGACCGGCCTCTTGCCGGGCAAACCAGGTCACCCCCGCAATATACACCCCCAGCGACCCCGCCACGTGCAGGATATACGCGTCGGGCAACGGCAACCCGGCGGGCAGGCCTTCGCCCCCGATGGCCGGCACGCTGGCGCCCAACATGACGTTCAGGCACCGGCAGCCGCCCATCAGCACGGGGCCAAGGGGCGTGCGTTTGAGCCAGCCGTCATACGCGAGAATGCACCCCACCAGCAGGCTCACGACCGAAGTGCTGCGCGGGCCGACAAGCGTGGCCGCCGCGCAGCCGCCCAGGATCAACAACCCGGCCAGCACCGACGCGGCCCGCAACGAAACCCGCCCCGAAGGAATCGGGCGTTCGGGCCGCTCGCGGGCGTCGATTTTCCAGTCGAACAGATCGTTCAAGACCATGCCCGCCATGTACAACCCCGCCGACGATGCCAGCAACAGGCCAAAGGTTTGCGTGGGCTGAAAATCGGCGTGGGTCAGCAAGTACCCTAAAAACACGTCGGCCAAGGCGGTGAAGACGTTGGCCGCCCGGCACAACTGCAGGTAGGCGATGATGTTTTTCATGTGCGATTCGCGCGACGACGTTGCGGCGGCCGCCCGTGCGACCGGCCCGGGGCTGCCAGTCAGGCAGGTTGCGAGGATTCGGCGACGACCGCGTCGGCCCATTGTTCGAGCAGCGCATATTGCCGCGAAAACTCGGGCGGGGGGTTTTCGCCCATGGGGCTTTTGAAAAACGAACCGAGGTGCTGCATGACGCCCGCCTTGCCCCGGCGATGTTCACGCTCGGTAAATCGCACCAGGTCAAGCACGAGTGGCGCCGCCAGCAGCGAATCGCACCCCTGCCACGTGAATTGCAGCGTCATTTGCGTGTCGAGAAAACCACGGAAGTGAATATGATCCCACGCGGTTTTCCAGTCGGCCATGTCTTCGATGTATTCAATCGAAACCAGCGTCGTGGGCCGGTAACCCAGGATTTCGGTCAACAGGTGGTCTTTCGACCGCACTTTGTTGGCCTTGTTGATCGGGTCGTCGAGCACCTTGCCGTCCATGTTGCCGAAGATATTGTGCCCCACCCAGCTCATGACGTTCAAATTACGGGCGGCAAACATCGGCGCCAGCACACTCTTGAGCAGGGTTTCGCCCGTCTTGCCGTCGCGCCCGGCGTGCAGCACGTTCTGGGCGCGGGCCAGTTCATCGAGCGCGGGCAGGTCTGAGCCGATCGACGGCGTGAAGTTCACGAAATCGCATCCGCACAGCATGGCCGACACCGCGTAAATCGTGCTCGCCGGCACCGGCGACTGTTCGTCGCTGTCGAGTCGCTGTTTGAGCGCGGGCCACGTCAGGTTTCGCAGATCGGGGCCGGCGGGCGGTTCGGTCGAAGCGATGTACACCACGATCACATGCTTCAGCCCCTGCGACGCGCGAAACTCTTTCAGATCCTGCGATATGCGGGCGATTGCCGCCGCCGGCCGCTCGCCGCGCTGCCGCAGCGCCGCCCCCCCGGCCAGCGATTCGATGGTGTGGCCCACGTTGATCAGCGTGCCCGGGCGCACGTTCTTGTCAAACGCGGCCAGCTCAGGGCCGACCGCTTCCAGCAGGGCTGCCGAAAACACGCCCGACTGGGTCTGCAGCTTGCCGGCCTCGGCCGCGAATGTCGTTTCGCGAATTTCGTGCCCGCCGATCGTGAATGCCGACCACGGCGCCAGGTTCAGCCCGGCGAAGCGCGGCAAGCCGCTGACCAGCCCGTTCTCGCGGGCCAGGCCCCGCTGGAGCGCCGCCAGCCCCACGGCCACCGTGGCGCCGATGCCCCCCATTGCGCCGATGAACCAGATTCCGATCCGCTCGTGTGCCATTATGCCTCGTCCGGGTGTGGTGCTGATGTTGTGTGTGTTGTCATCGTCTGCTGCGCATCGCGGCGCGGGCAACCGGCCAACGCCCCTGACGGCCGCGCCGGCCCGCACTCACCAGCCCGACCGACGCGGCATCGACCAGGGCCGCCCGGCCGCGTTTGTCAGGTGATGAACGGTTTCATCCAGGCCGAAAGCGACTCCTGAAACGCCTGCAGCTTTGCGGCGGTGCGGGCCTTGATTTCGTCCAGGTTCTGGCCGCCGCGCGACCTCGCAAAAAAGTAAAACTTGATTTTCGGTTCGGTGCCCGAGGGGCGTACCGCCAGCACGACTTCGCAATCCGACGGCGCTGACTCGAAAATCAGCATGTCGCCCTGGGGGGCGGGCAAGGAGGCCGCCTGCCGGTTCTCGGGCAGGCGGCGAATTTCATGCGTACAGTAATCGCGCACGCGGGCCAGTTCGACACCCCCCAGCGCCGCAGGCGGCGTTCGTGTGAACGCTTCCATCAACCGTTCAATCTGGCTCCGGCCGCGGGGGCCGGGGCACGACTCTGACTTTTGCGACTCCAGGAAATATCCGTGCATGCTGTACAGTTCATCCAGCCGGTCAAGCAGCGTCTTGCCCGATCGCCGCAATTCGGCCGCGCATTCGGCCAGGTACAGCGCCGCCACCGCCGCATCCTTGTCGCGGGCGTGCACCCCCGCCAGGTAGCCCAGCGATTCTTCGGCCCCGAACACGAACAGCTCCGGTCCCTGGGCGTCGATCGTTTGCGCGATGTATTTGAAACCCACCAGCAAATCGTCGATGACACGCACGCCATGCGCCCGGCCAATCGCGGCCACCAGCGGCGTCGTGACCAGCGTTTCGACAATATAATGCTGCGGCGACAGCGTTCCCTGCGCCTGCCGCTTGCCCAGCACATAGTCGGTCAGCAGCGCCGCAATGCGGTTGCCCGTCAGGTGCACGAAATTTCCGGCGCTGTCGCGAACGACCGCCCCCAGCCGGTCGGCGTCGGGGTCGCTGGCCAGAATCAGCTCGGCCCCGGTCGCCCGGGCTTCGGCGATCGGCGGCTCGAACACCGCTGGCAATTCGGGGTTCGGCAAATGCCTGGGAACGTTGGGAAAACCACCATCGGGCTGCCGCTGCCCGGCAAAAATCTGCACCCCGCGAAAACCCGCCGCTTGCAAGGCGCGATATACCGACGTTTCGCCCACGCCGTGCAGCGGCGTGTACAACCCCGGCAATTCACGCTCAGGCGACAGGCTCAACGCCGTGACAGCCGCGATATAGGCCGCATCGACCGCTTCGCCAATCAATTCGATTTGGCCATCGGCCAGCCCGGTTTCATAATCGAGCACCGGGATTTCATTCGACTGGTACACGCAGTCGATGATGCCCTTGTCGTGCGGGGGCAGAACCTGCGCCCCGTTCGACCAGTACGCCTTGACGCCGTTGTCGCCCGGCGGGTTGTGCGAAGCCGAAATCATGACCCCCACATCGCAACCCAGGTGCCGCACGGCAAACGACAACTCGGGCGTCGAGCGATGCGATGCGAACAGAAACACCCGCAGCCCGTGGGCAGCCAGTGTTGTCGCCGTCAACCGCGCGAATTCAGCCGAGCGATGCCGCGTATCGCAGGCGATGACCGCCTTGCCGCCGGCCGTGCCGCGCACCTGCCGCAAATACACCGCCAACCCATTGGCCGATTCGGCGATCGTGCGCTCGTTGATCGTCGCCGACCCTAACTCGGCCATCAGCCCCCGCCGCCCGCCCGTGCCAAACGGAATCACCTCCCAGAACAGGGCGTCGAGTTCTTCCCACCGCCCCGCTTCGACCAGCGCCAGCACGCGCGACAAATACGCGGCGTACCCGGCTTCCGTCAGCCAGCGATTGATGTTGGCCACGGCGCCAGGCGAGATCTGTTTCGCCGCAGCGGCCCCGCGAACCGCCGCCAGCGCGCGTTCGACAACAGGCGAATCCTTCGAGTTCGGCATGATGCAGATTTCAGTGCAGTGCGAGTGGTCGATGGTGTTGGGCAAGGAACTCGTTCGGCGGCGGCCCGGCATGGTTTTTGACCATGCGGCCGACGTCACCGTTCGGGCAGGGCGTCAATTTGGTATTCAGGCCAATCTAACAATTCCATCAGCAATCTTCGAGGGAACAGGCGAATTCGCACAACAAACGGGTCAAAACCATTTTGGGATCTCGACGAGGCCTGGAAACGGGTGCCGGCCCGGCACAGGTTCTGACACCCTGGTTATGCTATGTTGTCGCCCGGCATTGCGATATGATGCCCCGCGAAGACGACCCTTGTGGCCCGCTGGCAACTCAACCTCGTTGACCAACCCAACTCGCCATGCCGCCCCGCCCCAATCGACCTGCCAAGCCGGCGCAACCCGTTCCGTCACCCCAGCCACCGCAGCCGGGCCGGGCCCCGGCCGCACCCGGCCCGTCTTCGCCCCAAGCACTTCGACCGCGCGCCCGCGCGCAGCGGCTGCTGAAATCGCGGGCGTTTCTGGCCGGGCTGGTCGTAACCGCCACCGCCGCGACGGCAATTCTGGCCTGGTCGCTCTGGCCCGGCCGGGCGACCGAGTCCGATCACGGCCCGGCGACCGGCGACGTGTCGATTGCCACCGCAGCGAGCGGGCCAGAACCGCACGGCGGCCAGGATCCGGCAGCCCCGGCGAAGCCCCTCGCCCGCCCTGCCGTTGCCACCCATCCCTGCAAGATCGTCACCCGCAACGCCGAAGGCGCCCCGGCCCCAGGGTTCCTGGTTCTCGTTGACGACGTGCTGGCGCTCGACGCGCATGACGAGCCGGTTGTCACGCCCTGCGAAGTGCGGCTGCCCGCCGGCGATCATACCGTAACCGCGGTGAAAAAGGGGCATCGCGACGAATCGCAATCGGTGCGCATCCTGGGCGAAACCACGCTCGAATTCGCGCCGCAATTCGAACCGTTCGCCGAACCGGCCGGGTTTCTCAAATCGCGGTTCGGTCAGGCCGTCGTGGGCGATGAGCTGGCCCTGGCCAGCCTGAACCTCGACGGCCGCGTGTTCGATCCGTACATCGCCCCCGACGGGCTGACGATCTGGTTTGCCGGCGATCGCAAGGAAGGCAAGGGCATTTACACCGCCCGGCGGTTCAGCATTCTCGACGAATTCGGCGCCCCCGAACTCGTTGCCGCGACGCAGGGCGCCGACCTGCCCTCAAGCCCCAGCCTGACCGCCGATCAAAAACTGCTGGCCTACACCGTGCTCGGAAAATCGCGCATCTGGTCGGTGCATCGCAGCGATGCGGGCGACCCGTTCGAAACGCGGCAGCCCCTCAAATTCACCGACCACGACGAAGCCTGGCTGTCGGCCCAGATTTCGGGCGACGGCGAAACCCTGTACTGTGTCCAGGAACGCAAAGGCGTCATTCGCACCTATGCCACGGCGCGCAAATCGCTCGAGGCACGCTTCGATAAAAAATGGATTCCCCACGACCTGCCCGGAACCCACCCCTGCCTGTCTCAAGATGCCTTGCGGCAGTACCTGTTCGACGGCCGAATTCTGAGCCGGGCCACCCGCCGCACAACTGATGACACTTTTTCCGAACCGCAACCGGTTGCCGAACTCGACTTGCGGCACTACGTGGCGCGGCCGCGCTACCGGCAGTATTTCGTATCCGAAAACGAGCAATGGCTGTACTTCGCCGACGACCCCGAAAAGGCGGGCAACCTGTACGCCGTGCGGTTTGCGACCACGCCGGGCTGGGGCTACGTGGCCCGCGGTAAAACACTGGCCCAGGAAGCCCGCGAACCTGTGGCCCAGGCGCCCGCGAAATCGCCCGGGCCGCCCGCCGAGGAAATGCCAGCCGAACCGGTCGCCGCGGCGCCGGCCACCGACCCGCGGCTGCTGCCGTTGCCCTATGCCGCGTGGCGCGCTGAACTCGACCCCCTGCTCGCCCAGTGGAATTTTGCCAAAGCGGCCGAGCGCATCGCTGCCGCGGCCGCCGCGACGAGTCTTGAGGACGATCGCGAACTGATCGGGTGGGACAAAGCCGAAGTCGAGTTGATGCAGGGCTTCTGGAGCGACCTCGAACAGGCGGTGGGCCGCCTCAAGCCGGGCGACGTGGTGCGCATCGGCGCCCTCCAGGTAGAATTCGCCGCGTTTGCCGAGGGCCAACTGTCGGGCAAAGCCAAAGACAAGCCGGTCAGCCGGTCGCTCGTCGAAATGTCTCCCGGCGACCTGGTGGCCATCGTCGATCGCTTCGCGCCCAAGGACGATGCCGCGGCGCAATTGCGAATCGCCGCGTTCCTCGTCAGCGCACCGGCGAAAACCTCTCCCCCGGCATTGGCCGCCCGCATCAAGAAAGCCGGCGCCGGCGGGCGGCTGCTGGTGGAACGCCAGGGCCTGCGCAAGCTGCGCCTCGCGGCACAGGAATTCCGCCGCGACAATATCGACGCCGGCCTGAAAATCCTCGATGCCCTCATTGCCGCCGCCCCGAAATCGGAACTGGCCGACCAGGCCCGTCAGGCGAAAGAGCAGTTGTATCAGCGGTCAGAATGGCGCATTGTCGGGCCGCAGCGCTGGAATCGGTCGGTTCCCGGCGAGTACGCGGTGGCCGAGGCGACGAACGCGGCGAACGCCTATCTCGTATCGACCGACGAGTACGGCAATTTCCAGTTGACGCTCGAATGGAAGACGGTGGGGCCGACGTCGCAAGGCGCGGTTTACTTTCGCTTCAAAACCGGCGATACGCCCCGCGACGCCGCGTTTCGCATTCGGCTCGTCAACGATTATGAAATCCGCGACCGGCCCGACCGGTTCAGCACGGGCGCGCTGTTCGACTCGCGCGGCGCGGTGCGCGGGCCGAAAGTGAACGCCGTTCGTCAGGCAGGCGCGTGGAACACGCTGTCGCTCCGCGTCGAAGGCGAACGCGTGCAGGTGGCCGTCAACGGCCAGCCCGTGCTCGATACGCCCGCCATCGACCCCAAGGTCGGCCCCGCGGGTTATATCGCGCTCGATGGCGAGTTCCCCGGCATCACCTACCGCAAAATCCTTGTCTACGAATTGCTCCCCCCCGCCGCCAGCCCCTCGGCCCCCGCCGCCGCTCCCGCCCCGCCCACAAAGAAACCCCGGTGAATTCCGGGGCGGGCGCGGCAACGCTGTCAGGATCCTCTTTTTCGGTCATCGCTCTTTTTGTCACCCTCGGCAGTGAAAAAAGTTCCCGACGACTTTTCCGTCAGCAACCCGTACATTTCGGGTCGGCGGTCGGCGAAGCGGTCGATTTCATGCTTCCCCGGCACCCGAATGATATGCTTTCGCCGCGACTTCGCCGGGTCGATCGTGGCGTAAATCGCCTCTTCGCCCCGCCCCGAACTTTCGGCCAGCGTCTGCCCGCTGGGGTCCACAATTTTGCTGCGCCCGATGAACTCGAAACCCCGCTCGACCCCCACCCGGTTCACCGCCAGGAAATACACCGCGTTTTCCAGGGCCCGGGCGTTGATCACGCTCGCCGCCGTGCATTCGGCGCCGGGCGGCCAATTCGTCGGCAGGGCAATCAGATCGGCCCCCAGCAACGCCAGCGACCGCGCCGCCTCGGGAAACGCCGCGTCGTAACAGATGTTCATACCCACCCGCAACTCGCCCGCCTGCGACACGGCGAACGGCCTGTCGCCCGGCGTTGTGAACATGTCGATCCCCAGCCAGGGCAGGTGCACCTTGCGATAACTGCCGATCACGCCCGCCGGGCCGACCAGCACCGCGGCGTTGAAGATCGCTGCGCCCGCCGCCTCCAGCAAACCGAAAATCGCGTACCCGCCCACCTCGGCGCACACCGCCCGCATCTGTTCGGTCGCCGGGCCGGGTATCGTCTGGGCATAGGGCGCCGCTTCGGCCAGGCTGTCAAAGCAATAGCCCGACAGGGCGCATTCGGGAAATACCGTCAGTCGCGCCCCGGCGGCCGCGGTCTGCCGCAGCCAGGCCGACATCCGCTCCAGGTTTTCCGCCGTCTGCTGAAACGCCACGTCCATCTGCACGCCCGCCACCGGCATCGCCATTGTTTTCGCTCCTTATTAAAATTCATTTTTCCACACGCTCGGCGGCCGGCGGTCCGATCACCAAATCGCTTTCAATGCGTCCACCTGTCAACCTGGGGTGTGCCAATTTTGACTGGCGCAATCTGGGAGGTCTTGGTAAAACAGGGTGAATGAAGTTTTCTCTTGTTTGTCGCTTACCCTCGCAGGAGCGCGTGTCATGGATCCGATGCCGAAGATTTCGACGCAGTCGATGAAGGATGTTTTGCATGATAACGTCACCCAATTCGTGGAAGATCTCGTGAGCGCTGTGAACGACGC
>JAJXXL010000274.1 GCA_021781115.1 Planctomycetota bacterium
ACCGGGCGACGACCCCGAGCGGCAAGCGCAGCTCGTCAGGTACTGCTGCGTGCTGTTGCCGGCATCCAATCTGGCGCTGTACTGGACCGGGGCGAACCCGGTTGCCCTGATTTTACTGGGGGGCACAATGCAGGCCCTGATGCTGCCGCTGCTGGGAATCGCCGCGCTGTATTTTCGATACCGGGCCATGGATGACCGGTTGCGGCCCGGGCGCATGTGGGATGGGCTGTTGTGGATTTCGTGCGCGGGGTTGTTGATCGCGGGCGTCTATATCGGCTGGAACCAGGGCTCAAAACTGCTGGGCGAGGCCCGCGCACTGCTTTCCATTGTGGCATCGTGACGGACTGCACACCGGGCCCGCGCCGAAATTGCACGGTCGAGCGCCACGGGCGAATTCAGCATTTCGCCGCCGATTTCCCCTGTTCGTTTGCGGCGACTCGACATAGAATCACTCGCGATGACGTGCGAACTCGCGCTGCGGCTGCGGCTTGAAGAAAACGGCCGCCCGCGGCGTTGCCGACGACCGATTTCCAGGAACAGATGACTTTCCATGCGCAGCGAATCTGAAACGCCCCAGTCTGACAACCCCTTTTCGATTCCCGTGGCCAGCCGAGTGCGGCGGCTGCCGCCGTATTTGTTCGGCAAGATCAACAAGCTGAAATACGAAAAGCGGGTGGCAGGCATTGACGTGATCGACCTGGGCATGGGCAACCCGACCGACCCGCCCGACCAGTTGATTTGCGACAAGCTGGCCGAAGCGGTGCGCGACCCCCGCAACCACCGGTATTCGGTGTCGAACGGCATCGCTAACCTGCGTAAAGAAGTCGCAGCCCGCTACCAGAAACGGTACGGCGTCCAGCTCGACCCGAACAACGAAGTGATTGCCACGATCGGCTCGAAGGAGGGGTTCAGCCACCTTTGCCTGGCACTCATGGGGCCGGGCGACACGGCGATCGTTCCCGCACCGTCGTTTCCCGTGCATGTCTATGCGGTGGTGCTGGCGTCGGGCAACGTGATTGCCCTCGACGTGCGCGACCCGCAACAGTTCCTGCAAAACATCGCGTACACCTGCGAGCATTTGTACCCGCGGCCCAAGGTGGTGGTCGTGAATTTTCCGCACAACCCCAGCACAACCGTGATCGAGCCTGATTTCTTCGTCGAACTCGTGCGGCTGGCAAAGAAGTACGAATTCCTGGTCATCAGCGATTTCGCCTACGCCGACATCTGCTACGACGGCTATTTCGCCCCCAGTTTTCTGGCAACCCCCGGTGCTAAAGACGTGGGCGTCGAGTTCACCACGATGAGCAAAAGTTACAGCATGGCCGGTTGGCGAATCGGGTTCTGCACGGGCAATGCCGAAATGGTGCGGGCCTTGGCCACGATCAAAGGGTATTACGATTACGGCATCTTTCAGGCCATTCAGATCGCGGCCATCGTGGCCATGCGGCATTGCGACAGCCTGGTCGAAAACCTGGCCGCCGAGTACCAGCACCGCCGCGACGTGCTGTGCGAAGGCCTCGAACGGCTGGGTTGGAACGTCGACCGCCCGAAAGCCGGCATGTTTCTGTGGGCGAAAATCCCTGAACCGTGGAGCGCCATGGGGTCGATCGACTTTTCCATGAAGTTGCTCGACGAAGCGGGTGTTGCCGTCAGCCCCGGCCGCGGCTTTGGCGAAGACGGCGAAGGCTACCTGCGGCTGGCGCTCGTCGAAAACGAACAGCGACTGCGCCAGGCGGTGCGTGAAATCGGGCGCTGCACCAAAAAAGAACCCAAGGCGGGGGCGGTCGGGTAACAGCCCGTGCGCCGTGATCGGCATGGCTCGACGGGGCGGCACGCAATTCGACCGGTTATGGCTTTTTCGGCTTGTCGAGCTTGCTTTGCCGATCGCGCCAGGTGCTGGGCAGGTCTTTCAAATGCTTGTGAAAGAAAGCCAGCATTTCAGGTTCGAGCTTCAGATTCTTGCCGAGCAGTTGCGTACCCTGCACCTGGGCACCATATTCGCGAAAATACATCCGCTTGTCGCTTTCAGGAAAGCTGCTGAGCGTGGCGAACACTTTTTTCGCCTGGCCCTTGTCGCCCTTGCCCGCACACACAAAAAAGGCGACGCCGAATTCGGGGTCGCGCAGCTCGGCAATCGGTTTGGCGATCGGCAGGTTGTGAAACTTTTCCTGGGGTGAAATGAAGACCAGCGCCCGCACATCCTGGCCTCGGGGCGTGCGGGCCGGGCCGATGCCGTCGGAATGGGGTTCTTTTTCCCAGTCGGCCAGGGCGAAATACGCGGCGACGCTGGCCCCCATTTCAGGCCCGGCAATGCCAATTTTGTTCATATTCAGGTTCTGGGCCTGATTTTCCTGATAGATGAATTTCTTGACTGCCTCCATGTCGATCGCGCACATGTTTTCATAGTCCCACGGCTTGAGGTCGTTCGAGGCGCCGCCGCGGGCCTTGCCGGTTTCGCTCTTTTCTTTTTTGTCGCCGGTTTTCTTTTTCTTGTCAGCGGGTTGATTGACATTGCCGGTCGGCGAAGTGGCGGCGGCACCGCCCTTGCTTTCGCCGTGCCCACGCAGATCGACGGTAATTACCGCGAAGCCATCGGCCTGCAACTGTTCGGCGAGCCCGTTTTTCGACTGCCAGACGAAGCGATTGCCCCCTTTTTCATGAAGCAGTATGACAACCGGCGCCTCTTTGCCGACGTTCGACTTATAATACGTAATGTGCACCGTCACGCCGTCGTTCGTGACGAGTGTCATCGGTTCGGGGTCGGCAATTCGGTCAGACGGCTTGGCAGGCGCGGCATCGGCCGCGAAGCCGCGGGACGAACACACCAGCCAAACACCAACGGCGGCGATCATGCCGAGCCCACGCCAGCAACACGCGGCCCGCGCGCAACCGGCGCGAAACGTGGTTCCGAAACCGACTTCCTGGTTTGTCATGACCGCCACGAGCAGCACCTCTTTCGAGAAAACGACCTTTGCTCGACAGGCTCAAACTGAAAGAATCGACCGCGTGTGCGGCCTTTGGTCCCGGTGCAAACCGGCTGAAAACGAACGCTGGCGAGGGGCCGTTACACGCGCGCCGCAGCGCCGCGCCCCCCTCATTCTAAAACCCCCGTGGATTCTGGTCAATCCGCGCACGACTGGCAGCGCGCTCGCGGGCGGCGGCCGCGGCGGTTGGCCGACTATCGTGCCAGTCTCGGCCCGGCGTCACAGCCAGTTTCGCCGAGAGATTCATGGGTGAACGCAAGTTTACCGGTTGATTGCCCGGCTGGTTGTGGTATTTTGGAGGATGTTCAACGCACCGTCTGCGGCGAGCAACAGGTTCAGACACAGGCGGACGTCGTCGGCCAGGCGGCGGGCAATGGTTTCACCGTCAGGCCGCGCGCACTTGAAGCCGATAGCGGCTGATGGTGCCGTTGGTGGTGTTGCAGGAACAACGCAACAGGTCAAGTTTTCGCGTGACAGGTCGCAATGTCGCTCAGTCGTCACACGCTCCCCACCAGTTGTCTGGATTATTATCAACTGCTGAAGGTTGCGCCCTTCGAAGGGGATCTGAAAGTCATCGAATCGCAGGCGCGGTCCCTGATGCGCGAAGCCCGCAAGTACCAGGTGGGCCAGTTTTCAGCCGACGCCGAAACCTGCATGAACCTTTTGGCCGAAGCCCGCGCCTGCCTGCTCGACCCCGAGCGCAAGCGGCAATACGACGACGAATTGCGCAACAAATGGGGCTTGCCGCTGGTCAGTGTCGCCGCCTGCGAACCGCCCGACGAGGCAACTATACTGGCCAATGCGCCGGTCGGCAGGGCGGCGGGGTTTCGCAGGGCTGACGCGGCCTTGGCCGGCGTGGCCCTGGTCCTAGCTATGGCGTTTTATTTCCGGCACGACCAAGCCACCACGCCCCCTCATTGGGCCGATGACGACACGATCGACGTGAGACCCGCCGTGGTCTCTGTCCCGCCGCCCGCATTGCAACCCGGCGATGCAGCGCGCCGGCCGCCGGTGCCGCCGGCAACGGCACCGGCGAAACAAGTCGCCGACGCCGAGGTGATTGTGGCGCAGGCCAATGCAAAACCGGCGGCGGCGCCAGCGGCCATGCAATTGCCACCGGCGCCCGTCACGATGGCG
>JAJXXL010000189.1 GCA_021781115.1 Planctomycetota bacterium
CAGCACATCGTCAGGATGAACTGCCGATGCCATAACGAGTTGCGAATCGGCTGACGATGCACGCCCGTGAAGAGCCACGCACGAAATGGGCGGAATCGGCCTCCGACCGCCAGTCAGCCATTCGCATTGTCCATACTCAAGCCCCCCGCCCGCCGACTTCGCGCGCGGCGCCTCGGTGTCAGGCACATCGTCAGGATGAACTGCCGATGCCATCACGAGTTGCGAATCGGCTGACGATGCGCGGTCCGCGTTAAACGAGAATACACCCCCCATGACGTCGATGGGCGGGGCACCAATCGTCATGGCCACCGCAACCATTCGCAGTTTCTGAATGTTTGGTTTCGGTGCGTTTGAGGCTGGAACTTCGGCGGCACGATTACGGGGCGGCCAGCATTTTGACGCACACAGGTTTCGGGACTTCGATTTTCGCTCCTGTCGGGGTCAGGCGGCCCGATTGAAGGTCGACGCGAAAGGCAACGACCGTGTCTGAATCCTGGTTCGCTGCCAAGAGGAACCGACCAGTCGGGTCGATGCCGAAGTTTCGCGGCGTTTTGCCACCGGTCGGCTGGTGGCCCACCGGGGTCAACCGGCCGGTCGCTTCATCAATGGCAAAAATGGCCAAGGTATCGTGGCCACGATTCGACCCATACAAAAACTTGCCCGAGGGGTGAACCTGCACCTCTGCAGTGGAATAACCCTGGTTGACCGTGCCCGGCGGCAATGTGGAAATCGTCTGAACTTCCTTGAGTTCGCCGCGTTCGGCGTCGTATTGAAACGCCGTCACCGTCAGCGTCATTTCATTGATAACGTAGGCAAACCGGCCTGTCGGGTGAAACGCAAAATGCCGGGGGCCTGAGCCGGGGGCAACGGACGCCGCTGGCGGAGTATTAGGCGTCAGCAGGCCGCGCTCGGCGTCAAACCGGTAAACAAGAATCTTGTCCAACCCCAGGTCGGCGGCAACTGCGAATTTGTTCGCCGGGTCGAGGTTAATTGAATGGGCGTGCGGGGCCTCCTGGCGGCTGGCGTTGACACTCGAACCACGATGCTGAATAAACGCCGTCGGGGCCGCGAGCCGGCCATCGTCGCCCACCGGAACAACCGTCACGCTGCCGCCGCCGTAATTGGCAGCCAGAACGTTTTTGCCCGCGCGATCAATGACGAGGTGGCACGGTCCGCCGCCACCAGAGGTTTGACGGTTGACGAACGAGAGCGCGCCAGTTTCAGCGGCGATCGAAAACAGGCTGACCGCCCCACCTTTCTTGCCATCGACCTCGTTCACTTCGTTGACAGCGCACAGCAAACGCCTGCCGGCGTGAATCGCGAGAAATGACGGGCTGGCCAGTTCGGCCGCCAATTCGGGCGTCGAGAGTGCACCCGTCGCCGAATCAAGCCGCGACAGGTAAATTCCCTTGCTCGCACCGCCGGTATAGGTGCCAAAGTACACCAGCCATTCGCGGGGCTGACCCGGTGCGGTTGGCCGATCGGCCGAATCGCAGCGAGCCGCGGTGATCGCGAATAGAACCGTCGCGGCGATGAATGGTCGATAACTCAACATGATGCGGGGCTCCTGAATGAACGCGAGGGAAGAACTCCAGATGTAAAGCCGGCTTGCCGTCGGGTTCAAAGCCGATGCAAACCGGTCGTGCCGCGATGACGCGATTGGTCGAAGGTTGGCGCAGATTCCTGTGCCCGCTATTTCGTCGAAAACCGGTGCACGGTGACCTGTTTGTACGTCTGGCCGGGTTTCAGTACCGTGCTCGGAAACTGCGGCTGGTTGGGCGAATCGGGGTAATGCTGCGTTTCCAGGCAGAATGCGGCGTGCTGTTTGTAGCCACCGTTCTTCGGGTCTCCATCGAGAAAATTCCCCGTGTAGAACTGAATGCCCGGTTCGGTCGTATACACTTCCATGACGCGGCCGCTGCCCGGCTCTTCGACGCGGGCAGCCAGCGCCAGTTGTCCGCTTTGCCCGCGGAGCACGTAGCAATGGTCGTAGCCGCCAGGGGGTGGACCTTTCTTGGTTTCGGCAATCCGCGAGCCGATGGCGTGCGGCTCGGTGAAATCCATGACGGTTCCCTGAACCTTTTCGATAGCGCCCGTGGGAATGCCACCGGCATCGACGGGAATGAACTTGTCGGCGAACAGCGTCAAATTATGGTTCAGAATGTCGCCTGAGCCGGCGCCCGCCAGGTTCCAGTAACAATGATTCGTCAGATTGATGACCGTGGGCTTGTCGGTTTTCGCCTCGTATTCGATCTTGAGTTCGTTGTTGTTCGTCAACGAATACGTCACGGTCATGTCGAGCCGGCCAGGATAGCCTTCGTCGCCGTCGGGGCTGGTCAGCGTGAACCGCACGCCGGCCGAATCGGGTGTGGTCGCATCGACTCCCTTCCAGACCTGCTTGTCGATTCCCTTCACGCCACCGTGCAGGTGGTTTTCGCCGTTGTTCGTCGCCAGCTTGTAGCGGGTTCCATTGAGTTCGAACTGCCCACGGGCAATGCGGTTGGCGTAGCGGCCGGTGGTGCAGCCGAAGAATGCCCCATGCGCCAGGTATTTCTCCAGCGAGTCGAACCCGAAGTTCACATTGGCAAGCTTGCCGGCGCGATCAGGAACGTCGAGCGCCACGACCCGTGCGCCATAGTTCGTCAGCTTGAGAACCAGCCCTTGGGCGTTGGTAATCGTCCAGAGCGCTGCCGCTTCGCCATCAGGGGTTTTGCCGAACGGGGTCTGGCTGATCGTCATCTTCGAAATGCTCCGGGCGGGGGTCGGTTTGGACTGGGGGGCGGCGGCGTCGGCAGCGCAGGCCGGCGCGAACTTCAAAAACGCAGTGCAGCAAATGGCGGCGGTCAGCAGCACTCCACGAGCCAACCGGCTGCCGCGAGGAGTACGCCGCATTCGGGATAAACAACGCATGAATCGTTCCTTTCAAAAGGACAGGTTGCCAAATCAACGGGCGCGGGGCCGATGAGCGTTGCTTTGAATCATCGGGCGACGAGAGTTCGCTTGGAGACTTCAGGGTGACTTCGACCGGGGCACCGATTCGGGCGGCGCGGCACGCACCGCCGATGATTTTTCTAAAACCGCGTTTTTCGACGGCATGTGCGGGGCGGGAATCGTTTCGCCGCCGTCCCGCGTGCTGAGCGCGGCGAGGACTTTCGGATCCACCGCATTGGAAAAGAATTTAACGGAACCGTCGGCCATTAGAAAGCATGCGCCGGTGCGATCGGCATTGCCGAAACCGGCGGGGTTGCGATTCAACCCCCGGCCGACGAGCCTCCAGTTTTCGGGTTCGCCCCAGGCCGGAAAATCGACGGCAATTTCACCTGCAGCCAGAGTCTGCGAGAGGCCGTCAGTCACGGCGTCGCGCGTGACTTCCGAATTGACGCCAAACAGCCCGGCTTGGGAGTAGCCGCCGTCTTCGTCAATCACCTCGCCGCCGACCCCGGCAAAATGCGCAGCGCCGAAACGGCCATCGATTTTTGCGCGGTCGGCCCCGCTGGCAAAAAAAACCGCGACATCCTGGGCCATTGCCGGCAGATTGGCGGGATCGTCGTATGGCTGGTCGAGGTTGATCTGCCGAAAGAGCCGCTCTTCGCCGAGGTACGGCAGCAGCAGCGTCAACCAGCCATGCAGCGGGCGGTCTTTCTTGTCGGGCCCGGGCTTGAAGACACCCCCTGGCGGGAACGCGCCGCGGGCGTCGTGAAAACGATTCAGCCCAACGCCGATTTGTGTCAGGTTCGTCAGCGTGACGCGACGTTTCGACTCGATAGATGCATGCCGGCCCAGTTGCGCGAGAAACGGACCGGCCAGCGCGCCCACGATGCCGCTGGCTATTCCAAACCAGGGCAAGCCGGTGCCCCCGGCCATGCCGCGGGCACCGCTGACACTGTTCAATGCGCGAAAACCGAACAAGATCGCCAGAAAGCCGATCGCCGCCGCGGGAATGCTGCTGCCGAAGCGATCGAACAGGCCCAGCAATGCCAGCGGCAGTGACAGGGCGCCCAGGCGGGCCGCGTTGCGGGCCGCAGCCGAAGCCGGCCGTGCCGCCGGAGCCGGTTCGAAATTGAAATTCTCCGGCGTCGGCGCAGCGTCAGACGTCGTGGGTGCAGTCGTGCCACTGTCAATGTCAGCCGCAAGCGGCTCTGCAACCGGCTGTAATTCACGCGCCGGCTCGACAACCGACGCAGGCCCCGACGTCAACGATGACCGGGTTTCAACACCGGCTTCGCCCGCCCCCACGTCCATCAGGCTCCACAGACCTTTGCGAGGAACAGGGGCCAAGCCTCCCGGCGGCAGAACCGCTTCAGCCGGCGCCGCGCCCGCCGCCCAATCGGCCGATGAGGTGGACTTTTCCTGGGCCGTTGGCGGCGAATCGACCGGTGCCGGGGCCGAACGATTCATCAATTGCCAGAGTCCCTTAACGCTGGCCGAGCTTGCGTCAGAACCTTGAGGCGGCGGGGCGGGTGGCGTGTGCGGCGGCAGGGCCGCGGCAGACGTCGGCGGCGGGCCGATGAGCTGCCACAACGGCTTGAGCGCGGCGCCGCCCGCCGGGCTGCCTTCCTGCCCCGCGGCCAAGCCGACGCTGCGCTGGCACCTGGGGCAGCGAACGGGCAGATTCGTGGGCGGTGCCTCGAATCGCAGGAGGTGACCGCAATCGCATCGCAGTTCGAATGCCATTGCCATTCACCCCTTGTCGAGCGTCGTTCGCCCGAGCGCCACGTCGAATTCACTGATGGCGGGTATCAACATGGCCAGAATTGTAAACCCATAGGTTGCCGTCACGACGATCCAGATCCCCAGCGTGTCGGCCAGCAGAAAACCGGTCACCGCGTAAAACGTAAAAAACGGCAGCAACAGCGACGACAACGTCAACGCGGGCGACGGGTTTTTATGAGTCAGCGAGGCCCACAGCCCCATGCTGCCCCCCAGAATGAAAACCAGAAAACTGGGGAGTTGCAAAATGAACGACGACCGGGCTTCGACGATCAGCATCATGCACACGAACACCCCCAGGAACAGGAAGAACATCGTCCCCAGGCTGTTGGCAATGGCCGATCGCGAATTGTCAAACGACAACCCGCCGTGCAGCCCGAGCATCGCCGCAAATGCCACAAGCAATAGAAAGCCCAATGCCAGGTACAGGAAATTCTCCCACGAAATCAGGCCACTGCCGCCGTAGTACGCCAACCCCGCCAACGGCAGCAAAATCAGTTCGCGGGTGTTGTACAGCACCCCCCCCAGCTTGCCAAAGATGAATTCACGGGCCGAAACATCGGTGACCAGCAACAGTTCGAGAGTTTTCGCGTCGCGCTCGGTGGTCAGCGCGGTCACCGCCAGGGCATTCACGAGCAGCAGCGAGACAAACCCCAGCACAACAAACGCGGCACCAAACGGGGCAATCATGCCCAGCACCAGATCGGCCCGCGCGGCTTGCGTCTGGCGCACATACAGCGCGGCCAACAGAAACAGCACCCCATAGGCCAGCTTGATCAGCACCGTCTTGCGACCGTACGCCTTGGTACAGATTTCCCGCCAGATGATCGGGTTGTTCCAGATTCTGCGTGTTTTCGCGACCACCGGGGCCGCAGCCTCGTCTTTGAGCGCCGCCTTTTCAAAGATCGCCTGCGACGGGTTCCAGATTCGAACCCGCCAGATCGCAATCAGGTTGAGCACCACAGCCAGCGCCACGAGCGCCGTCACGTAATCGCGAGCCCCCGACGCCGCAGCGGCTGAACTTGCTCCAAGTGCCAGCGGGTCGAGCACGATCGCCATCCCGCGAAACGGGTTGAAAAGCGCCACCCACGCCCCGACGGTCGAAGCCGGCCCCAGTACCGTCACGATGAGTTCCGTCGCGCCCAGAAACAACAACAGCCCCACCGTACTGGCCGCGAGCGTTTGAAACGTCTTTTCTCGCCAAAATGCCACGAGCGATCCCCAACTGCCTGCCGCCAGCGCCGCTCCGCTGCATAACGCCAGCGACCAGCCAATCTGGTCGAGCGAGATGCCACCGAGCAGATAAACCAAGGCAAACACTGGCAACGATGTGGCCAGCAATACAGCAATGGGCAACAGGCTCGCCAGCAATTTGCCGGCAACCAGCTCGCGATTGCGCAAGTCAGTCATCAGTAACAGAATCAGTGTCTGGCGGTCTTTTTCCTGGGCGACCCTGCCCGCAGCAAACAGCGGAGCGAAAAAAATGGCCAGCGCCAACTGAATCGTTGAAAACAACTGAAACAACAGGCTGCCAAATCGCGACGTCTCGCCAATGGTAATCGTGTTTGTCTGTTGCCAGCCGAACGTGGCCTGCCCGGCCGTATAAATGAGCACGAACAACGCTGCAGCGTAACCGGCGCGAACCAGAAAATGCCGCACCTGCCGTGGCGCGATCAAAACCTCACGCGTAAAAATCGGACCGGCGAGCAAGACCTCTCCTCGAAAAATGCACTTGTACAACCACACCAGAACCGCCGGCACACGCCTACGGCCATGCAGATTTTGGGCACGCGAGTATACGCACCTGCACGCTCGCCTGAAATGGGGCGCCCTGGCAAATCGGCGTCATTCGCGTAATTCTTCGGCCAGACGGATTTCGGCGTTAATGCGGTACCAGGCCGTCGCGTGCATGTCGGCCTCGCGCCCTTGGCCGATTTTGGCACGGTGGCCCGCCAGCTTTTCAATTTCCCTCGTGCGTTCGAGATGGGCCCGCAGGGCAGCGATGCGTTCGGCCGGCTTGCCGCTCAACGCCAAGTCTGCATCGAGCCAGCGCTCTGACCACGCCGCCAACCGATCGTCGGCGACAGCCTCTGCCGCCCGTATTCGCGCCAGGTCTTGCTGATAGACGGCCTGAGCCGAATGCAGCCGCTGAACCAGGAGCTCACCCACAACCGGCGATGGCGCGGCTCGCTTTTCACCAGCGGGGTCAGCCGCAATGAGCAGCGAAGCCAACAGGGCCAGCAACACCAGGGAACTGGATTTCAATTGCAACATGACATGACCTCCCTTGAAAAACAGGCTGGAACCGGAAGAACCGGCGACAACACCACGGCTGTCATTCTCCTGCGAGCCGAACCGAGGCGCGGGCGTCTCCCCCCGGCGTAGGGGCCGGGCTTCAATCAAGCCACTTTTCCTGCGCCGCCTCGAACGCGGCCAGGTCGTCTTCGCTGAATCCGAAATGGTGCGCCAATTCATGGATGACTGTGGCGCGGATGTTCTCGATCAACGCCCGGCGGTTGCGGCTGATCTGTTGCAGCGGCCGGCGAAAAATGCGAATTGTGTTTTGCTGCGGGTCGTTATAGTGTTGTTCGGTCAATGGCACACCGACGAACAGGCCGAGGAGCAAACTGTCGGCCGATTTGCCGGGGACCGCGTGGGCCAGGTCTTTCGCCGTGGGCGCTTCGACAGCCTCGACCACGACATTGGTCAGTCGCTCCTGGAACTGCTGCGGCAGCGCGGCGACGGTTTGGCGAACAACGCGGCAGAACTCGGCCCAGGATATTCGGGTTTCAGGCATTGCACCGGGTGCTGGTAAAGTTCGACGTTGAACCAAGCTCTGAAGGTTGATTACCATGGGCATTATGCCGGATATTCAGTGACGGAAACAAGGGGACCACGATTGAGAGAACACCCCATGAACGACGCGAACATTTCTGACGACACCTGCATCGCTCACATCGAACGCGTCATTTATGCAGGACGGGTTCAAGGGGTCGGATTTCGGTACACTGTGCGCAATCTGGCCCAAGGACGGCCAATCAAGGGTTTTGTCAGAAACCAGCCCGATGGCACGGTGGAACTGGTCGTGCAAGGGCCGCGTGACGCCGTCGATGACCTGTTGCGGGCGATCGACGAGCGATTTCGCGGAAATATCCGCGGAAGTCAGCGGCATCGTTTGGAAAGTTCTGAACCATATGACCGGTTCGAGATTCGATTTTAGCGATATTGTGGAATGAACCGGTTTGCCAAATCGCGGTTTGGTCATCGTCGCGGGGCAATTGGCGAACGAACTGTTTCTTTCGCTGTGCGTCTGCGGTACAGTGAATGGTGCCGTCCAACGCTTTCCGCGAATTTGTCGTATGGAGAGGCGTCTTGTCCCGGGGCGGCGGCTCAGGGGCGCGGTTTTGATTTCAATCTGGTTCAGAATTTGATTGACAGGGTTTTGCCTCATGCAGTTGTCGGCTCTTTCACTGGCGGGTTCGTGGCAGGTGCTGGCCGAGGCTGAAACGCCGGTGCCGCTTGTCTGGGCCCCGGTTGTCAGCATTCTCGCAGGCACCGCCGTTTTGCTCTGCGGTCTGCTGGTCTTCCTGTACAGCAGTCGTGCAGGAATCATCGCCCGGGCAACGCTCAAAGAGGCGCTGCGGCAACCGGTGTTTTCCCTGCTGTTGGCGCTGGGGCTGGTGCTGCTGGTGGCTAACACCTTCGTGCCGTTCTTTTCGTTCGGCGATGACGTGAAAATGCTCAAGGATTGCGGCTTGGCCGCCATCTTGCTGCTGGGGCTGGTGTTGGCCGTCTGGACGTCGAGCACCAGCATTGCCGACGAGATTGAGGGAAAAACGGCAATGACGCTGCTGTCAAAGCCGATCAATCGGCGGCAATTCATCGTGGGGAAATACATCGGCATTCTGTCGGCGGTGGGGTTGCTGCTTTTACCGCTGGCAGTCGTGTTTGTGGGGCTAGTCGATTACAAGGTGTTTTACGATGCCCGCGAGTCGTCGCGTGAGTTGGAAGTCAACCACACAATCGCCCTCGCCGAAGCGGTTCAGGTCGCGCCCGGCATCGTGCTGAGCTTTCTGGAAATTGCGATTCTGTCGGCGATCAGCGTCGCGATTTCGACGCGCCTGCCAATGGTGGTGAATATCGCAACCTGCCTGACGATCTGGGTGGTGGGGCACCTCACTCCGGCAATGGTGCATACGAGCGTCGAGGGTCTGGAATTGCTGCTGTTTATGGCGCGCATCATCGCCACCGTCCTACCGGCACTTGACGTCTTCAACATCGGGGCATCGATCGCGACCGGTTCGATCGTGCCCCCGGTGTATCTATTGTGGTCGACCGTGTACGCGGCCGTTTACAGCACGGTGGCCATTTTACTGGCGTTTATTCTGTTTGAAGACCGCGACTTGGCGTAATAGGCGGGCCGGCGCCGATCGATTCCCATTGCAACGCCAATCAGTCCCCTTGCTGCAAGCGGCCCAATTCGTGCCTGCCCCTCAACCGACCGCATTTCAGCGCCTGGTTTCCCCCGCCGAACTGGTTCGCGGGGGAATGCGGCGGGCTTGTCTCTGGTCGAGCCTGAGTTCGATTCTGTTTTGCCTGCTGCTGATTGATCTGACGTTTCTGGCGGATCTCCTGGTGCACCGCGGTGAATTACGGGTTTCAGGCCCCGAACAGACACTGCTGCAACATCTGATGGGCGAGGAATTGCCAAGCGCCCCGCCGACGGTTAACGCCTCCAGCATCGAATTCCACTACGAGAATCGCGGTTTGCTGCCGACCGTCTGGGAGGACCGCAACCGTTTTTGGGGGGTGGCCACCGCGGCCGCGTGGCGTCGTTGCCCGCTACTCCGTGACAACGCCTGGGCGCTGCTGTTCCTGACGACGCTGGCCGCCCTGCTCGGGTTGGCCAACCGTTTTGCCGACAACCGCGCTGAGCGCCTACACCGGCGGTTTGCGCTCGACGTGGGCACGCGGTTACGGCGGGCCATTCACCGGCAAACCTTGCGACTCGGCCCTTCGGACCTCGAAGGCACTCAGGGCGACCACGCCCTGGAATTGTTCACCAGCGACGTCGATCGCTTGTGCGGAGGCGTCGTGCGCTGGGCCGACAGGCTCGGCCGCGAACCGTTTCTGATGTCGCTGCTGCTCCTTCTCCTCGTGGCCGTGCACCCCATTCTGGCCGTGCAATGCCTGATTCCCTTGGGCGCATGCTGGTTTGCCGCACAACGCGAACGCCGCATGTCAGGTGCCGCGCGGCGACTGGCCGATGCGCTGTCAGCCCAGGAGCTCCGGCTGCTGGCCGAAAGCCTGGGGAAAACCCGGCTCGTGCGCGGCTACGGCATGGAGGCGTTTGAACAGGAGCAATTCCAGAAATACCTGCAACGATTTCAGGACAAAACCGCTGCTGCGCCGATCGTGCGCCGCTGGCAGCAACGCGGGCTGTACCTGGCCGCCGCCCTCTGCCTATCGCTGGTTGTCATGCTCATCGGCGGGGCGGTGCTCAAGTCGCCGCGAGAAGTGTCTCTGGCGGGCGGTCTGTTAATGGCCGCTGTCCTGACAGCCGGCTGGTTTCCCCTGCGCCGGCTCGATGAATTGTGGGCCACGCACGAAATCGCCGAACAGGCCGCAGTCCGCGTGCAGGCGTATCTCAACCGGATACCGGAAGTCGGCCAGGCGGTGGGGGCGAAATTCCTGCAGCCGCTGTCGAAGATGCTCGAGTTCGAAAGCGTGACGTACCACACCTCTGGTAAACGTCGCCTGCTAGACGGGCTGAGCCTCAAGATTCCCGCGGGCCGGCAAGTGGCGGTCGTTTCGACCGACCCGCTGGAGGGGCTGGCTCTGGCGTATCTGTTGCCGCGATTCATCGAAGCCCAAGCGGGGCGGGTCTTGATCGACGGCGAAGACATTTCGTGGGTCACGCTAGAATCGCTCCGCGCTGAAACCGTGTTCGTCGGGGGGAAAGACCCTTTTCTCACAGGCACAGTGTTCGAAAACATCAGTTGCGGCAATGCCAGTTTTTCGCTTCCCGACGTGACAGAGGCAGCCAAGGTGGCCCACGCACACCACTTTATTCTCAAGCTGCCACACGGTTACGAAACCGTGATCGGTGAACATGGCGAACAGCTCGACGCGGGCCAGAGTTTTCGACTGGGGCTGGCACGGGCCGTGTTGCGCAAACCGGCGTTGCTCATCATTGAAGAGCCTCCCGACGCCTTCGACGACGATGCCAAGCAACTCATCGACGACGCCTACAAACGCATCGCCCAGAAACGAACCGTCATTTTCCTGCCCACACGGCTGTCAACTCTCCGCCGCGTCGATGAAATCGTGCTGATTCACAAGGGCCAGGTCGAGGCGATCGCCCCACACCCGCGGCTCGTGCAAACGTCGCAGTTGTACCGCCATTGGGAATACCTGCGGTTCAACGAATTCCGCCACGAGGTCGAACCCGGATGACACCGTGCGGCGACACACACCCTAATCACTCGGCGCTGTAGCCTGCGCACGATTCGGCCGCGTGCGGCGCTCACGACGCCGGCCGCTTCCAGGGCTTCGGCTGCAACCCGTAAAATCGCACAGCATTGTCGTGAAACAATTTTCGCCGATGTGCCAGGGGCAGATCGCGGGTGATCCATTCCAACGCTGCGACCCATTGGGCAAACGTCGCCCGCTGCGTGCACACCGGCCAGTCGCCTGCGAACATGCTGCGGTCAGGGCCGAAGGTTTCCATCGAAAATCGCATATTCGGTTCGAGGTCGGCGGGCTGCCAATCTTCGCGTGCCGTGACCACGATGCCGGAAATCTTGCATACTACGTTGTCGCGTTGGGCCAGCGCCTGCATGCCCTGCTTCCAGGCGGCGATTTTCTTGGCGTCGGTTTCCTGCACGCTCATGTTGCCGCAATGATCGACAATGAACCGCGTGCGCGGGCAAAGTGCGGCGAGTTTTTCACCGTCGCGCAGCTCGCCTGGCCGCATGCACAGATCAAAGCTCATGCCCATTTCGCCCAGCAAATGCACGCTGGCGACAAACTGCTTGTCGAGACAAAACCCCGGCGGCGTCGCGTCACTGTGTAGCACCTGCCGCACTCCCTTGATCAGCGGGTTGCCCTTGTACCTGGCAATGGAGGCAGCAAACTCAGACGACGCCGGGCGGCCAGAAATCACCGCACCCGACATCGGGTTGTCGTTCCGCCGGCACAGGTCGAGCACATAGTCGGCCTCAGCCGCCTGCTGCGCCGGGGCCACATCCACTTCCATGTACACTGACTGCGCGAGGTTCACGCCCGCAGTGGCCGCGAGGTAGTCAGCGGTCACAAAGCTGCGGTCAAGCGTGGTGTGCCCCTTGGCCCAAGGCAGCGAAAACTTTGACAGATCCCACAGGTGCTGGTGGGTGTCAACAATCGGCAGAGACGATGGCGAATTCAAGTCTTGGTCCTTGGGGTCAGCGGCTGACAACGTAAAACGCCCGGCGGCTGGCCACGCGGTGGCGGCCGCGCACGAGGCGACCCGCTTCATAAAGGAGCGGCGGCTTTCAAGGCAATTCATGGCACAACCTGTGTGATAACGGGGCCGCCCGCGCCCGGCGGCAAATCCGGCGGTGCAGGCTGTTCAGCTTGAATATACGACTTTTCGCGATAGCGGCGGGCTATGAGCACGAATACCAGCGTCGTGGCCAGCATGAGCAGGACAAAAAACAAAAAATACGAAGGGCCTTCGAGCCGGGGGGCGCCCGTGGGGGTCTTGATGGCAAAATTTACGAACGACGCAAAGAAATTGCCCAGAGACACCGACGCCAGGTAGATCGCCATGATGAACGATTTCATTTCATGCGGAGCCTGCGTGTAAGAAAACTCGAGGCAGGTGATCGACACCATGATTTCTGCGGCGGTCATGAACACATACGCCAGCAGTTGCCAGCCGATGAATGGAGTCGCCCCCGCCTTGAGCAGCACTTCGACCCAGGCGCAAACGCCGAAAGAAGCGGCCGTCAGCAAGAAACCGATGCCGACCTTGCGGAGCGGCGTCAACACGAACCAGTGGTTCACCGCAGGGTACACAACGTACGCAAACAGCGGAATGAATGCCAGCACGAGTATCGGGTTGATCGCCTGGAGCGCCGCCGGTTCAACGGTATACCCCCAGACCGTGCGATTCATTTTTTCGGCTTGCTGCACCCACGACGACCCCGATTGATCGAACATCGACCAGAAGACCGAAACACACAGCAATACCGGCGTCAGCTTTAACAGCGCCCGCCCTCCTTCGCCGACGACCGACGCCCGGGCCGCAGCCCACCCGCGCGGCGGAATGTGCACGAAGCGGTGGCGGCCCATCCAGAACACGGCGGTCGCCAGGATCATCAGCAGGCCGGGCACACCGAAGGCCATGTGCGGCCCGACGTGTTGCACCCACCCGCTGCGCCCGGCAGACCATTGGGGAAAGTTCTGTTGCAAATACGCCGGAAGTTCCTTTAACAACCACGGCGTCAGCATCGTCGAAAACGTGGCCCCGAAGTTGATCGAAAAATAAAACCAGCCGAACACTTTTTCGAGCAGGTGCTTGTTCGTGTCTCCGAACTGGTCGCCGACATGCGCCGAAACGCAGGGCTTGATGCCGCCGGCCCCCACGGCAATCAGGCTCAGCCCCAGCAACAGCCCCAGCCGGGTGTCGTCGAGCGCCAGGGCCAGGTGCCCCAAGCAATAAAACACCGAAAAACCGAGAATAGTCTTGTACTTCCCCAGCCCGATGTCAGAAATCATCGCTCCCACGAGCGGCGTGATATACGTGGCGGCGACGAACAGATGGTAATACCCCTTGGCATCCTGCTCGTTCATCGGGGCGTCGTGCCCGAATGCGTCCTTCAGGTGGTGCATCATAAACACCACAAGAATGGCGCGCATGCCGTAAAAGCTGAACCGCTCAGCGGCTTCATTGGCGACAATGTACGGAATTCCCGCCGGCATGTCGGGCGAGGAAACCGGTGCGGCGAGGTATGGAGGTTGGGGCATGCGTGTCATCGAAAGCCATTGGATCGGGCAATGCAGCCTGATCTAATCGTGGTCAGGGAGTCGGCAAAAGTTCCAACCGCAGGTTTTTGTACCGCACTTCAAACGGGCCACCGGCGTGCAGTTGCAAGGCGAACACCCCGCGCTTCGCGCCGGGCGGGTCGTCAAGATCGACGCATGGTCGCCCGTTAATGAACGTGCGAACCCGGCTGCCAACGGCGGAGATTTCATAGTGATTCCATTCGCCCGGCTTGACGTACGCCTCGCCCGATTTGTCCCACAGCAGGCCGCGGCCGAGTTCTTCGTACAACTTGCCCCACCAGCCCGCCCCGACATCGGCCTGATAACCTCGGACTTCTCCCCCAGCCAGCGCCTCGCTGCGAAACTGGATACCGCTGTTGCCCGCATCCGGGGTCAACTTGACGTCGCAACTCAATCGGAAATCACCGACCAGCAACTGGCCGCGCAGAAACTCGTTCTGCTTCAACCCCGGGCTGACGCCGACAAGTTCGCCGTTGTCGACCATCCACAAACTGGGGTTGCCCTCCCAGCCGGCCAGATCCCGCCCGTTGAAGAACGTCTTGACGTTGTCTTCCGTCGCGGGCAGCGGCGCCTGTTGCGGGCTGGCCAGGTACGCCACGAGGGCCCGCACTTCGTCGTCCTTGAGCGTTTGCAACAGGTTGTCGGGCATCATCGACTGGTTCGAGGCCAGCATCTCGTCGATTTCATTGCGGGGAATCACGATCGTTTCGTTCGCCGTGACGATTGTGACTGCGTTGGCGTTCTGCTCGCGAAGCAACCCGGTAACGATCCGCCCGCCGGTCGTGCTGACGACAAACGGAATATAATCCTTGCCCAGCACCGCGCTGGGGTCAATCACGTTTGACAGCAGGTAGTCGATGTTGGCCCGGTTCGAACCGGTCAGCTCGGGGCCGATCTTGTTCCCGACGCCGAACAGCGTATGGCATTGCTGGCAGGTCTTTGCAAACACCGCTCGCCCCAGGGGCAGGTCGTCTGCCGGCGAGGGACGGGCGGCAACCAACGCCTTGTACCGCGAGATGAGCTTGTTTTTCTCTTCAGGTGTATCGCGAACCACACCCCAGACTTCACCGATCTGCTTTTGAATCGCCGCGTCTTTCAGATTGCGCATCTGCCGCAGCAAATCGGCCGTCAGGTCGGCGGCCGGAACCTGCTTTTCGCCAACCGCGGTCAGAAGTTCGCGGGCGAATGCGGGCCGCGAGGCCAGCGTGTTCAATGCATCACGGCGTTCGGCCGGCGTATAGCGGGCGTAGCCGGCCAGAATCGCGCGGGGCGTTTTCGGGTCGTCATAGGCGGCCAGGCCGCGCAGCGCCTCGCCCCGCAGTGCCGGGTCGGCAATCAGCATTTGTAATACCGGCGCGAGCTGGTCGTCATGAACGCCCAGCAGCGCCGCCAGCGCCGCCTTGCGCTCGCCTGGGCCCGCCTGGGGGTTGGTGAGCACCTGCCGAACTTGCGCCAGCGCCTCGGGGTCGCCAAACGTCACCGCCAAGGCTTGCGTTTGCGCTCGAACCAGCGCGTCGGAACTGCCGCGCAACCGCGCCGCAGCCGCAGGCCAGTTGTCGGGCATGGCCGCTCGCCGCCGACCACTCAAGGCCGCCGCCATGCCGTCGAGATACAAGCGCTGTCCCGCCGCATCACCGGCCCGGTTCAAAAACTCGATGAGCAGCGCCAGCGCCTGCGGCGTTCCCGACGAACCAATGCGGCGGATCATGAACGACTGCACCTGCGGTATTTTGCCTGCCGCCGTTGTTTCGAGCGCGCGGCGCGCATCGGCTGCGGCCAGAGGCTCGGCAGCGTACCAGTCCAGCAGCGGCAGGTTGTGGTCGGCGACGTCTTCGGCATGGTTCAGCAGCCCCGCCATAACGAGCCAGCGCCGTTCGACCGGCAGACGCTGCATGGCCGACGCCAGATACCGCCTTACAACAGGCGAAGCGTCGTTCTCGGCCATTTCGGCGAATATTGCGACCACTGCGTCCGTCGGGGGCACCGTTTCGACTGCCAGTTGAATCGTCCACCCGCGAATCAGCGGTTCGCGGTCGGCCAATCCTAGGCGCACGGCCGCCTCAGTCAGTCCACCTGTGACGTGCAGCGCCCACAGGCACCGCAGGCGGCGTGAGACGTCATCTGTGTCGGCAATGAATTCTTGAGGCGATGCAGCGACGAGGGATGGGGGTGGCCCGCCCGTTCCTGTGTGAAATGCAAATTGCCGCAATTGGGCGTGTGTGACGGCAGCCAGTTTTCCCGCTGCGGCCCGTTCCTGCAACAGCCGCCGGGCGTGGCGGACGTACCAATCATTGCGGTGGAACTGCAACGCCACGAGGTCGCTATCGACCGCGGTGGACAGGCCGGAAATGACGGGTACACCGTTGCCGTAGGTCACCTTGAAGATTCGCCCGTTCGAACGGTCGTGGCCGGCAGCGTTGCCATGATGGCACTGGTTGTTGTCGTACCAGTCAATCATGAACACCTGGCCGTCGGGGCCGTATTGTAAATTCAGGATTTGTGACCAGCGGTCGTTCGTGAGCAGAAAGTCGGGCGCACCGTCGCCCGTGTAGCCCGACCCCGCGGTCTGCAGCAGGTCGAGGTTGAGCCGAGCGCCGTGAATGTTATTCATAAACAGTTGATTGCGATATTTTTCAGGCCAGGCGTGGCCCAGGTAAATCATAGCCCCCGCGTGCGCATGGCCCCCGCCATTGGCCCCCGACCTGGCCCGGTCGGCGTCGTTCCACTGGTTGCCCACCCAGTGGCGATGCTGCGCAATTGTGGGAATATCAGCATAGGTGTACGGCTGA
>JAJXXL010000270.1 GCA_021781115.1 Planctomycetota bacterium
AAGCTGGCTCCGCGCATGATCCAGTCTATGGAAATCCTGCAACTTCCAATCATGGCGCTGCGCGAGCGGTTGGAACAGGAAATGGGCGAAAACCCGCTCCTTGAAGACCTCGTCTCTGACGGCGATTCTGGCGACACCGCCGCTGACGGCGACCTGGCCGACAACGAACCGGGCGGCGAGGCGGCTCTCGATGAACTGCCGACGCAATCGGTCGAACAGCAGGAACTGGTCATTGACAACGACCACAACAACGAGGCCGATTTCGAGCGACTGATGGAAATGTCGTCGGAATGGCCCGAAGACGATGCCTCTTATTCGCCCCGCATTTCATCGGGCCAGATCGATGAAAACAGCGACCGCAAAAACGACGCGATGGCCAATATGGTCTCGCGGCCGCAATCGCTGCAGGAATACCTGCTCGATCAATTCCGGTTCTTCAGTTGCAACGCGGCGGTGCGCGACTTCGCCGAATACGTTATCCAGAACCTCGACCACAACGGCCGGCTGCCCGGCCCGCTGCCGGAAATGATTGCCGCCTACGGCCGCCCGGTTTCGGCCGACGACGCCCAGGCTGCGTTGTTGCTGATTCAGAAGCTCGAACCGGCCGGCGTGGGCGCCAGCGATCTGAAAGAGTGCCTGCTCCTGCAGATCCGGCCAGATACCCCCTGTCGCGACGTGCTGATCTGCCTGATTTCATCGCACCTGGAAGACCTGTACCAGAACCGAATTCCGGTCATTCAGCGGAAGACCGGCTACACGATCGACGTCATCAAAGACGCCTGGGATCAGCTCAAACTTCTCGACCCCACGCCGGGCAGCAGTTTCGAGTCGTCGCCGGCCCCCAATGTCGTGCCCGACGTGTATATTGAACAAGACGCCCAGGGCAAATACGTCGTACGGCTGGAAAACGAATACATGCCCCAGTTGCGCATCAGCCGCCATTACCAGTTGCTGATGAGCAACGGCACGGCCGACCCGCAGACGAGAGAGTACATCAAGCGCAAAATCGAGTCGGCCCGCTGGCTGATCGAGTCGATCGAACAGCGGTACAGCACGCTCCGCCGCGTGGCCCAGGCCATTGTCGAATATCAAACCGAATTCCTCGACAAGGGCCCCGAATTCATCGTGCCGCTCAAAATGCAGCAGGTCGCCGACGTGGTGGGCGTGCACGTCACCACGGTTTCGCGGGCGGTCGATGACAAATGGGTGCAGACGTCGCGCGGAATTTTCCCGCTCAAACGGTTCTTCGGGGGCGGCACAACCACGTCAGAGGGCGACGAAGTCGCCTGGGACATCATTCGCATCAAGCTCAAGGAAATCGTCGACGCCGAAGACAAGAACGACCCGCTCAGCGATGATGCCCTGGTCGAACAGCTCGCCCGGCACGGGTATCAACTGGCCCGCCGAACCGTCACGAAGTACCGCAAGGCCCTGAGCATTCCCTCGTCCCGGCAACGCCGGGCGTATTGAACAAAACTGCCCGCCCCAGCCCGCGGCCGTCAATATGGCTCATTCAGCAGCAGTTGCGTTGTGCCTGGCGTGGGCCCTGATCGGCCAGCCCGACGATGTCCCCGGCGCCGCGCCGGGCCGGTTTGCCGTGGGCAAGGTCTTTGAGCGGGCGCTCGAACAGCCGATTTCCTTTTCGAGCGCCGGTTCTGACCTGCGCTCGGTGTTGCGCCGTGTCGAAAGCGAGCGGCGCATCGCCATTCTGCTTGACCGCCGCTTCGACCCGAATCGGGCCGTCGAAATTCCCGCGGTGGCCGGAACGCTCGGTGGCGTGCTGGAACAACTGACAGAACCGTCTCAGGGGCTGGCCGTGGCCATCGGTAACACGCTGTACGTGGGCCCCGCCCCGGCAGCCGCAAAGCTCCGCACGCTCGTCAAACTGCGCGAGGCCGAACTGTTCGACGCCGCAGCCGATGATCGCCGCCGCCGGCAGGACCTTTCTGCACGGGCCGCGTTTGCCTGGCAGGACCTCGACCGGCCTGCCGACCTCGTGCGGCGGCTGTGTGAACAGCACCATCTGGAGGTCGCCGGCCTTGATCGCGTACCGCATGATCTCTGGGCGGGCGGCGAACTGCCGCAAGCCAGCCTGATCGAAGCACTGTCGCTGGTGCTCGTGCAGTTCGACCTGACGTTTGCGTGGACCGAGGGGGCAAGCGGTGTGCGGCTGGAACCGTTGCCTGAACGCGTGGCAATCGAACAGCGGCATCGTCCGCCACGCGGCATGACGGCGGCGGCGGCGGCCCGAAAATGGCGCGTGGCGTTTCCGCAACTCGAGTTCCACGACGACAAGGGCGAGGTCGTCGTGTCTGGCACCGTCGAAGACCACACGGCAATTGACCGCGCGGCGCAGCCTGAGAAATCACCGCGCACACCGCCCCTGGCCCGAGAAAATTCGCTCGAGCTGCAACGGTTCACGCTGAAGATACAAGACGCCCCGCTGCGGCAGGTGATGAAAACGCTGGCCGACGCGCCCGGTGCTCAGTTCGAATTCGAGTATGACGCCGCCGCCGTGAACCGGGCCGGAATCGATCTCGACCAGAAAATCGATGTCGAAGTGAAAACCGCCGACGTCGATAAACTTCTCGCCGCGATCTTTCAATCGACCGGCCTTGAGGTCACCCGCGAAGGCCGCATTGTGCGGCTCAAACCCGCGTCGCGGTAATCGGCGCGCGGAGCCCGGTTTCGCGGGTTTGTGCGGCGCATCTGAGCGATGCCCAGGCCCCACACCTCCAGGGGGAATTGCGAGAGATTCCCTTGACAGTCCCGGAAATTAATGGTTACCCTACCAATGATCACATCGGGCCCTGTGAACATGCGGCGGAATATCATCTGGGGAGGGGAAACTATGCTCGAAGTGTTTCGATTTCAACGTCTGAACCGGCGCGGGTATCGGGGTCGGCAGCGGTTGTGGCAGATTGACGCGCTGGAGTCGCGCGTTTTGCTGTCAGCATCGGTAACAGCCGACATCGCTCCGCTGGCGGCGATAATTCTTCCGCAAACCACGACGAGCACCAGCGCGCCGTATACCCCGAATCAAATTCGCACGGCCTACGGGGTGAACCAGCTTTCGGGCAACGGGGCGGGCCAGACGATTGCCATCGTCGATGCGTATTACGACCCGACGATTGCCAGCGACGTGGCGCAGTTTGACAGCACATTCGGCCTGCCGGCCTTTAACCAGAGTGGCGGCCCGGCGCTGTCGCAGGTCGTGCAAACCGCCAACGGGCGGTTGCCGGGCACGAACTCGGGCTGGGCCATCGAAACGGCGCTCGATGTCGAGTGGGCCCACGCCATCGCCCCCAAGGCCAACATTACACTCGTCGAAGCGAATACCAGCAGCCTGAGCAACCTGCTTGCCAGCGTGCAGTACGCTGCGGCACAAACGGGCGTTGTCGCTGTTTCCATGAGTTGGGGCAGCAGCGAGTTTTCGACAGAAACGGCCTACGACGGCACATTCACGACGCCGGCGGGGCATATTGGCGGTTCGGGCCTGGCCGGTGGCGTGGCATTTATTGCCGCCTCGGGTGACACGGGGGGGCAAATGATCTGGCCGGCGGCCTCGCCCAACGTGCTGTCGGCCGGCGGAACCAGCCTGTTGCTGACCTCCACCGGCGCCTATGGCAGCGAAACCGGCTGGAGCGGCAGCGGCGGCGGCACCAGCGCGTTTGAACCCGCCCCCGCGTTTCAGGCAGGTGTCGCAACCAATGGCATGCGGTCGGGGCCCGATGTGGCCTACAACGCCGACCCCAGCACTGGAGTTTACGTGTACGATGCCGGCAACTGGTACGCCGTCGGCGGAACGAGCGCCGCGGCACCCCAATGGGCCGGCCTGGTTGCGCTCGCCGATCAATCGCGCGCAGCGACCCAACACGGCTCGCTGACGACCAGCGAATTGCAATCGGCCCTGTACCAGTTGGGTACCAAGAGCGGCAACACCGACTTTCACGACATCACCAGTGGCACGGCTGGCGGCAACTCGGCCCACGCCGGTTACGACCAGGTCACTGGCTTGGGAACGCCCGCCGCCAACAACCTGATTCCCGATCTGGTCGCGGCGACCGCCTCCATCGGCGGTGGCACGGGTGGAACCGCCGGCGGTGGAACGGGTGGTGGAGGCACCGGCGGTGGAACCGGCGGCGGGGGTTCGGGCGGGAGACACCACCGCGGCGGGGCGCGCACCCCTCTGGGCGATGGTGATCGTGACGCCATTATTTCGGGCGGCGGCGTCGTGTTGCTCATGCCCCAGGCAACGGCGACACCCGCCATGCCCAGCACGGGCGGCGTGATTGCGGTGGCGCCCAGCGCCTATACGCCCACATCTTCCACGGCACCGGTTACTTCCCCCGCGGTTGCCAGCACGATTCAGGCCCCGGCCGCAGAAGTTCCCTTCGTCAAGCGCTCGTTGCCCACGCGCGAGAATTCAACCAATAATCAGCCGGGCGACGGCGACGAGCAGGGTCAAAAAACGCAGAAAGACAAAGGTTCGCCACAGCAACCGGCAACGCCGCCGAAATCGCAGCGCGATAATAATAGCGGCGATGAACGCGCCCCGGCGATTCCCGTGCCGACGAACGATGCCGCCGCCCGGTTCGACCGCACGTCGCACGCGGTCGTCGCGGCATCCGACGCGTGTTTTTCCGACTTCGCGGCAACCGATGCCGCGATCAACGGCGGCCTGGTCGTCGCGCAATCGCAACCCGAAACCGGCGGCGGCTTGTTGAAGCAGTCGGCCATGTTGCTGGGCGGGCTGGTGCTCGTCCTAGGCAAAGGCTGGTCAGCCCGCGCCTCAAACACCGCCGCCTCGCGCCGCCGCAAGATCGACCTGTGCAGTTGAGGCGTGTGAACGTTATGCTTGCAAAGTGCAGGCGACGCGCGAGCCGGGCGACCGCTGGCATGGCATGGCCATTTCAGCCGTATTGTTCGTAAGAACAGGAACGCACGATGGGACAAATATACCCGCTAACGCCGAATGAAGTCGCTGTTTTACGAGTTCTTAATGAAGGGATCGTTGAAATGTCCGACGCGGAGGTTGCAGTTCGAAGCTTATTGATTCCGATTGAAGCGAGGACCGCCTTGGCCCGTCTTGAGCAACATGGACTTGCGGGCTCGTGGATTCCCATTACGGGTCGAACCGGCGAACACCTGCACGTTGTCACTGACGTCGGCCGCGCGATTTACCGCGCCCTTGCCTCATTCGAGGGCACACCTCCCGTTGGCACAAAGGTGCCGCTTCGAACCGTACCAGGCTATTCGGAATGGTTTTCCCGCGGATGTCCGTCCTTTGTTGAAATCGTTCCCGAAGAACGAGAACCCGTCCGGAGATAGTACGTGGAATTACTGTGTCAAGTTGGATTGGCAGGTCTCACCGCAGGAATTCTTACCTACTGTGATCTCGACACGGTTTTCGACGCTCCCCCCCACACCCTAAGGTGGCCAGCTTGGTTCAGGTTGCTTGCATGGTGGTGGGGGTTTGTGCTCGCGAACGTATTGCTCGGCAGCGGATTATATTACGCCTTGCGCGAGACGTATCTCAAAGACTTAAACCCTTGGCTTGGCGCCGTGGTCGCAGGCGCGGGCTATACGGCCTTCGTTCGCCTCAAGTTTACAACCGTCTCGTTCCATGGAAAAGATACGCCAATTGGCCTAGAAACACTCTATGAAGGGATTAAGAGTCTGGTTCATAAGCGCATTAATCGCATCATTCGCTTATGGCGAATGGAACAGTGCGCGTCGCTCGCAGTATCCAACATCAATGACCTACGCCAGCGTGCACTCTTGATGGTAGGCAGCGATGCGTTGATTTCTGAAGAATCACGCGGTGTCGCAACGAACTGGATCGAGCAGGTCGCAAACGATGAAAGCACGCCCGACGAAGATCGTAGGCGGCACTTGGCGCTCTTCATCATCACCGAGCGACGCCCATCGCAACCATAGTTGCTTGTTGATCAAATCTTGCAACTGCGCGACGCCCTGTCGCTGCGGCCAATGTTATGAAAGCCGCCTTGCGACCCAATACTGCCGGGGCATCGAAAGTCGGGGCTGTAGCAAACTTGCCGGCTTCTTCAATTTGCTGAGTCGCGGTCATCACCGACTCCGCAGCCCCGCATGTGTGGCGCCCTGACGGACCGGTTCCCGCTATTGCCCTGCCGAACGGCTGCCGTAGGGCGACCCGCTGATTGGAATGCCAAACGGCAGCGGCCGCGCGCTCACGCGAAAGCCCTCGGCATGCGCGGCCGATTGCAGTTTGCGGCACAGCTTGAAACTGTCGGGGTAGACCCAATAGGTCAGCGACGAATCGGGCGCGGCGGCCTGCAGCGTTTCTGAAAACCGCGAACCGGGTTGCAGGGCTTCTTCGACGGTTTCGGCCTCGATGTCGGACTCGGGAATGATCTGCCACAGCGGCATCGTCGTCGTCACGGTTCCTGAGCCCATTTGTCGCTCGCGCCAGGAACTGGTCATTTGGTTTTGAATCAGGTACTTCATCGTAAACCCTCTGATCGGCCCAACCGTGCCCTCAAATTGCCGGTGCCTGAGGATATAGTCCTTCTGCCGCTCGAAGTGCGTCTTGACGTGCTCGTGCAACTCCTTGAGCGGTACCGCCGCGACACGGCCACCCGACAGCCAGAAAAAGAGCTCTTCGCCTTTGACCTCCTGGCTGATCGGTGTCAAATGATGCCGGATTTCCTTACCGGCCGGTTTGGCGTTTTGAAACTCTTCGAACTCGGCGAGCAGGCCGGTCAGCGTTTCGCGTTTTTGCCCCACGACCTGCTGAAAGCCGGCCAACCGCAGGCGCTCGCGCTTCAAGTCGCCGAGCTGCCCGGCAACCTCCTTTTCGACTTGCGCCAGGTGGCTCTGGGCCTGCAATTCGGCGGCGCGAGCTTTTTCGAGCGCCGCCGCGCGCGCGGCAGCCTGCGCGGCGAGTCGCGCGGTTTCATCAGCAATGCTGGCGAGCTGGGCCACGAATTCGGGCGGCGGGTCCTCCGATTCGGGTTCGGGGGGCGGTGCAACGGGAACAGGCTCTGGCGCGGGCTGCAGCGTCGGCGCCGTGGCCGCGACTGCCGACACGTCGGGCGGCGCCGCGGTTTTCGGCGCGGCCCGTTGCGGGACGTGCTGGCCCGCAATCACGATCAGAATAATCAGAATTCCGACCATGTTCGCCAGTACGTCGAGGAACGACCCCGATCCGAACATCACTTCCCCGCGCGGGGCCCGCCGACTCATTTCAACACCTTTTTCAGTGGTTTTGAAGTGGTTTTCTTATGCGGCGAGGCATCGAGCGCATACGACGTCGACGATTGCAAGCCCCAATCGCGCAGCGGCCCGCGCAAGCGTTCGTAATTCTGATTACCCCCGGGGTGCACTACGAACTTGATCCGCGGAACCCAGTAGAAATTGTCGCCGGGCGACCCCCAGTCGATCGACGCCCGATCGATGCCCGACAGCACTTTTTCAACCAGCGGATCGGGCTTTTCGCCATCCTTCACCGGTACGACGAGGTCACTGTCATTCGGGCCGATCAATACCTGCCTGGCATAGATGTTCAATTCCAGTTTATGTTCGCGGCCAATCGTGGCGTTGGGGTTCGACATGCCCCACCGCACGTTTTTTGGCCCGTTATCGTTTTCAGACGCATCGCGCTTCCGCGAACCCTGTTGCGGCGGGCTGCCGAGGCGTAGCTGGGGCATGCCCCCGGTCGGGGGTGCAAGACTGCCTGCCTGGCCGCCCATGGCGCTGCCAGACTGGCCCTGCGGCGCTCCGGATTTTTGGCCCGACGACTGGCCAGGGGGTTGGCCAGATTGCGAACCCGAACCCGTTTGGCCCCCCTTACCGCCCGACTGGCCCGATTGCTTTCCGCCCGTTTTTCCGCCAGGTTTTCCAGCCGAACCCGACGCCCCCGGCGTCGCCCCGTCGGCGGGATCTTCGTCGTCGCCGCCCTGGCCGTCGGCAGCGCTGTCATCGCCGTCGGGCGATGGCATTGCATTCAGACCGCGCCGACTGCCATTTGCCGGAATGCGGGCAAGCTGCGGGCTGCCTTCGTCGTCGAGGCTGCCTGCAACCGGGCCGCGAATTCTCGAGCCGCTGGCCATGTGCCCAAACCGGGTGTTGGCCCCGTCGGAACCCGGCGCGCCCTCGGGCGGCATGTTGCTGCCGCCGCGTTGACGCGCGGTTCGCTGGCCGCTTCGTTCCCAGCCATCCGAATCGCCTTCGCCGGGCGCATCGCTGTTGCTTCCCAAGCCAAGAGACGCGTACTGGGGTGGGTCGCCGCCGCCCGAACCGCGCTCTCCATCGGAACCTTGCATACCGCCGCGGCGTTTGCCGTTCGGCTGAGTCCCCGTTCCCTCGGCGAAGCCGCCTGCGTCATCGCCCCCCGCTCCAGGACCGCCATCGTCTTCGCCTGGAGCAGCGCCGCCCGATTGACCGCGCGATCGCCCGCGGCGCGTGCGGCTCGAATTGCCACCCAAGCCGATTCCAGCCGGTTGGCCCGACCGCGATGCCCCCGCCGGTGCACCGCCGCCCGGCTGCGTGCCGTCGCTGGTTCCTGCGCCGCGAGCACCGCCCAACGTTCCCTTGGGGCCGGGGTTCGCACCACCGCCTGTTCCATCGAGACGGGCGGCTCCGCCGCGCGGTCCGTAACCGGTTTGATTTCCCTGCCCCGTACCAGCCCGGCCAGGCGAGTCCGATGGACTTTGCCCGCCCGCCAGCGCCACAGCCTTACCGCCGGCATCGCCCGCTTGGCCGCGTTTGCCGCCGTTTCCTGTTCCGGCAGCCGCGTCACCCGACTCGTTGCCGCCTTGCGCTCCGTTGCCGATCGAGTCGCCGCCGGTTCCCCCCTTCCCCGCCCCCATGCCAAGGCGTGTTCCATTTCCGCCGCCATTGCCTTTGGGCCAGGTGACCGCGCGGCCGCCGCGAACGTTGCCCAATCCGCCGGAACCACTGCCGCCCGCGCGCAGTGCGCTTGCCAAGTCGGTGGGCGGCTCGCCGGATGCGTTGTCCGTGCCGGCTCGGCGCACTTGAATGCCCGAGTTCTGAACAGGCGTCAGGCCATGATTTCCCCCTCGGCCGCCCGGGCCTTCAGCGGCGCGGCGCACGTCGGGCATGTCGAGGTCGTCGCCGGAAATCCGGGCCAGTTCGCGGGGTGTAACGCTGTCTTTGACTTCCTCTTTTTGTGCAGCAATGGCCACGAGCGCTTCATGCAACGCCGCTTTGGCGCCGGGGTCGGCATCGGGAAATGTCAGGGGCAGATCGTCTTCAATCAACTCGTACCCGAACGGAGTCTTGAGCCGGCTGAGCATCGATCGGGCGAGGTAATACGACATCGTTCCAGACGGGCGCACCAGCAGCAACACGTAGGGCTCGGGCTCTTCCTTGTCGCTCCGCTGCCGCTTTTCGTTCCAGTACCGTACGAGGGCTTCGGTTCCAGCCCGCAGGGGGTTATATCCTTCGGTGAAGTCTTCCAGGTCCGACGGGCCGAGAAACTCGCCTTCGGGCAGAATGCGATAACCATGTTCGGTGCATTCAATGTAAATCGGCCGCCGCGCGGTGCCCGATGCGCCATCGTAGGGAATCAGCGAGTATTTGTTCGCCACGCCCGCCCGCTTTTTCTTCAGCTCGTCGATGTTGCGCTGGGTCAGCGCGGCGCGGCGGGCGAGTTGCGACTCCTGATCGCGCAGCTTACGTTCGGCTTCGCCCAGTTTCGCCTTTTCGGCCGCGACCAGCGCGGCGTCGTTTTCGAGCTGCGTCCGCCCGGCCAGTTTTTGTTTCAGCCGGGCATCAGCCTCGGCCAATGCGAGCTGCTGCTGTTCGAGTTCGCGGCGGCGGCTATCACGCTCGGCCTGGGCTGAAAGGAGTTGCTGGTTCCATTCGGCCTGACGCGCGCGGCGGCGGGCGGCGCGGTCTGCGAGTTCGTCGTCAGAAGGGCCAGGCGCTTGCGCCAGGACTGGGGCGGGTTCGACCTCCGAAACCGGTGCGGGCGATGGTTCAGGTTCAGGGGCCGGAGCGCTGTCGGGCTTTGGGGCGCGAAACACGCCCCCCCCTGAAATGACCAGCAAAATGATCAGAATGCCGACCATGTTCGCCAGAACATCGAGGAACGAATCCGACCCGAACTGGATTTCCTCTGCAGAAGCTCGTCGGTTCATCCGAGCCCCTTTGATTTGCCGAGATTTGAAACCCGCACCCGCATTCCAGAAACCTCGCCGTCTTTCGCCACTGCCGATTCAGGTACGTCCATGTTCTGTGCGCCACGGCTCGCGCGCAACGAGCCTGACCGCTGGCGATCCGCCAGACGCGCAGCCGAGCGCCGAACCAGCAGGTCCTGGTTAATGTCCTGAATGACTTGGCCCCGATTCGGGCCGATGATCGGAACGCGGCGGAAGTATCAGCAAGATCGACACAATCGTCAATATCGACCTGAGTTGCCCGCCGAGTTGAACGAATACAATCGACCACCAATGCAAACAGTGTTTACTTGAATACGAATGATCATTAGTATACGCTAGTTTGCGAAATGCCTCAGGAGGTCGGACGGGAGTCAAGATCGAGCATGTTCAACACCAACTTCCATTTCGAATACGAAGCCCGGCAAATCGGCGAATCCTGGCTCATTCATGCCGATTGCCTCGATTGGCTGGCCAGAATTCCCGAGAATTCGTTGCACGCGATTGTCACCGACCCGCCCTACGGACTGAAGGAATACGAACACGACCAGTTGGCCAAGCGGGCTTCGGGCAGTGGGGGCGTCTGGCGCGTGCCCCCCTCGTTCGATGGTCATCGCCGATCGCCATTGCCGCGATTTACCGCTCTCGACGCCGCCGAGCGTGCTCGCATGCGGGCTTTTTTCAGTGAGTGGTCGCGCCTGGCCGTTCGCGCACTGCGGCCCGGCGGGCACGTGTTCATGGCCACGAATGCATTCATCGCGAACTTGTTGTATGAGGCTGTCGTCGACGGGGGCCTCGAATTTCGCGGTCAGATCATGCGGCTGGTGCGCACCCTTCGGGGTGGCGACCGGCCCAAAAACGCCGAGGCTGAATTTCCTGGCGTGTGCTCGCTGCCGAAGGGGCGCTATGAACCCTGGGGCTTGTTCCGCAAGTCGCTGCCCGCCCGAATGACTGTGGGAGAATGCCTGCGACAATGGCAAACCGGTGGCCTGCGGCGCACGATTGATGACCAGCCGTTCGAAGACCTCATTCCCAGCGAGCGGACTTCGCAACTCGAGCGCGAAATTGCGGGCCACCCCAGTCTGAAGCCGCAATCCTTTCTGCGTAAAATCTGCTGGGCGGCGTTGCCGCTTGGTCAAGGCGTCATTGCCGACCCCTTTATGGGCTCGGGGTCGACAATTGCCGCGTGCAACGCGCTGGGCCTCCACGGCGTGGGCGTCGAGCGCATGCGCGACTATTTTGAAATGGCAATCGACGCGGTTCCGCGGCTGGGCAACCTGAACCGCGAATCACTGTTGTTCTGAGCGATAAATCCAATTGGCTTCCATTTTTTGAAAGCCACTGCGGTTGATGCTCGCTGTGATTGTCCGTCGGCTGGTTTCTGACCGGCCAGAAAAAGTCCAATCGTCCTTCGTCAACATTCCGCCCACGACTTTTACAAACCGGAACGGCTTTGGCGCAGCTCCCCGCACGACATCGCGCGAGGCGTTGGCGTCAAAAACAAACACCATGAGCCAGACATCCTCGGGGTTGTGGCCCTGCCAGCCCCGCAAGTGGCGGCTGGCTTTGATTTCGACTCCCTCGTTGGCGTGCTGAGCTGCGTCGTCAGTGTATCGACCACGCGGGATGAGGTCGGGATGCCCATTGTGATAGTTGTTTCTTACGATCCCGTTGCAATACTTGGGAATTGCCGCGGCTGTGAATTCTCCAACGATGCTGCTGAAATTTGCGGGCATCAGGAATGATTCCAGACGTTCAATCCGCCGTTTGTGAAGCTGTGAATTAACGAAACCCAGAAACTCGACGAACTCGGTCATCGCCAGGTTTACGTGGTTGACAGTCAGCCCGAACGGAAGATCGACGCTCGGGTTGAACTTCGTCGGGTCAACCGCAATCGGCGTGCAGGCAATTGCTTCCTTGCTGCTTGGCATCGAATACTCCAGAATTCGGCTGCGTTTGGAACGACCGGGGCGGGATGCTGTCAATTCTGCACGGGTATGTCAACGGGAATTCCGGGTGCCCCGTCGCCCGGCAATCGAAATCCGTTGCATCGCCGGGCGAACTGCTGTTAGCATGATGCGATGATTTTGATCATCGATAATTACGATTCCTTCACCTACAACCTCGTGCAGCGGCTGGGCGAAATCGATACGCAGCTCGATTTGCGCGTGTTTCGCAACGATCAGATTTCGCTCGAACAAATCGCCGAACTCCGCCCCGAACGCATTATCATTTCGCCCGGCCCGTGCACGCCGCGCGAAGCGGGCGTTTCGAAATCGGTCATCGAGCATTTTGCGCCGCACCTGCCGATCCTGGGGGTCTGCCTCGGGCACCAATGCATGGGTGAGGTGTACGGGTGGGAGGTCGTTCGGGCGGGGCGGCTGATGCATGGCAAGGTTTCGCTGATTCACCACGATGGGTTGGGTGTATTCGCCGGGTTGCCCAACCCCTTCGAGGCCACCCGCTACCATAGCCTCGTGGTTCAACCCGACACGGTGCACGCCGACCTGGTAGTGACCGCGTGGACCGCCGACGCCGATTTCCCCCGTGAAATCATGGGGGTCAGGCACCGCCGGTACCCGGTGCATGGCGTGCAATTTCACCCCGAAAGTTTCCTGACCATTGCCGGTATTGCCCTGCTGAAAAATTTTCTCAACCTGCCCGCCCGGGCGGAACCACTGAACACTGGACACTGAAAACCCGTTCCGATGCTGACCGTTGCCGATGCTCTGGCCGCGCTGGCTGCCGAAGTCGTGCGGCTGCCGCGAGCGGTCGTCGACCTGCCGGATGCCCTGGGGCTCGTCTTGGCCGAAGATGCCGTGAGCGACGCCGATTCGCCGCCGTTCGACAAGGCCCTCATGGACGGCTACGCGGTGCGCAGCACCGATATTGTGGCGGGCCGGGTATCGCTGCGCGTGATCGAACAGGTGATGGCCGGGCAGGTTCCACACCAGCCCCTGCACACAGGCGAAGCCACGCAGATCATGACCGGCGCTCCGCTGCCCGCCGGGGCCGACGCCGTGGTTCCCGTCGAGCTGACGCAGCGGGGCGACAGCCGCGACAACCTGGTTTCCATCGACGGCCTGCTGGTCAAACCGGGGGCGAACGTGCTGTGGCGGGGCGAGTCGATGAAGGCGGGCGGGCTTGTCATTCCCGCGGGGCGGCGTTTGCGCGCTCAGGAACTCGGCTGCCTGGCCGAACTGGGCCGGCATCGCGTTGCCGTTTACCCGGCCGCGCGGGTCGCCGTCCTGGCGACAGGCGATGAACTGGTACCGGTTCATGAAACGCCCGGCCCCGGCCAGATTCGCAATTCCAACGAAACCCTGCTCGTTGCCCAGTTGCGGCAGGTGGGGGCCGTGCCCCTGCCGCTGGGCATCGCCCGCGACGAGCGGCAATGCCTCAAGGACCGGATCCTGACGGGCCTCGCGCAGGACATGCTGTTGCTCTCTGGCGGGGTTTCGGCAGGCCAGCTCGACCTCGTGCCGGCGGTGCTGGCCGAAATCGGCGTGCGGCAGGTTTTTCACAAGGTGCGCGTCAAGCCGGGGCAACCGATCTGGTTCGGGGTATACAATCGCCTGGCTGATGCGGGGCAACGCCCGCCCTGCTTCGTATTCGGCTTGCCCGGAAACCCCGTAAGCAGTATGGTTTGCTTCGAAATCTTCGTCCGCACTGCCCTGCGGCGACTGATGGGAATCGAACCGGCGGCCTCCGAATCGTTTCGCGCCGAACTGGCAAGCGATTTCGTCAAGGCTCGAACCCGCCCGACGTGGCACCCCGCCCAGGTGCAGCGCACGCCGCGTGGGTTCACCGTAACGACTGTGCCCTGGGTTGGCTCGGCCGATTTGTGCGCCACGGCTCAGGCCAATGCGCTGGTATTATTTCCACCCGGCGAGGAAGTCTTGCGGGCGGGCGAAGAGGTTGAAGTCTTTCCGTTGTAGCGTGCGCCGTGCCGCCTCAAACCCTGCTGAAACTCGACAGGAATTCCGGGTTCTCGACCAGCCACTCCAGGGAAGGAGATGCTTCGATGTCCACCCTCACCATGCCGCGGCCACCTGCCCTGAAAGCGGCCATGCAGCGCGACGCCACCCCGCAGGAAATCATTGCCGCCGCGCGCTCGGCGCCGGCCCCGGCAAGCGGCGTGTTTCTGCTGAGTGGGCTGTCGGCGGTCCTGATGTGGGCTGCGTTCACGCCGCTTGACTATGGCCCGCTGGGGTGGGTGTGCCTGATTCCTCTTGTGCTGTTGGCGCGGCCGGCCCGTTCGCCCCGCTGGCTGTACCGGGTGGCCTGGCTGGGCGGCCTGACATTCTGGCTGCCGGCGTTGCAATGGATGCGGCTGGGCGACCCCACGATGTACCTGGCCTGGTTCGCGCTGGCGGTTTACCTGGCCGCATATTTTCCGCTGTTTCTGGCTTTGACGCGCGTTGCTGTGCACCGGGGGCGCGTACCACTGATGCTCGCCGCCCCCGTGGTCTGGGTCGGCTTGGAACTGCTGCGCGGACTGCTGCTGACTGGTTTTCCGTGGTATATTCTGGGGCACACGCAACACGGCTGGATCGGGCTGATTCAGATCTGCGACCTGACCGGGGCGTATGGCGTCAGCTTTGTGCTGGCGCTGGCCGCCGGTTGCGCGGCCGAAATCGCCCCTTGCGCCTGGCTCGAACGGTTCAAACTGCTGCCGCCCGGCGAGGTCGCCTGTACGCCGGAGGTTTCGCCCCGTGGTCAATGGGTGCGGGTGACGGTGGGCCTGGTGGTGATCGGGGGCGTGCTCGGTTACGGGTGGGAGCGGCGGCGCGGCGTTGAATTCGCGCCCGGACCCCGCGTGGCGCTGGTGCAGGGCAATTTTCCGGCAACGGCACACAGCGATCAGCCCGACTGGCCGCTGATTTTCATGCGGCACCGTTCGCTGACAGCCCGAGCCGTGTTGCAACGCCCTGACTGGATCGTGTGGCCCGAGTCGATGTTTCGCTGGCCGGTCCTGGAAACGCCCGGCGGCGCGACTGATGCCCAGCTTCAGGAAGCGCACCCCGAAATCAACATCCAATGGCTGCGCGACCAGCACGTGCATAAAACGCTGGCTGACATGAGCCAGATGGCCGACGCCGCCCTCGTGATCGGCGCCACCACGCTCGAGGCCGATCGCGACCGCTTGCGCGTTTACAACTCGGCCCACCTGATACGCCCCGACACCGGCTTTGCCGGGCGGTACGACAAACTGCACCGCGTCATTTTCGGCGAGTACATCCCGCTGATCGACTTTTTCCCCTGGCTGCAATCGCTGACGCCGTTTCGCGGCGACTTCGGGCTGAACGCCGGCCGCAGCAGCGTGGCGTTTGAATACAAGGGGTATCGTTGTGCACCCGTTATTTGTTATGAAGACACGTTGCCCAACCTGGTGCGGCAGATCGTGAATTCGACGGCAATCACCCGCGAAGGAACCCGCCGCAACGTCGATTTTCTGGTCAACCTCACCAATGACGGCTGGTTTCATGGGTCGAGCGAACTCGATCAGCACCTGATTACGGCCGCGTTTCGCTGCGTCGAGTGCCGGTTGCCGATGGTCCGCGCCGTCAACACGGGAATTTCAGCGTTCATCGACGGCGACGGCGCCGTGCGCAACGTCGCGGCCGACCTCACCACCGGTAAATCAAAACAGGTTGAAGCGGTGCTGGTCGAAACCGTGCCACTCGACCGGCGGTCAAGCCTATACCTGGCTTACGGCGACTGGTTTGCCGGCGCGTGCCTGGTGTGTTGCAGTGTTTTGTGCGGCGGCGGGCTGGCCAGCCGTTGGCTTCCCGCGCCGGGTCGGGTACGATCTGCGCTGTAAAGCCACGCAGCCGCGACAATCGCCACCTGAACCGAAGAATTCAACACTGATGTTTCTCGACCGCATTACGGTATACGTCAAGGGAGGCGACGGCGGCGACGGCTGCATGAGTTTCCGCAAGGAGTTTCGCAACCCCAAGGGCGGCCCCCATGGCGGCGACGGCGGCGACGGCGGCAACGTCATCGTCCGGGCCGAACGCAATGTCGACAGTCTGGCTGCAATTGCCGGCCACAAGCATTGGCGGGCCGGCGGGGGTTCGGCGGGCCAGAGCAACAACTGCACCGGCCGCAAGGGCGACGACCTGGTCATCCTCGTCCCGACGGGAACGCTGATTCGCGATGGCGAGCGAGGCCATGTGCTCAAAGACCTCGTGAATGAGGGCGATTTCGTCATTGTGGCTGCGGGCGGGTTCGGCGGCCGCGGGAACAAACATTTCGCGACTTCGACCAATCGCGCCCCGCGCGAGTTTGAGCCGGGCAAGCCGGGTGAAGAACGCCACATTACACTGGAGCTGAAGGTAATTGCCGACGTGGGGCTGATTGG
>JAJXXL010000191.1 GCA_021781115.1 Planctomycetota bacterium
TCCGATCTGTGCGAGCCACGCGGCCCGCCGACGCTTCCGCCCCCAAGTTCGTCAAGGAGCTTGTCGATTGGGGCGCCGGCCCCCGCGCCGGGCAGTACCTGCTGGCGGGGGGCAAGGCCATCGCGGCGATGGACGGTCGCCCCAGCGTGGCCCTGGCCGATGTGCGCAAGGTGGCCGTACCCGTGTTGCGGCACCGCATTTCGACAAACTTTCAGGCCCAGGCCGAAGGCCTCCAGACCGAAGACATCATCGAACGCCTGATCGCCGAAATTCCTGAGCCCACCGTCCCCAAGTATGAGTGACGCGCTCGCCGTTTCAACCCTGACTGCCGGGCGGCTGAAATCGCAGCGCGGGCCCCGCAGTTCCGTGAGCCTGATTGCATGCCCACCGCCGAACAGTATCTCCGGCCCGAGGTGATTCGCACGGTGGCCCGGCTCGATCTGCGGGCGCGGTTCATCGTCGAGGGGTTTCTGAGCGGGTTGCACGCCAGCCCGTTTCACGGCTTCAGCGTCGAGTTCAGCGAGCACCGCCGATACGCCCAGGGCGACGACCCCAAGGACATTGACTGGCTGGTGTTCGCCAAGACCGACCGGTTTTACATCAAGAAGTATCAGGCCGAAACCAATATCACCGGCTACCTGGTGATGGACCTGTCGGAAAGCATGGCGTACACCTATCGCCAGGAATTGACGAAATTCGAATACGCGGTGTGTCTGGCGGCGGCGCTCGGCTACCTGATGATTCACCAGCAGGATCCAGTGGGCCTGATCACGTTTGACGAAAGAATTCGCAGTAGCCTGGCCCCGCACAGCAAACGCACCCAATTGGCCAATATCCTGGCGCTGCTTTCAAAACTGCGGCCGACCGGCCCCACCGAAATCGCCAGGAATTTGCGGAGTATTGCGGCGCTCATCAGGCACCGCAGCCTGGTCATGCTGTTTTCAGACCTGCTCGCCGAGCCGGGGCCGATCATTGAATCACTGCGTCTCTTGCGGCATGCCGGCAATGACGTGATCGTGTTCCATGTGCTTGACGAAGCCGAAGTGCGGTTTCCGTTCGAAGGGTTGTGTGAATTCTGCGACCCGGAAACAGGCGAAACGCTGACGGTCGATGCCTCGGGCATTCGGGCCGATTACATCGATGCGGTCGAGCAATTGCGGGCCGACTATCGCCGTGAACTCTTCGCGGCCCGCATCGACTACGTGCCGCTCGATACGAGCCAGCCGTTCGACAAGGCGTTGCTCGAATACCTGGCATCGCGCAAAGCGCGGTTTTAGCTGGCAGTCAAACACCTCTTGCGTTGCGCACCACGGCCACGACGGGTGCGCTGCAACCCAGGCAGGCCGTGCTGTTCGACGCGCCACCAGGTGCCGCCAGGGCCGGTGTCAGTACAGAGCCGTGGCGAGTTTGCGGCGGTAAGTTCGGGCAAGTTCGGCTTCGGGGCCAAGCATTTTGAAAATGTTGACCATCGTGGCCCGCGTCTCTTCGCGAATCGGCCCGGCTTCGGTGCGCACCAGTTCGAGGCAGATCTCCAGCGCCTCCTGATACTGCTGGCTGACCGCCAGGGCATCGGCCAGTTTCAGTTGCAGCGACTTGTCGCCCGGCGCAGCAGCGACGGCGGCCCGGCACTCGGCGACACCGCCCGATTCGCCGGCCGCGGTGCGCAGCTCCAGCTCGGCCTTGATGTTTTCGGCTTCGGGTTCAAGGAAGCCCCGGGCTTCGAGGTCGGCGATGATCTGGCGGGCGTCAGCATCGCGATGCTGCTTCAGCAGCAGCCGCGCCAGATGAATACGAATCTGGTCATCGCCCGGCGACAACTCGATCGCTTCGCGGTACTTCAACTCGGCGGCAGAGGCGTCTTCTGATTCGAGCCGGGCCGCCTCGGCGACTAACTGCTCGGCGGGCGAGGGCTGCATGCGATCCAGCCACTGGCGAATCTGGTCTTCAGGGACAACCCCCTGAAACTGATCGACGAGTTGCCCATTGCGGAGAGCGAACACGTGGGGAATCGACTGCACACCGAAGGCGGCGGCCAGGTTGGGCTGCTGGTCGACATCGACCTTGACGAGCAGAAACCGACCGTCGTATTCCACTACCAGCGATTCGAGAATCGGCCCGAGTTGCTGACAGGGGCCGCACCAGGTCGCCCAGAAATCGACAACAACGGGCAATTCGTTTGACCGTTGCAGCACCTCTTTCTCAAAGGTTTTTTCGTCGCCGTTGCAGATCCAGAGTGATTGTTGAGCCATGAATTCGTGCGACATTACGGGGGACGTTCAGGAAACTCGAATCAGGCCGACGCCGCCCGCCGCGGTTTGCAGGCAAACCTGTGCGTACGCAGCCGACAAACTCCAGTTATACGGGTTGCACCGGCCGCAGGCAATTGTCGCGGTTTCGCAACCGCGCCACACGCCGCGAAATCATCGCGTCGCCAAACGGCAACAGCCTGCAACGGCACTGCCGCCGGCCGGGCTTCGCCAGCCGAAATTCGCCGCCCCATGATGGCTGCCCAGGCCCGCAAGGCCACAGCCGTCATTTTGCGGGCATTGGGGCCTGATGCCGCGTTTCACGGCTCAACGCCCGCAGGGCGGGCAATCCATTTCGTCGCGGCATCGCCCTGTCGCCGGGCCATTTGGCCCAGCGTTTGCTCCGGCAGATGCTGCGCACCACCGCCGCGCCCGTCGACGCGGTTCAGTGCGCATCGCCAAGTTTTCTCAGTCAGGGAGTGCCCGTCGATGAACGTTGGAGCAATTGGTGGCGCCTTCTGTGGTGCGGCGGGTGCGGCCCAGTTGGGGGGCTCGCAAATGGCGGGCGTTTCGACGATTGGCAGTAGCGCAGTCCCCGCGGCACTGATGAACCCGGCCAACCTGCTTTCAGGAATGGCCGCGACGCAGCTTCAGAGCCTGGTCAATCTGCTCCAGGGGTTCAGTTCTGCCGAGATTCTGTTGGCGCTCTGGCTGCTGAACAATTCGAATTCCTCGCACACACACACGCAGGGCGCTCTGGCCCTGGGGTTGCTCAATAGCCAGGCCGGGCTGAATCTGCTGCAAAATTTCAACCAATTCGCGGCGGCGGGGGCGTACGCGATGACCGCTGCTGATGCGGGCATGACCCTGGCCGCCGCCAGCGGAAGCCTGTTGAACGTGCAGATCTGACCGAACAACAGGGCTTGAAATCATTCCGTCGCGTGGCAGACTGCGGCGGGCGTCGAGACGCGCCGGCCACCCCTTCAAAATGCACGTTGAGGCGTTGATGGCGTTCCGATAAAATGCGGGTTCGAGTGCGTTGAGCCGCCACGACCTTGGTGCGCCGAACGCGGATTTCGGACCCGTGATGGAACTTGCCATGTCGCTTGCACCGGCTGATGTCGAAGAGCCCGCCATTTGGGCCGCCGTGCGCAGCATCTTGCACCAGGCCGACGGGCCTCTGACCGCCAGCCAGGTCTTGAAACGTGCCGGTCCGCCTGCGGCGACCACATTGGAGCAGGTCGTGGCCTGGCTGAATGACCAAACGGCAGCCGGCACAGTCTTTCAGTTTGCGCCGTATGGCGGCAAATCGCCACGCTATTGGACGCGCCCGATGGGCGAGTACGCCCGCGTGGTCGTGCTGCGGTTGCTGGCCGAACGCCCGCGCAGCCGGTCGGAACTGGCGCAAGCCCTGACCGCCCCGCTGCGTGAAATGTCGCAAGACCGGCGGAGCCGGCTGGCGGCGCAATTGCTGGCGGCCGGAGAAATTCGCGAACTGCCCCCCTATGCCGGGGCGCGAACGAAGCGGTTGAGCGTGCACCCCCCCGACCCGTACGATTATCTGAACCACGCCCTGAACCAGATTTGCGAAAAATTGGCGCCGGCGGGCGTAACCGCTACCGACCTGTGGGCCGCCGCGCGCGACCTGGCCGCCGCGCAATTGAGATTGCCGCTCGAACCGACGGCGGCCGTACCGCCCGGCGGCAGTCGTGGCGCGGCATTCGAACGGCCCGGTGTCGCTGTGCCGCGCCCGGCCGCCACCGGCGTTGCGCCGCCGGCCGATGACACCGCCCTCGCCGGGCTGGTGTTGCAGCAAATGGAACTTGTCGAGCCCGGCGCGGCCCGGGGGGCACTGGTCGC
>JAJXXL010000011.1 GCA_021781115.1 Planctomycetota bacterium
TGGCCTTCGCAAATGCCCGTGTCGAAGAATCGATCGGGAAAATCCGACCGCAGTCGGCCGAGTTTGTTGCCTTCGCACATCGCGGCCGTCAGCACGACGACGCGCGGGTCATGCTGCATCGCAGTGTAAATCGCATCGCTGACGGCGTCGGTGTAGGCCCGCCCGCCGCTTTTTTTGACCGACACGATTTCATCGCGTTCGCGCAGGAAGGGGGGCGGGGTGTGAAACAAGACGGGGTCTTCGCAGGCAGGGCGAAAGCCGTGCCCCTTTTCGGTGAATACGTGCAGCAGCACCGGGCCTTTCAGGTCCTTGACCATTTCGAGGTAGCCCCGCAGCGACTTCAGGTCGTGCCCGTCGATCGGGCCAATGTACCGAAAGCCCATTTCCTCAAACAGCATCCCGCCGTGCAACGACGCCTTGAGCGCCTCTTTCGCCTGGTACAGCACGCGTTCGACCGCGTCGCCCACCAGCGGCACCTTGTTCAGGACCCACGCCACGTCGCGCTTGAGTTCGCCGTAAATGGGCGCCGTCCGGGCACGGTCGAGGTACCGGGCCAACCCGCCGACGCGGGGGCAAATGCCCATTTTGTTGTCGTTGAGAATGACCAGCAGGTCTTTTTCAAGCCCGGCGGCGTTGTTCATCGCCTCGAAGACGATTCCTGAAGGCAGGGCGCCGTCGCCAATGACGGCGACAGCGCGGCGCGGCTCGCGGCTGAGCAGGTCGTCGCCCGATTTCAGGCCAAGCGCAGTAGAAACGCTGCACCCGGCGTGGCCCGTCATGAACAGATCGTAAGGGCTTTCGGCGGGGTTGGGGTACCCCATCAGCCCGCCCTTCTGGCGAATTGAGGGAAACTCGTGGTAGCGCCCGGTAATCAGTTTGTGCGGGTAAATCTGGTGGCCCGTGTCCCAGATCAGGCGGTCGTGCGCAAAATCGAACACGAGGTGCAAAGCGATGCACAACTCGACCACGCCCAAGTTGCTGGCAAAGTGCGCTGTGCGGTCGCTGACCACGCAGCACAGCGCCTCGCGCATTTCGTCGGCCAATTGCTGAAGCTGGTCATCAGACAGCGTGCGCAAATCGGCGGGAGTCTCAATCCGTGAAAGCAGTTCGTTCTTCATCAATGGTCTCTTTCTAGAACGAAATGTGCCAGGGCTTCCAGCCGCTGGCCGCGTTCGCCCAAGGGGGCAATTGATCGGCACGCTTCGGCAATCAAATCGCGGGCTCGCGCCAGGCTTGCGTCTTCGCCCAATAATGCGGGGTAAGTTAACTTGCCATGCGCCGCGTCTTTTTGAGTCGCCTTGCCCATCATCGACGGATCGCCGCGCACGTCGAGCAGGTCGTCGGTAATCTGAAACGCCAAGCCCAGGCACCGCCCATAGTTCGACAGGCGAGCGAGCATTTCGTCTTCGGCCTGCGCGACCCGCGCGCCCAGCGTCAGCGCACTGCCCAGCAGTTTGCCCGTCTTGCGGCGGTGAATTCCTTCGAGCTGCGCCAGCGATGCCACTCCGCCGCCCTCGGCTTCGAGATCGGCCACCTGCCCCCCCACCATGCCCACCCGGCCCGCCGCGCGGGCCAGATCGACGCAACAGGCGGCGGCGACGTGCGCCGGGCGCACATCGGCAGCGACGATTTCGAACGCAAGAGTCAACAACCCATCACCGGCAAGTATCGCCAGGGCTTCGCCAAACACGACGTGATTCGTGGGGCGGCCACGGCGCAGGTCGTCGTCGTCCATCGCCGGAAGGTCGTCGTGAATCAGCGAATAGGTGTGCACCATTTCGAGGGCGCAGGCCGCAGGCATCGCGGTCTCTACCTCGCCGCCGCAGGCTTCGCACGCCAGCAGCACCAGAATGGGGCGCAGCCGCTTCCCGCCGGCCAGCAGGCTGTAGGCCATGGCCTGTTGCAGCCGCACCGGGCAGTCGACCAAGGGCTCAAGATAGTGCTCAAGGCGCGCATTCACCTGGTGCCGCAAGGTCTCCCACGCCTCTTGCGCAAGCACCGCCGCCGCCGGAGTGATTTGCTCTGAACCTGACTGCAAGAAAAATGACCCTGTTACTGAACAGGAACTGACAAAAGGAACCCCTGAAGCCAAAGGCCTCGGCCACACCGAACGATCAATACCAGCCCAACCTGTTTGAGGCCAACATGTTCTGCATCGCAACTGCAAGTTTATCGTATTACGAACCGGCCGGAAATAGCAAACGCCCGTTCAGCCGCCCTGGGCCAGCAATACGCCAATCCGACAGGCCTGAAGATAATCGGCAACATTCAAACGTTCTCGAACCGTATGCACGTCCTGCTGGCCGCACCCCAGCGTGACCGTGGGCAAACCCCGCGCGCTGAGCCAGTTGGCGTCGAGCCCGCCGTTGCTGATTCGCAACTCGGGTCGGCCGCCTGCGGCGGCAATCGCGCGCACTGATTCTTGCACGCAGGGCGAGGTTTCGTCCAGCCGGAACGATTCGTATTTCAGTTCGGCCTGAAAGTCGAGCCGCCCCATTTGGCCGGTATCATTTTTGACGGATTTGACGGCCCGCTCGAAGGCCCGGCGAAATTCATCGGCCAACTGTCGGCGGAATTTCGAATCATGGCTGCGGACTTCGCCGTGCACCTCAACACGTGAGGTCACCACGTTCGTTGCATCGCCCCCCTGAATGATGCCAATGTTGCTCGTACCTCGGCGGCGGCCTTTGACCACCAGACCGTGCCAACCATTGCGTTGCAGGTCGGCAATGGCCAGGCTGGCAACGGCAATGGCGCTTACGCCGCCTTCGGGGTGCACCCCTGCATGGCTGGCGATGCCCTCGACGACAATTTCCAGGTCGAACGACCCGGTGGCGCCAATGCACACGCTGGCCGCAGACCCACCATCCCAATTGAAGCACATCCGCGGGTTGCCGAGCTTTGGCAGGCTGACAAACCGCGCCCCGTACAGGCCGATTTCCTCTTGCACGGGCCAGAACAACGTCAGCGGCGGATGCGGCAACTTGTGCGCCAGGATTTCGAGAATGGCAGTCAGCACGACGCTGGCCCCCGCGCGATCGTCGCCCCCAAGCGCCGTGGTCGGGTCGGACGAGCGAATCACGTCGCCCTGCAACACCGGGCGCGACCCCACGCAAAGCGGGACGGTGTCGAGATGGGCCATGAGCAATCGCCGCCCGCCCCGCCTGGCGCCAGGCAGGCTGACGATCAGGTTACCGACTTCGCCACCCGCGGGGCTTTTGCGATGTGCCTGATCCACCGAAATTGCCGAAGCGGGAACTCCGGCCTGCAGGAGTTCGCTGCGAATGAACTCGACGACTGCTGATTCTTCGCCGCTTTTGCCGCGAATCGCGATCAGGCGCAGCACGCGGTCGATCGCCCCGCGTTCGTCGATTTCTACCAGAGCATTCTGTTGCTCGCTCACCGTCATCATGACCTCGCTCCGTGCCGTCTTGCATCATTCCTGCGAATGGCGTTCGGCCCCCATGGAGGCCGAACGCGGCACGCGCTCTAGGGCAGTATTCCCCGGCGGAGGTTTGTTTTTCAAGTGAAATCACCGGAAATTCCCCGCATTTTTTTCAATAACTCCCTGGCACACGGCCACAAGCCGTTGGCCGCCGTGTTCATGGCGAATGTCAAAATGCAGGGCAAGCTCCGCGAATTCCCGCACTTTCGCAGCGAATTCAGCCGCAGCGGCAGCGATGGCATGCAGACGACGGCCGTGTATCAATGAACGCACCACGTGCGCCCGAGCCAGGCGTGCGACGCCGTAAATAATGCCGGCTGGTTGCAGAAACTCGACGATTTTTCTATGACTCAAGGCCACGATTCCATACCCCCTCGGCCGCGAACCGCCACGCACTATGCGTCCTCATCGAATTCAACTGCGCGGCCCCTGGCATTTCGCACCGGTTTGTTCCCCCGCCGGCGAAGACGCGCGACGCAACGCTGGCGAGCCGCTTGTCGTTCGGCCCCCGGCAGGCACCGCGCGGCTGCCTGCACCCTGGCGCGACGTGGTGGGCGATTACCAGGGGCACGTCGAATTCCGGAGAAAGTTTCATCGCCCGACGAATCTTGACGTCGAAGAACGTGTTTGCCTGGAATTCGATGGTGTCGGTGGCGAAGGGTTCGTGATCATCAACGGGCAGCCCCTGGGCCCGTTGCACTGCACCGCAAGCCGGCAGTCGCTTGACGTCACCGATTATCTCGTGGGCAATGACGAACTGATCATCACCTTGGGCCCACCCCCCCCCCCAGGTTCCGCTCCCGGCGGCCTGTTCGGTCCCGTGTCGCTCGTCATTTACCAAACCGGCTCCAACGCTGCAGGCGCGCGCCTCGAACCGTGAAACACACGCCGGCGGGCGACGATCAGCATCCCTTTCGCCGAGGGTGTAAAACAGGGTATTCTCGATGCGGCGGCGCCGCGCCCCAACTCAAAGAGTGTGGAGTTTTTTTCCAGTTTTTTGACAAGCCCGAGTCGACCGATTCCGGCCAGGTGCAACGCATGCCATTACCCCGCGTGTTGTTTCAATTTTTGACGGTTTCACCCCTTTTCTTTGCGGCGCTGCTGGCCGGTTTGGCCAACCCGTTGACTGGTCAGGATGCGCCGCAGCGCGGCGGGCCGGCGCTGTACGCCCGTGAGAATCTTGTGGCCTGGTGCATCGTTCCCTTCGATGCCCAGCGGCGCGGGCCGGAAGACCGGGCCGCAATGCTCGAACGTCTCGGCTTTCGGCATTTTGCCTACGACTGGCGGGCCGAGCATTTGCCCACCTTCGAGCAGGAGCTCGACGCCCTGGCCCGACACAAAGTGCAACTCGATGCGGTCTGGTTTTCGTCGGGCCTTGACCGCGACGGCCGGTTCATTCTTGACGCGCTGACCCGGCGCGGCCTCAAGCCGCAACTCTGGGTCACGGGCGGGGGCGAGCCAACCAAAACGGACGCTGACCAGCGGCAGCGGGTTGTTGCCGAAGCGGCTCGAATTCGCCCGATCGCCGTCGAAGCCGCCCGAATCGGTTGCACGGTGGGCCTGTACAACCACGGCGGCTGGTTCGGCGAACCCGAAAACCAGCTCGCTGTCATTGCCGAACTGAACCTGCCGAATGTGGGCATCGTCTACAACCTGCATCATGGGCACGACCACCTGGCGCGGTTTCCAGAGCTGCTGAAGAAAATGCAGCCACATCTGCTGGTGCTGAACCTCAATGGCATGATTCCTGAAGGTGACCGCCACGGGAACAAAATCCTGCCGCTGGGCCAGGGCAACCTGGACCTGGCGCTGTTGAAGACCATTCGCGAAAGTGATTATCGCGGGCCGATCGGAATTCTGGGGCACACCCAGGATGACGCCGAGGCCCGCCTGCTGGACAACCTCGACGGCCTCGACTGGCTGCTGCCGCAACTGGTCGGTCAGCCGGCACGGCCGCGGCCGAAATTGCGCACGCCGGGCGTCGCCGCGCCGGCATCGCCTACGCCAGCCGGCGGGTGGTTGGCTGAAGGGCGGGCTGAGTATCGCGAGCCGCCGCTCACGGTCGAATGCCGGGCCCGCCTGAAGGGCAAGACCGGTTACAACATTCTCGTCGCCAGCGATCCGAAGTCATCGGGCGCTCACTGGGAACTGTTTACCATGGCGGGTACGGGGCGGTTCAGTGTGTACCTGCCCGGCGCCACCCCCGATCATGTGCATTCGCAATCCGAGGCGTGCGATAAAACCTGGCACACTCTGGCCATGCAGTTCGAGCGCAATCGCGTCCGGCTGTTCGCCGACGGCAAACTGGCGGCTGACCAGCCCGTCACCTGGCTCGACAAACCAATCGCGCCCGGCGGGCTGGCGTTTGGCCGGCTTGTCGAAGGGGGCATCGGTTGCGATGGCGAACTGGCATGGGTGCGGTTAAGCCGCGGCGTACGCAATATTGCTGGCGTTCAGGAAAACATTCCGGCCGTCGACGACCGAACCCTGGGTTTGTGGCTATTTGCCGCGCCCGGTGTGCCGGCTTCAGACCGTTCGACGCTGAACAACCCGGCGAAGGTTGCCGGGGACGTGAATTCCAACGCTCCCCCGGTTCCGCCGGGCAATCACCTGACGCCCGCCGATCCGCGGCTCAAGGCGGTTCTGGTTGACCGCTCGCAAGACGACGCCTACATGGCGGTGAAGGTTGACAGCGCGGGGCGGGTGTTTGTCGGCGGCCGCGAGGCGCTGTTCCTCTTCGAGCCGAATGCGGCGGGGGGATATGCGGCGCGGCGCGAGTTGTTTCGGTTTCCGCCCGATTCGGTGATTATCGGCATCGAGTTTCGCGGCCCGGATTTGTATGTGCTCGCCAACAACGCCCTGTACCTGTTCCCCGAAGGCCGCACGCGGCATGAGGGCCTGGCGCCCCGCCGCCTGGTGTGGGGCGTGCCGCTGGATTATCACGTGAGTTTCCATTGCCTGGCGTGGGGCCCCGAAGGCGACCTGTACCTGAACCACGGCGACCCGCTGCTGAACTACGGCGACTGGAACCGCCCCGACCACTGGGGTCACTGGACCCTGTTCAGCCAACCCGAGGGCACGCGCACGCCGTACACTGGCGCAGGCGGCGTGCTGCGCGTGCACCCCGACGGAACCGGGTTGCAAGTTGTTGCTGGCGGGCTGCGCGGGCCAGTGGGCCTGGCGTTCGACCGGCAATGGAACCTGTTTACCAACGATAACGACCACGAAAGCCGGGCCGACCAGTACGCCCCCGCCCGGCTGCTGCATGTCACCCCTCAGGCCGATTTTGCCTGGCCGCGCGGCTGGATCGCCTCCAAAAGTCCCGATCGGGCCGACCTGCTCGAACCGATGTCAGCAGTGCTGGGTCGAGGCGTTCCGTGCGATCTGGCGTATTACGACGACCCGTATCTGCCGGGCGATCTGCGCGGCAGCCTGCTCTTGTGCCGGTGGGATCGCATGGCCGTGGCCCGCCATGCCTACCAGCCGCGCGGCGCCAGTTTTGCCGCTGATGATGCCGTATTTGCCACCGGCGAACACCAGGCTCGCCCGGTGGGTGTCGCGGTGGGCCGCGGCGGACGCGTGTTTGTCACGAGCCTGTACCTCGGGGGCAACGTTGTTACGCCGCATTGCGTCAGCGACCTGACCATGATTACCCGCGCCGATGACCCCGCGACCCATCCGTTCGAGCCTTACGAGATCACCAATCTCGCCGACGCCGAATTGTGGCCGCGCCTGTCGAGCCCCTCAGCCGATCGCCGATCGCAAGCGCATGTCGAGTTACTCCGCCGGGGCGGCCCGCGCCTCGACGAAGCCGCGCGCCGGCTGGCCGACGCCGCCCCTGGCGACCCGGCGCAGATGCACCTGCCGTGGCTCGCCGGCGCCTCGGCAACTCCCCAGGCGGGCCAGGAACTGCAAAAGCTGGCCCACAGCGCGCAGGCTGAATTGCGGCTGGTGGCGATTCGCGTTCTGACGGAATTCCCTCAGCTCGCGTCGCCAGGAGTATTTGAAGCCGCGCTGACCGACGCCGCTCCCCCGGTGCAATTGGCGGCGCTGGCACATTACTTCAAGTCGCCGGAGTCGCTGCCGGTCGATCAGGTGGCCCGCCTGGCCGCCAGCGAAGACAGCTATTTGCGGCAAACGGCCACCCGGCTGCTGGCGCAACGTGCGCGCACTTCGGCTCTGACAGCATTGGCCGAGTCGCATGCAGGGCGTGCGCGGTTAGCCGCCGTACTTGCCGCCGGATTTCGGCTGACGATACCACCGGCCGACGATGTGCCTCCCGAGGCCTTGCCGCTGTTTTACCCCGCTGAAAATGCGTTCTTCCATGTGAACCAGCGATTTGCCGATATGCCGGGCGCGATCGATCTGCGCGACCTGGGCCGGGTGGGCAGTTACACTGCGGCCCAACGCTGGAACCTGGCGCGCCCCGCAGGCGAATCGCTGACGCTGTTCGAATTGCTCACCCGGGCGCTCGATGATGCTGAACCCGCCGTGGCGCTGCAGGCGGCGTATTTTCTGGGCCTGTTGCACGACCCGCAGGCCGAGCCGATGATCGCCCGCACGCAGCGTCGGATTCGGTTGGCGTCGCTGGCCGGTGCTCCACGGCGCGACATCGCCCAGTGCTGGTCCGTCGGCCCGTTTGCGGCCGGCCCGGGCGATCCCTCGCGCACGCCCAGCCAGGGGGCGGTCGACCTCACTGCGGAGTTCACGCAGGGAGGCCGCAATCTGAACTGGCAACCGCTCGCGGGCACGGCCGGCCGCTTTGGCTGGCCGAACCCGCCGCGGCGCGAAGGGCGTTCGTCATACACTTTGTTCTTGCGGCTGCAAAGCCTCAGCCGTCAACTCGTACTGCTGCAATTGCAAACCCATGACACGGTCGCCGTGTGGCACAACGCTAAGCCCATCGAGGCGGCGCCCGCAGCAAGCGGCGGCATAGTCAACCTGCTGCTCGACGCCCAGCCGGGTAGCAACGACGTCGTCGTGCAGGTCGAGTGCGGCGCCGATTCGACCGGCATCGGCGTGCTCTGCCAGGCGCGCGATGGCGTCGCGGCCGAGTTGCCTGACAAACTCGACGGCGCAGAGCTCGCACAAAGGCTCAAAGCCGGACAGGCAGGCGTTGACATTCCACCCGAAATGCTGGCGCTCGATTGGGTGGGCGAAGTCCGCCAGGGCAATGTGCCCGAAGGACGCAAACTGTTCGGCAGCCTGGGGTGCGCCAAATGCCATGCGATCACCCCGCAACAACAGGGCGGCGGAGCGCCGAGCCTGGCCGAAGCGGGGCGGCGGTTTACCATCGTGCATCTTGTTGAATCGGTATTGCTGCCGAGCAAACAGATCGCCGAGCCGTTTCAGGCCACGGTTGTCGTGACCACACAGGGCCGTGTTGTGACCGGGTTAGTCATAAACGAAACAGCCGGACAACTGGATTTGCTGTTGCCCGACGCGACACATGCCACAATTGCCGTTTCCGACGTCGAAGACCGCAGCCGGGCGAAAATCTCACCCATGCCCGCCGGGCTTGTCAAAACTTCTGCCGAACTGCGGAACCTGCTCGCCTACTTGGTGAGTGAAAACCCCGCCCCGCCCTGACGCGGCCGATTGCCGCGCCGCGTCAGTGAGTGGCCGCCTGACGTTTTGGCGTCAGCAGTTTCAGCACGGGCGTCGTGGCTGTGGTCGTGACGATGGCCATGACCACCATCATCGCGAACAGGGTTGGCGAGATCACTTCCAGGTCGAGGCCGATGTTGAGGACGATCAATTCCATCAGCCCCCGCGTGTTCATCAACACCCCCAATTGCGCCGCATCGCGCCAACTGAAACCAGTGCACCGCGCCGCGGCCAGCGTGCCGCCGAACTTGCCCGTGGTCGCGACGGCAATGATCGCGCCGCACAGCAGCCAGCCGCCCGCGCTCGAAATTAACCCGATCTGCGTGCGCATGCCGGTGAAGGCAAAGAACGCCGGCAGGAACAGAACGGAAGCGACGTCTTCGACCCGCTCGATCAGGCTTTTGGCCACGGGGCTGTCATGGGGAATGACCGCCCCCAGCACGAACGCCCCAAAAATCGCATGAACACCAATCCACTCGGTCGCCAGCGACGAAATCAGTAACCCCACCAGCAACGCGGCAAACATGCCGCGCGTGGGCGGGCTGTCGTCAGCCCGTGGAGTCAGCCGCAACAGCATCGGCCGCACCACGAGAAACATTGCGGCGATATACACCAGCGTCAGGACGATGACGGTGAATGACGCCCCGATTTGCGACTTGGCCACGCCGACAACCAGGGCCAGCAGGCACCAGGCCGTCACGTCATCGGTCGCGGCGCAAGTCAGGGCCGCAACGCCCAGCGGCGTGCGGCTCAGGCCGAGATCGGTCAGGATTCGCGCCAATACGGGAAACGCCGTAATCGACATGGCCACCCCGAGGAACAGGGCAAACACTGTGAACTGTCCGTGCGGGCCGGCCAAGGTGGGGGCAACCCCCAGCGCCAAGAGTGCCCCCAGCAGAAACGGCGCCGTGATGCTCGCGTGCGAAATAGCGACAATCGCCCGGCCCTGTTGGCGCAGCAGCCCGATGTCAAGTTCGAGGCCCACGACGAACATGTACAGAATCACCCCCAACTGCGCCAGCACCCCCATAATTGGGACGATCGCCTCGGGCAAGACCCACGCCGCCGCGGCCGGCGAGATTCGGCCCAGGCACGACGGCCCGAGCAGTATTCCGGCAATCACTTCGCCAATCACCGGCGGCTGCCCCAGATACTGAAAGACGCCGCCCACGACCCGCCCCGCGACGACCACGGCTGCCAGCCCGATGAGCACGTGCGGCAGCAATTGGTTGCCGCCAGTGGGCTGCGCAGCGCCGCGGCTGTCAGCCGCTGGAGCCGGGCGACCCGGCTGCGATTCGCCAAAGTGCCGAATGATCACAAACGCGGCCACGGTCGCCACGATCATCGCCGCGTACAGGGCGCCCGCCTGGCAGGTCTTTGCACGACGGCTGTCTTCGGGCGGTGTGTCCAACATTCGACTCCGTAACGATGCCGTGCGCCGTCAGGCCTGGCGGGGCTCGGCCGCCGCGCGGGCAATCGCTGCGGCGGTGCCGGTGCGCTGCGTCATCAAACTCACCCCCACGAGCACGGCAAAACCCAGGGGAATCGTGACGAGGCCCGGCTGGCTGAAGGGCACGACCGCCGTTTCTGGGGGCAGGCCGTAGACGTCTTTGTACGTATCGCCGCTAGCCAGAATCCAAGCCAGCGACGAAACCATGCCGACCACGATGGCCGCGGTAATTCCCTGCTTGGTCGTGTTTTTCCAGAACAGTAACATGGCCAGCGACGGCAGGTTGGCCGAGGCCGCAACGCTAAACGCCCAGCCCACCAGAAACGTGACGTTCATCTTTTCAAACAGAATGCCCAGCACAATCGCCACCAGCCCCACCACGGTCGCCGCCACCTTGCCCACGCGCACCTTGGCATGGTCCGGCAGCTCGACCCGCAGGAAACCAATGAGCAGGTCGTACACCACCGCTCCGCTGGCGGCGACGATCAGCCCGCTGACCGTCCCCAGAACCGTCGTGAACGCAATCGCCGAAATCACTGCGAACAACAGGTCACCAAAGCTGCGGGCCAGCAGCGGGGCCGCCATATTGCTGTTGGTGACATCGATCGCGCCGCTAGTCATGGCCCCCAACCCGATGTACAGCGTCAGCACATAAAAACAGCCAATCGCCGCAATGCCCACGACTGTGCTCTTGCGGGCGGCGGCCTGGTCTTTCACCGTGTAATAGCGAATGAGAATATGCGGCAGCGACGCCGTGCCGCAAAACAGGGCCAGCATCAATGACAGGAAATTGAGTTTGGGCGTCATCGCGGAGCCGCGCAGGCCCTTGAACAACGGGCTGTTGCCCGGCCGCAGGATGTCGCTGCCGGGCGTGACTTTCGGGCTGTAGGTCGTCGTCGTGCGCCCGGAGTGCTGTTCGACCTTTTTATCCCACTGGACGACATCGCTGTGTTGCAACGTCGTCAGAAAGTCGAGCGGCCCCAGCGGGCCGGTGCGGCTGCCGCCGTCTGGCAGGCGGCTGACATGGCCCACGGGGCGGTAATCGGCCTCGCCCGGTTGCAGCCCGTGCGGCAAGCCGTTGACCTGTTCGCGCCCACCGGGGCCAACCGTCATCGTTTGCGGCGTCATCGACTCGGGGCGGGCGTCGATCACGAGGCCCCGGTTCAGAATCAGCACGGTCAGCACGCCACTGAAGAACACGAGCAACGACCCCTTGATGAACTGCACGTAAGTCGTCGACACCATTCCCGCAGTCACGACGATCAGCACCACGACAGAACCGACCATGACGACCCCGGCCCAGTGGGGAAAACCGAGCAACGGCTTGATGAGCGCCCCCGCCCCCACCATTTGCGGGATCAGGTAAAACAGACTGACCGCCAAAGTGCTGACTGCGGCCGAAAGCTTGATGCCCCGCGATTGAAACCGGCTGTCGAGTGCGTCGGCAAACGTGAACTTTCCCAGGCGTTTGAGCGGTTCAGCCACGACGAACAATGCCACCACCCACCCCGCCAGAAAACCGATCGAGTACAAAAACCCGTCGTACCCGAAAAACGCAATCATGCCACAGATGCCGAGAAACGACGCCGCCGAAAGGTAGTCGCCAGCAAATGCCACGCCGTTGACAAACCAGTGAATCTGCCCGCCGGCGGCGAAATACCCCTGGGCCGACTTCGCTCGGGCCCCAAAGTAAAAACTCAGGCCCAGCGTGAGGGCCACGAACGCCAGAAACACCACGAGGGCAAACGGCGATGGCTGATGGATCATGCCGGCCCCCTTGGCGAATGCGACTGCGTCTTGGGCGACCGGCAGAGCCACCCATACACCCCCGCCAGCACGAGTGCCGCCAGAATGAGCGCGAACCCATATGCCACCGCAAGATTCAACCCCAACACCGCAGGCCACAACATGACCGCCGAGTTGAACGCGTTGAGCGCCACGAACCCCACATATACCGTGAGATAAATCAGAAACAGCACCATGCCGTACCGTGCATTGCGGGCCGAAGTCGCCGCGTCTTCAGGCTCGTCGTGCTGTGCCGGATTGTGATCGAACCCACCCATGCCTGCCCCATAGTGCGGACCGACGGAATTTCATTTGCGTTCGTGGCGATCGACTTGGCGGCCCGCCCGTCAGACAAGCGGCCGCACCACGATCGACTCCTGCCAGTAGAACGATTTCACCGTCGGCAATCAAGCAGACCGACAATTTACGCGGCAACGGCCTACCCTTCGGCCTCAGATTTGTTCCTGCCTCGGATGGAGCGAAAAAAAAACCTCACGGCAGCTTTCGCCGTGAGGGAGCCATGGTCGGTGTCTTTACCGACAACGACAATTTGCCCACCCGGGCGGCGATGTCAAGCACGCCAACCGGTGGCATTTCTGGTCGTCAGGCGCGGGGCCGTCTAGCTTGCCAGCGCGGTCACGCGAACGGAAGTCGCACAGGGGCGGCCCTTGTTCTGACCGGCCGTGTACTCGACATCCTGGCCTTCACGGAGTGCGTCAAAGGACACTCCCTGAACCTCTGAGGTGTGGAAAAACAGGTCTCCCTGGCTTCCCTCAATGAACCCGAAACCACGCTCTGAAACCAACTTCTTGATCTTGCCTTGCGACATTTCTGCGCTCCTGAAAAACACACAATCTGGGCCAACGAACGGCTTCGGTCAAAGCAGTCCATCGGCCTGAATACCGAGAGCAGATAGCCACAAAATCGAGGCGGGCACTTTGGGGAAGGGCACATCGACGCAGAATGCGGCAGGACCGGAAGAACGACGTCGAGCCGTCCAGACCTGCACTTTGTCTCTACTCGCCACGAACTCTCGTGGCGACCGTATTATAACCATTACAAGAGAGAAAGACAATGGTCCCAGGATTGGTGAAGCTCAGCCTTCCGGCCCGCTGTGCGGCCCGACGTTGCTCCCGCCGCTATTCCAATTGGTGCCAGGCCGCCCCACCCGACACTGCCAAACGGTGGCCGCGCGAAATGCGCCGAACCGGGCACGCCCCCAGCCAAACGGCATCACTCAAATTGGGCGACCGCTCGCCTGCAAACACCGTGTTGCTCAAGCCGTCGGCCACATCGGCCATTCTTAAACCGCTGTCGCGAAACATGGCTCCATTCGCCAAGCCCGCGTAACCCTGTGACGCCGGCGCCGGCGCTCCAGATGTCATTCCAACCCGCGTTGTGCACGTAATTGGCGCGCCCAAAGACCGCCAGTGTGGTATGCCCCCGATCGACGACGTTTACGTGCCCGCCGGATTGGCCGACGACGCACAAAGATAAACTGCCACCGGCGTTTGAACCGTCGTCGTGTTGACCGAATCCCAACAACTCCGATTCGTCGCCAGCGCGTTGTACAACGGCGCCTGTTCAACAAATGGCAGCAGTTGCCTGAGCCAGCCCCAGCCCGCTCCCCAGTCACCCGAAACCGGGGCGATGGCCCCACTGCCGGGCACACTCACATACCCCACGGGAATGACGCCGGGTGCAACGCGAAGCCCATTGACCGCTACGCCCCCCTATGCCCCGGCCGGCCGGTGCGGTAGAATACACTCGGGTGTTCAACCGACTTGTATCAAACCTCGCCGATCGGTCATGCCGGAGGCGAGCGCGATTTTTAACTCAGGACCGAACCGTATGTTGCAGCGGCGAGAATTGTTCCCGCATGTAATTGAAATGAATCATCAGGCCCGCCGCCGGATGGGGTGCTGCGTGTACCTCGTCTACGACCGCGATGAATGGCTGCTGATTGACATTGGCTACGAAGAAACCGTCCGCGAAATCATCGACATGATTCGCAAGATGGATTTCCCGCTGTCGCGGTGCACGCACCTCGTCGCCACGCATGCCGACGCCGACCATATCCAGGGGCTCAAGCTGGCAAAAGACCTGCTGCCTGGTTCGCGCACGGTGGGGCACCCGCTGGCGAAAACGGCGCTGGCTGAGGCCGACCGCATTTTGACGTATGCCGAAATTCCCGCCCAAGGCATTTCGATCGACCTGCCCAGGATTGAACTCGACCAGACGATCGACGAGGGCGATGTGCTGGAGGTGGGTGGCACGCGGCTGGAAGTGTGGCATACGCCGGGCCACACGCAAAGCCAGTTGGCGTTCAGGCTGGGCGACCTGCTGTTTTCGGGCGACAACATCTTTCGCGACGGGTGCGTGGGCAATATCGATGCACACCACGGTTCCGACATTGCCGACTTCATCACGTCGCTCGAACGCATTCGCGACAGCGATGTCAAATGGCTGTTGCCTAGCCACGGCCCGGCATTCGCCAAAGACGATCGGGTATTGCAGGCCACGATCGACCGGCTGGAAAAGTATCAGCACATGGCCGACTTCGGCACCTGCGCCGTCGACTGGCCGCTGCTCGACGAATGGGAGGCCGAACTGTCGCAGCGCTCGCCCGCGGAAACGGCGGCACGGTCGTAGCCAGGGCCGGGTTGCCAGCAACGCCGGCAGCGGGGTTGCCCAAATTGCGGTTTTCGCGGCGGCGGGCGGCGGGTATAATCGAACGTGGCGCCCGCACCGCAGGTGAACTCGGCAAACGCGCTTTACGAATCATTCCTCAAGAGGATGTTGAACCCGCAATGATTGCTTACTTGGTTGTCCGAGAAGGCAACAAGTGGCGAGATGTGTACCGGTTGACTCCCGGGCAGGTCATGACCATCGGCCGCGCTACGACCAACCGAATCGTGCTGCACGACGAGGTTTGCAGCCGCCACCATTGCGAAGTCTTTCAGGACGGCTCGGTCTGGACGCTGCGCGACCTCGACAGCCGGAATGGCACCCTCGTCGATGACGAGCCGGTCGAGGGCGATTTTGCCCTGCAACCCGGCCAGGTCATTCAAATCGGGCCGTGCGAACTGGCATTCACCTACGACCTGTCGCTGGCGTTCCCGCGGATGAACCACGCCGCCGACCTTGATCGCGACACCGGCGCGCTCAACGAAGGCGTTCTCGACAACGCACCGCCCTCAGCCGAGCCCACGATTATCCACCGTGAAGGCGAAAACCCGTTCGTCGCGCCCCGAAACGGCGAACTGCCCGGGCGCGATCGCAGCAGCCGCGCGCTGGCCCAGTTGTACCGATTGGCGCTTGATATGGGTCTCGCGGGCGGTTCGCGGCAACTGGCGGAAGTGGTGTTGACCGGCCTGGCCGACGGCACCAGCGCCGATATCGGCGCGCTGCTACTGCTGCCCAAACCGGTTTCGCCCGGCGAACGGCCGGGCAACCTGGCCGTCGTGGCGTACAAGGCGCCCAGCGACCTGCCCTATCAGAAGGTTTCAGACTATCTCTCGGGCGTGGTGCTGACCGAACACGAGGCGATCCTTGCCCGCGACGTAGCCGACGACAGCCGCCTCGTGGGCCGCGACAGCCTGGGGCGGATCCATGCGAAAAGCGTGATTTGCGCACCGATCCGCGTGGGCAAGCTGATCTACGGCCTGATCCATCTGTATTCCACGAACCCCGACAACAAACTCGAACCCGACGATCTCGAATTCACGCTGGCAGTGGCCGACCAGTGCGGTGTGGCGCTCGAGGGGCTGCTGCGGCAGGAATCGCTGGCCGATGGCCTCGCCAAGGTACGCGATGAAAACACCAAGCTCCGCGAACAGTTGGGCATTGAAAGTGAGTTGGTGGGCGACAGCCCGGCGATGCACGCATTGCGGCTGAAGATTAATCGGATTGCCCCGACGGATGCGACGGCGCTGATTCGGGGAGAAAGCGGGGTTGGCAAGGAACTTGTGGCCCGGGCGATTCACTTCGGCAGCCGGCGGCGCAGCGGGCCATTCGTGTGCATGAACTGCGCCGCCCTGTCAGAAAGTTTGCTGGAAAGCGAACTGTTCGGCCACGAAAAAGGCTCGTTTACCGGGGCCACGGGGCGAAAAATCGGCAAATTCGAGCAGGCGCACAAAGGCACGCTGATGCTCGACGAAGTGGGCGAAATGAGCCTGGCGATTCAGGCCAAGTTTTTGCGCGTGCTCGAGGGGCACCCCTTCGAG
>JAJXXL010000255.1 GCA_021781115.1 Planctomycetota bacterium
GCGGGCCGCCGGCCGGGCGGTGTCGCTGGCCGACGCGGCGGCGGGCAATGGTCGGCAGTGGTTTCAGGGCCTGGCGCACGCGCAGTCGGCGTTTACCTGACGCGGGTGTGCGCAGGGCGTTGGGCAATTTCAGATGCAAGTATGGTTACCCGTGGCAGAAATCGGCTGCATTCGGCGTGTATCGCCCCTTGCGATCGTATTGAAGCCGATCAGGGCGCATTTGCATGACGCCGACGGGATGTCGAGGCAATGGCTTCAATTCTGGCTCGGGGGCATCAACGTATACCTATTGATATCCTCATCATGTAAATAATATGGATGTCTTAGTAAATTGGCGTGGGGTATTCATGTGATTTGAAATTGGTTTATAATTCTGGGCGGGGCTGCGGTTTTGTTTCTTACGGGAGCTTGTCAAATGTCTGCACGCAGCATTGTCATGGGCGTTGGGTTAGCAGTTTTTTGGGTGCTGGGGGTTTGCGTGAGCCACCAAGGGTGGAGCGACGACGGTAAGGCGGTCAAAGAAGAATCGCCTCCAGCGACCGACAACGCTGAACCACCAGCGAAAAAGACGACCAAGAAAAGCTCTCCCGCGACTTCCAAAAGGAACGCCGCGGGGGCCAAATCGAAATCAATGCCGGCGAATGCCGAGGACAAGCCGGCCGACGATGCTGTGGCGGAAAAAGACGCGGGTAAAGACAAAGAGTTTGACGCCGACGGTCGACGTGTGACATTGCCCAAGTCGAATGGCGAGTGGAAGAAGCTGCTCACACCGCAGCAGTACCAGGTGGCCCGCCTGAAGGGTACCGAACGAGCGTTTTCAGGCAAGTACTGGAACAACCACAAAGATGGAATCTATCGCTGTGTCTGCTGTGGCGAGCCGCTTTTCAGCTCTGAGACGAAGTTTGAATCGGGCACTGGCTGGCCGAGTTTTTTTGCGCCGCTCCAGGACGAGAGTATCAAGCTCGAGGAAGACCGCAGCCTGAACACGGTGCGCGTCGAAGTGCAGTGCAAGCGGTGCGACGCCCACTTGGGCCACGTTTTTGCCGACGGCCCCGCGCCTACCGGGAACCGCTTTTGCATGAATTCGGCATCGCTGAAGTTTGAAGAAGCCGTCGGCGAAAAACAGTCAAAAAAGAACCGAAAAACGCCGCGTCCCGCAGCCAAGTGAAAATGCGACAGCACTCTGGCCAGCCCCGGCGGTCATTCCACTTTGAAGCCGCGATTCGTGAACCGCATCTGGTGGTTGTCGGAAAATGTCACTGTCAGCGGCCGGTTGAGCGGGTTGTAAGCACAATGTTTGCGAACGCCCGCTTTTTCAAACACGGCGTACAGCGGCACATCCGCGGTCACCGAGCGCTCGACATGCCCCAGCGCTTGCAGGCTGCCAATCCAATGGCAGGTGTTCGCCGGGCTGTTGCCGGCTTCGAACGTGGGGCGCTCGGCGGCGGCAAACTGGTGCGCCGCCTCGCCGGGTTCGGCAAGCGCCTGGTACATCCAGATCAGGTCGGGCCATTCGTCCCAGGTGGCGCCGCGATTTTCGGCAACCAGGGCTGCGTAGTTCCTGGCGACATACTCGGGAAATCGCCCCAGGTACAGCGAACCGCCATGCAGTGGCAGCCAGTTGATGCCATGCACCGCTTCGGGGTTGGCGGTAAACCAGGTGGCGTTGGCCCCCTTGCCTCCCCAAACCATGGTCACCACCGCGGGCGTATATTCGCGGGGGCGGTTGTGATCCTGCACGTCGAACCAGTATTCGTCGATTGCCAACATTTCGGTGGTGAATAAATAAATTCCCAGGTCGCGCACCGCGCGATCGCCGGTCGCTTCGCCCCACAAAATCAGGGCGCACCAGGCGTTCATGCCTTCAGATGACGATTCGTTGTTGTTGCCGTCGGCGAATTTGGCATGGCCCGACGCCCACGAATGTCCGGCGTACGGATCGAAGTTACGCAAAAATGGGAACAAGGGGTCGTGGCGGTTGGCATTAGCGACGTCGCGAATCAGCAGCTTGACCATGCTGCCCCAATGCTCGTCCTTGGCCCAATCAGGGTCGCGCAGGGCGACCTCGGCGGCCGCACGCAGGAAATACCCATAGTGAAAATGGTGATCGTTCAATTCGTTGTCGCTGCCGAAACTCGCGGGATAGCCGATCAGTGTGCCCCACAGGTCATCGTAATAAAACGTCGTTGCCGGTTTCGGCTGCCCCGCCGCATCGGCGGCGGTGAACCAGTCCTCAAGTCGCAAACGCACCCGCTGCAACAGCACATCCGCTACCTTAGGTTGATCATATTGCGCGGCGATCGCTACAAGGGTTGCGAGCCGCCCCAGCCGCTTGCCTTCCCAATAGGTGTCTTTGGGCGGTTCGTCGGGCACAGCGGCCTCGGCCTGCAGGTAGGCGGTCATGCGGCCGCGATCGGCTCCCCCGACGTTGGGCAGGCACGGCAAAACACCGGGAAATGTCGCGACGGTTTGAAACGATTTGCCGCGGCCAACTTTCATCCTGCCCCTGACGGAGTTGTACTCGAATTCGAGCAGATTGTGCGGCGTGTGCCGCCATTGATGAGGGTACAGGGCAAACAACGTCTGTTGTTCGTCGCCTTCGAATGCCTGCGTCTGGAAATCGAATGTCGTCGCTACTTTGCTGGTTTTGGCGTCATACTGCCAACTGACACGAGTGCCGACGACATGCGCATGGGCGTGCCGGGCGAACAGCTTGAGCGTGCTTTCTTCGGAGTCGGGCAATACGGCCACCGAAAAATACGGGCGGTCGGTGATGCAGGTCAGGCGGCTCGTGCCCAGGCCGGCCCAGGTGGCGCCGCGCGGCGCAAACAGACCGTAATGCCGACTGCCGATCGTCAGGCCCAGCACGGGGCTGTCGGCGTTCCCCGACCAGACCCGCGGTGGTTCCTGAAACGTCACGCGGGGCGAGCCCCCTTGCAACTGTGCGAACACAAACGGCGACCCGTGGCCGTAAGACACGCGAAGCACGCGGTTCTCGTGTTGAAAGCGGGCGGTCACGAACCAGTCGCTGAAACTCTCGACTTCCGCTGCAGCGAATTCCGGCTGCCCGGCGTGGCCCAGCGTCAGGTCGCCGCCGCCTGGCCCTGGTGAAAATCCAAAGATGCCGTCGCGATTCGCGGTAACGCTCGCCCCGGCATAGAACAATCGCAATCCCCCGGCTTCGGCTTGTACCCCTAGGGGATGCGGGAACTGCCGCTCGGAAAACGGTAGCCACGCCAGCGAACTCCACCAATCGTTGGTCGGCATTTTCTGTGAGAAACCGGCGACGGCCGAAATCTGCCGGGGCGGGGTCTTCGCTCCAGGCGGCAACGTGCGTGAGTAACTGCCCGCCCCGAGTTTCACAACCGGCTCACCCGCAGGAGCGTGAAACGGCGAAAACCAGGACACCATCAAAGCCAGCAACCACAGGCGGCGCATCGAACTCTCGTCAAATGGGGGTGAGTGCCCCCTCCTTGGCGAACGACGGACGGATTCCAGCAATTGAAATCACCCGGGTGGGGCCAGCATGCAGTATAACGATCGCGGTCGTAAAACTGCATGTGGGGCGGGTGACGACAGGGGCACTGAGCCGGTGCCAAGTGTTGCCCCGGCCCATTTCCGGCGCAGCTTGGATTTACGCGCTGCACCGTGCGTCAGGCCCATTGTTCGAGTTGTAGCCGCATTGCCCGGCATTCGGTTCAACACATGCTGTAGTAATTGGTTATGTCGAGGCGTTGTCAATCGATCGTCCTGGACACCCATATTTTCGGCTTGGCATTGTGTTGCATCGCAGGGGTGGGTGAACGGAGGACCGACGTACTGACCCAAGGCCTTCGCTCGGGCGGACGAATCCAATTCCGATGTATGGGTGTCTTATTTGTGGAACGGGGGAGGACCGTTTGTGCCGGTTGTATGGATAATTCCTTATCTTCAGAACCGTTCAGAGCCGAATGATTCTTATGAGTTTGCCGCGCAGGCGCTTTGCCACGGCTCATCGGGAAGGGCGGCACACGGCAGACCCCCCTTGGCCTGATTTCGCCGCCGAGGGGGCGAATAACGCGAAGGTGCGACAAATAAGGTGCGCACTGCGGAGTTTAATCGCGCAATCAGGTCTGTCGAACGATTGCCACAATCGCGATGAAGCCCGGCGATTCCGTTCGCGTTCCGCCACGTCACGACGTCGAATCCAAAACATTGCCGATCTGACCGCATCGAGGTGCGCCCGGGGGGGCCATTTCATGAATCCACCACATTTTCAGATTTCGCGGGCAATTGCCGACGGGCAAGTCCGTTCGGTTTCGTGGCAGGAGTTGGCGCACCTGGTGACACGGGCGGCGAATTGCCTTGTGGCGGCGCTGGCAGAACCAACGGTGGCAGCGGGGCTGAATGAACCACGCGTGGCAGTTCTCGAAGCGCTCGACGGCTGCCAGCCCGAACTCTGCACCCAAACCGGGTTGGCCCGGCGACTGCTGCTGTCAGAATCGAATCTCAGCACGTTGCTGGATCGCATGCAGCACGACGGGTTCATCGAACGCGAACGCTCGCGTGCCGACCGTCGGAAAACGCTGATCCGCATGACCGAGCGCGGCGCAAGTGGCCTGTTGCGGGCTCGCGCGGCGCGCAGTGCGTCGGTCGCCCGAATGCTGGGCGACGAAACGAGCGAACCTCTGAATGCCACTGCCGAACTGCTGTTGCAGATGATTCAACAGGTGGAAGCGCATCTGGATCCCGGGCGCATGGGGACACCCGGAACAGTGCGCGCGGGGCTACAGACCATTAACCACAAAGCACAATCGCAACGGGCGCCGATCGATTCCGTCGATGCGCCATTTTCCCCGATTGCCGAGGCATAATAGAGCCATGATCCGATCGCGAATGCACATCCCCCAGCGCGTGTCCGCGGCAATTCGCCGCAGGATTTTGCCCGGCGTGTTGCTGATCCTGGCAATGTTGCCGGCCGGCTGCAACCGGCAATACTGGCGGAACCAGGCCGATACGCTGTCGTACGACATTTTGCGGTCGAAACAGCGTGACCCGCGGTGGTCGTTTCCGCGGCTGGAGGCGCGGCCGCCCGACCCCCGCAGCCGGTTTTACGACCCGTACGACATCGACTGCCCGCCGCTGCCGCCTGATGACCCAACGGCGCACGAATACATGCACTGGGTCTATGGCATGCAGGGGTACAAAGGCTGGCACAAATTCGGCGACACCGACACGGTCGAAAACCCGAACTGGCTCGACCGCTACGGGTTGACGCCGGCGCACGTTTCGGCGAATCATGGTCGGCCGGCGGTGTTACCCGAATTGAAGCCGCTGACGCTCGAAGAGGCGGTGCGACTGGCGTACATTCACAACCGCGATTACCAGTTGCAAATGGAGAACCTGTACCTGAACGCCTTGGCGCTCACGATTGAACGGTTCCATTTCGACTTGCAATACTTCGGGCTGAGCAACCGGGCCCCGTCGAGCGACCTGACGTTCGCGCCCGACCCGGGTTCGCCCGGCACGCCCTCGAGCCTGACGTCGTATAATCGCGTGGGCGTCGGGCGGTTTCTGCCCACGGGCGGGCAGTGGCTGGCCGAACTGGCCAACAATACGTTGTGGCTGTTTTCAGGGGGCAACCAGCAATCGTCGACGTCGACCACAATTTCGTATTCCGTCGTGCAGCCGCTGCTGGCCAACGGCGGCCGGCGGTTTGCGTTGGAAAACCTGACCCAGGTCGAGCGCAACGTCTTGTATTACGTGCGCAATTTCGCCTGGTACCGCCAAGGGTTCTTTGCCACGATCCTCTTTGGCCAAGGGCCGACAGTTACGAACTTCGCGGGTCAGTCGGCCAGCGGGGCGATCGGCACCAACTTCACGTCGAGCGCAACACAGGCGACGATTGTCACGTTGGCGTCGGGCGGCGGGGGGGGCGGCGGCGGCGGTGGCATCGGCGGCGGCGTCGGGAATGTGGGCGGGTACTTTGGGTTGTTGCAACAACATCAGCAAATTCGCAACCAACTCAACAACATTCGCCTGACAGAAGAACAATTGGAACTGCTGCGGGCCAAGGCGTCGCAGCGCCCCGCAGAAATTGGCGAGCCTCTGCCGGCACTGCCCGCGGGTTTCGCCATTCCACCGGCCTGGGCCGATCGTTTGCGGTATGAAGCGCCGCAGCAGTCGCTCATCCTGCGCGGCACGATCAGCGAGGTCGAAGAGCAGGAACTGGTCGCGCTGAGTGCCGACCCGGCCTATCAGCGGGCCATTCGCGGTCTGGCGCAGCGCGCGAGCGCCGATACGACGCCGCTGTCGGTGGCACAGCTCGAATCGAACCTGGCAGGATTCTACGTCACCTTGTATACGAGCGAACGCGCATTGCAGGATTCGTACGACATCTTTAAGGTTAATCAACTTGGCCTGCCAACCGACATGAGCGTGGTGGTTGACACTTCGATGCTCAAGCCGTTTGACTTCATCGACCCCGCATTGATGGATCGCGAGCGGGCCTTGCGGGAATTTGTCAGGCAGTGGGGCACGCAGAACTTTGACGAGCCCGACCTTGCCACGATCCGGCAGTTAACGCGCGATTTCGCCGCGTTGCGCGATGACGTGCAAAAGTTCGGGTTCGGCCCGACCGACGAAGACTTTCAGCGGGTGGCGGCCAACCGAGAACACCGACTCAGTGAATTGACCGAACCGGCCGAGCGCCAGCAGTACCAGAAAGACATGGAACGTGCCGAGCGGCTATACATTTACTTGCAGGAAGACTTCGCGAAATCTAACCTGAAACTCAAGGAGTTGGAAACCCGCCTGGCCGCCCCCAACCCGCCGCCGGCCGTAATGCGCGGCGCGCTCCGCACACTGGCTGAACTCCGCGAAGAGTTGCTCAAGATTACGCAAGGGCTGGAAGTCGTGCAGATTGATTTGCGGGTCGAGCTCGTTTCGCTGATTCCGTTCGATATGTCCATGGAAGAAGTGCTGGGCATCGGACTGGAAAATCGCGTCGACCTGATGAACGCCCGCGGCCAGGTCATGGACGGCCGCCGCAAAATCGAAGTCGCCGCCAATCAGTTGCAGGCCGTGTTGAACATCGTCGCCGCCGGCGACATTCGCACCAAACCGAATTCCGCCGGCATTCAAAACCCGTTCGCGTTCAGCGCCAGCCAGAACAGCTACAACGTCGGGGTGCAGTTTACCACGCCCGTACAGCTCGTGAACCAACGCAACAATTATCGGGCGGCACAGATCTTTTACCAGCAGGCCCGCCGCAACTACATGCTCGCCGAAGACTCGGTCAAGGCGACAATTCGTGGCGACTGGCGGCAATTGATGGTGCTGAAAAAGAACTTTGAGTTGTCGCGGCAGCAGTTGCGGATCTCGGCGGTGCAGTACGATATCGCCGTCGAGCAGACCGCGGCGCCCGCACAAGTCGGGCAGGCCGCGGGCTTGGCAAACCCCGGTTTGAATATCCTGCAGGCGTTGTCCCAGGTGCTGAATGCGCAAAACGCCATGATTAACATCTGGGTAAACTACGAGTCGAACCGGCTGCAGGTTTATCGCGACATGGGAATAATGAGGATTGACGAGCAGGGGTTCTGGGACGATAATTTTTATCAGGCCCGTTTACGTGCTGAAGCCGAGGCCGGCCCGCCTCCCGAACCCCGGCCCGAAGACCTCCCCCCCAGTTGGCTGACGACTCAAGCCAAGGAACCACACGATGGGTCTCCCGAACAACCTTCCGGCGTCGCCGCGCCAATACAACCGGCATCTGCGGTGGAATCGGCGCAACGTGCAAGTTCAGCACGGGGGGGGGCTGCCGTGTCGCAGCGGGAAGATCAGCAACCGGCTGATCCTGGGTATGCTCGGCTTGGCGGTGCTGGGGGTGATCGGGGCGGCGTTCGGCCCGCGGTACTTCCAGCCAGCCAAAGACAGCCGCCATTTGATTACCGAAGTCGTCAAGCGCGGGCCGCTGGAGCTCTCGATCACTGAGCGCGGCAATATCGACAGCGCAGCGAACGTCACGCTGACCTGCCTGGTCGAAGGCGAGGCGGGCACGGCGATCATCAAGATCGTCGATGAGGGCACGCGTGCCAAGGCGGGCGATGTGCTGATCGAGCTCGATTCGTCGCGGTTGCGGAATGAGGCGATTTCGCAACAGATTGTCGTCGAGCAGGCGATTGCCACAGAGCAGTCTGCTGAAAAGAACGTGGCGATTCAGGAAACGCAAAACGAAAGCGACATTGCCGCCGCAAAACTCAAGCTGGAGCTTGCCCAGCTTGACCTGGAGAAGTACAAAGAGGGCGATTATATCCAGGCGAAAAACACTGCCCAGGGGCAGATTACCCTCGCCCGCGAAGATTTGACGCGGACCCAGGAGCGGTATGAATTTTCGGTGCGGCAGTACAAGAAGGGGTACGCGACCCAAAGCGAGCTCGACGCCGATCGCATTGCCGTGTCGAAGGCGCAAATCGCGTTCAACGGCGCCACCGAGGCGCTGGTCGTTCTGGAGAAATACGACTACAAGCGGCAAATGGCCGAAAAGAAGGCGAACTCGCTGGAGTTTGATCGCGAACTGCAACGGGTCAAACTCAAGGCCGAGGCGGCGCTGGCCCAGTACAAAGCGACCCTGTCGGCCCAGAAGCTGACGACCAAGGTCGAAAAGGAAAAATATGAAAAGACGCTGGACCAGATTCGGGTCTGCACGGTAACAGCCCCGCGTGACGGCCTGGTGGTGTACGCCAACAGCCGGTCGGGCGGGCGCGGCAGCAGCCAAGACCCGCTGATTTACGAAGGGGCCAAGGTCCGCGAGCGCCAGGCACTGATCAACCTGCCCGACATCACCCGCATGCAGGTGAACGCCCGCGTGCATGAGTCGAAGATTGACATGGTCCGCGAGCAGTTGCCGGCGAAAATTCGCGTCGATGCGCGGCCGGGCGAACTGTTTCATGGCGTGGTCGATACCGTTTCGTCAGTGCCGATGTCGGGCAACTGGCCGAACATCAACCTGAAAGAGTACGTGACGACAATCGTGATTCAAGACAGCGCCTCAAAAGTCAGCAACCTCAAACCGGGCCTGACGGCGGAAGTCGAAATCCTCGTCGACCGCGTCGAATCGTGCCTGCAGGTTCCGATTCAATCAGTCGTCGAACGTTCGGGCAAACATTTCGCGTTCGTGTTAAAGGACGAAGCGGTCGAACGCCGTGAAGTCAAGGTGGGCAAGACAAACGATATTCAAATGGAAATTCTCGATGGGCTGACCGAAGGCCAGGTGGTCGTGCTTAACCCACGGGCGGTGCTGGCCCGCGAAATCACCAAGCTGGAGGAAGACTTTCCGGTGGTGGCCAACGACAAGACCTCGGGGCCGGCGCCCAAAATGCCGCCCCCCGGCGCCACCAGCAGTGACGCCAAGAGCAAGGCGGCCGGCGGCGGGCGGTCAGGCAAAAAACGCGGCGGACCGGGCGGCCGCGGCGGCGACCCGGCAGCGTTTTTCAAACAGCTTGACGCCGACGGCGACGGCAAACTGTCTGAATCGGAAGCGCCGGAATTCCTGAAAGCGAACTTCAGCCGCATCGACGCCAATGGCGACAAGTTCATCGACGAGGCCGAAATGGCCAAGGCGCGGCAGGCCCGCGAAGCGGCGGGCGGCGGGCGGGGCGGCCCCCGGCCAGAGGCGGGTGGCGGCCAATGAAGCCCGCAGCGCAGGTGTTCGACCTGCAAAAACATTACGACTTGGGCCCGATCGTGGTCAAGGCCCTGCGAGGAGTGACGCTCGAATTTCCCAGCGGCGATTTTGTCGCCATTATGGGGGCCTCAGGCAGCGGCAAAAGCACGCTGCTCAACCTGCTGGGCGGGCTCGACCGCCCGACCCACGGGCGATATATCCTGGGCGGGGTCGATGTGTCGCAAATGAACGACGTCGAACTTTCGGAAATTCGGAACCAGATGCTGGGGTTTATCTTTCAGGCGTACAATCTCATTCCGCAGTACACCGTGCTCGAAAACATCGCCCTGCCGCTGCAATATCGACGCGGGTACCCGCCGATTACCACAGCCGATGAAGACCGATGTCTCGAGCTGGCCCGAAAAGTTGGCCTGGGCGACCGGCTCGACCATCGCCCGTTTCAGCTCTCGGGTGGACAGCAGCAACGCGTGGCCGTGGCCCGGGCACTGGTCAACGACCCGCAAATCATTCTGGCCGACGAACCCACCGGAAACCTCGATTCGGCCACCAGCAATGAAATCATGGAAATGCTCACCGCGTTGAATCGCGAGGGGCGGACGATCGTGATGGTCACGCACGAACCCGATATTGCCGAGTATGCCCGCCGGCAGATCGTGATGCGTGACGGCGTCGTGGCCCGTGAAACGGTGTCGGGTATGGCCGACCACGGCGCGCCGTTTCATTAAGAGTTCGCCCCTCAGGTTTCCAGGGCCGTCTGATCGTTCTGGTTTTGATTGCCACAGGTTAACAGCATGTCGTTTGCCAGGTTCCTCCGCACGGTGCAACTCGGGCTGAAAAGCCTGCTGCTGCACAAGCTGCGCTCGGGGTTGACGATGCTGGGGATCGTGTTCGGCGTGTTTTCGGTAATTGCCATGCTGGCGATCGGCGAGGGGGCCAGCGCCCAGGCCCAAAAGCAAATCGTGGCCCTGGGCGCCACCAATATCATCGTCCGCAGCATCAAGCCGATCGAGGGGTCGTCGAGCGCAGCCAACCAGGGCGGAACCCCGCGGTACGGCCTGTTGCGATCAGACTATCGCCGGCTGACGCACACGATTCCTACGATCATCAACGCCCTGCCGATTCGCGAACTGCCCCGCGAAGCCCGGCACCTCAAGCGCACGCTGAACGGCCGGCTGGTGGGCTGCACGGCAAGCTACCTCGAAGTCAATCATTTGAACGTCATCTCGGGCCGGTTCATCACTGACGCCGACCAGGAAAACCTGGCCAACGTCGTTGTCCTGGCGTTTGACGTGGCCCACGAGCTGTTTCCGATCGAAGAGCCGATCGGCAAAACTGTGCAGATCGACACCGTGTTTTACAGCGTCGTGGGGGTGACGGCCGAGCGCACGCCCTCGGCCGGCATCGGTGGCAGCCTGACCGCCCAGGATTTCAACAAGGATCTGTACATTCCGATCAACACGTTTCGGGCTCGCATCGGCGACGAAGTGCGCACGCCGAAGCAGGGTGGCATGGATTCGGAACATGTCGAATTGAACCAGATCACGCTCAGTGTACGTGACGTCAAGGACGTCATGATTACCTCGGACATCATTCGCGACACGTTGCAGCGGTTTCACGCCGAAAAGGACTTTGCCGTCGTCGTGCCGCTCGAACTGCTCAAACAGGCCGACCAGTTGCGGCAAATCTTCAACGTCGTGCTCGGTTCGATCGCGGCGATCAGCCTGATCGTCGGGGGGATCGGCATCATGAACATCATGCTGGCCACAGTCACCGAGCGAACGCGTGAAATCGGCATTCGCCGGGCGCTCGGCGCCAAGCAGCGCGACATCACCGAACAGTTCCTGACCGAAACGATCGTGCTGTCGGGTTCCGGCGGCGTCGTGGGCATTCTGCTGGGCCTGGCCACGCCCCTCGCCTTTCAGCTTGTCCGCTGGTTCACGATGAATTTCATTCTCGACGGGGGCGGGGCAATGTCTGAAACCTCGCGGATGTTTTCCGAAATGTCCCCAACCGTCGCCTTGTGGAGCCTGCCGCTGGCGTTTGGCATTTCCGTAGGCATTGGCGTGATTTTCGGCCTGTATCCCGCCCGCGCCGCCGCCCGGCTCGACCCGATCGAAGCGTTGCGGCACGAGTAACGCCGCGCCTCGTCGTGGCCCAAATCGTAACCGGTCGCGGGGCGAATCCCCTGGTGTATATTCATGTGGTTCACTGAAGCCGCCGTGCCACCCATGTTGCTGTTCGGGGTGTTGGGCGTACTGTTGCTCGCTGCCTGGTACCCGCAGCGCCGAGGCCTGTTTCTGGTGGGGGCCGGGTGCGCATTTGCCGCGGCCGCGGCAACGTTCTTCATCGAACGCTGGGTCGTGACCGACTCCGAACAGGTGGAGCTGCGTGTCTTTGAACTCGCCGACGCTTGCCAGCGGGGCGATGCGCCCGCCGCACTCGAGTTCGTTTCGGCCCAGGCGCCCGCCTTGAAAACCGAGCTGGCCGCCGGGCTGGCGCTCGTCAAGCTCGAGCCCGATCTGGATGTCAAGGATCTGTCGGTGCGGCTGACCGCCGCGAACTCGCGCGCCACGGCGCAATTTCGCGCCAACGGCACGGGCGAACTCCGCGGCGTGGGCGCAGTACGGCATTTCGCCACCCGCTGGGAGCTGACCTGGCAGAAAGAGGGCGCTGACTGGAAGATCATCAGGGTGCAGCGGCTGCACCCGTTTCGCGATGAGCCGCTCGACGTGCTCGACAAGAGTTCGCCGTAGCGCGCGATGCGATGACGGAAACGAAAACGCTCCGCCTTCCGAGGTGCGGAGACGGAGCGTTCTCAATCAGGTTTGCCGGGCGCGATCAACTACTTTCGAATCGTGGCCGATTTCGAGCTGGAACTTTCAGCGGTGCGCGTGGGCGCCGTGCCGGCGCCCGGCGTGATTTTCGGCGAGGCCGTGTCCTTCGTCGATTTTGCCGCAGGATCGCCGGCACCTTCGGCAACCTTGCCGGTGGCAGGCGTCTTCCAATTGGCAACCGACCAGTGGTCGAAGGTTCCGACGACAGCCGTACCCAGTTCAACGAGCGCCCCGCGCATGGCGGCGGTCGAGACGTTTTCGTTGGGAATGACGCGTTGCAGGACGATTCGCCGATTCTCTGGAATGTACGAGAAGAACAGGCCGTTGCCCATCAGGTCGTTGTCGGCCAGCAATCGCAGCAGGGCCTTGTGGGGCACGTCCTTGCTCGATTTGGGCAGTTCGTCGAGCCAGGCCATGATCCACAGCGTGCGTTCGTCTTTGCTGAGGACGACCGACATCGTGAAGTTCCATTCATCGCCCTGCTTCGAGGCAAACTCGAAGTCGTAACGGCTTTCGTTGCGCGTCGCCTTCAGGCCCAGCGCGCCGAGCAGTTCGCCCAGAGAATCGAGGGTCAATTGGCCGGCGCCCGCTTTGGCCGAGGTTTGTGTTTTTTCGCGCGCCGGTGCATCGGCAGCCAACCCGACAGGAAGCACCGCGGCGCTAAGGCCGCCCAACGCTGCCGCACACAGTGCAGTCGCCAGCCAGCGGAACGAAGTTTTCGGCATGAGACACTCCTTTGTCTGATCCTGGTCAAGGTTTATGGCGCGGGGCAGCCTGAGGGGCGACGCACCTGCGGCGGAATGGCCGCTGCGCAAAGCGCCGACGAACGGCGCGCGTTCAGGCGTCCCTGAACAAATGATTCAAACAGAGCTGCGACCACGTTTCAAACTGGTCAATCTCCCGTGCCAGTTCTTCTGCGGGGGCAAACCCTGTCAATAACATCGACGTTTCGCGGGGGCGAACTTTGGGCGCATCGAGGTCAAAAATGTGTACAACCCCCAAATGCACCCGGCCAACCTCCGTTTCGTCATCATTCAGCAGCCCCACGCACGCTTCGCGAAAACCGGCTTCGACAAACACTTCCTCTTGAATCTCGCGGCGCAGGGCTTCGATATACGGGGGGTTGGCCAACCCCACGTCAATGGTCGAAATGTGTCCACCCACGCCGATTGAACGCTTGCTGTGCAGCCGCCCCTCGCCCTGCAACTTGCCGCGCGTGTAATGAAACAACTGGTCTTCAAAGCGGAACAGACAGTACGGAATCAACTGCTTGAAGCTCGGGTCGTGCTCCATTTCGTCGCGCGGGCGGTAACTGCCATACGCCGGGTCAAGCAGAATGCGCAGGTAGGGATCGACGTTCGTGCTGAACCCCTGGAAATAGCCGACTTCATGAAACAGCAGGGTAGGAACGACCAACACATGCTCGACTTGTTTCTGGCCAACCGTCACTGTGCACTCGCCTTCCTGTCAGGAGCCGATTTGATAAATCAGGGCCGCAGCGCGGCCGACTGTTCTGTTTCGCGAACCGCACGCACCACCGTACGCCGGGCGTTGTTCATCAGGCCAGCAATTCGCGCAGTTTTTCACCGATATCGGGCGCGCGCATCAGGGTTTCGCCCACGAGCATGGCCGTCACGTTCGCGGCCAGCAGGCGTTGTACGTCTTCACGCCGGCTGATGCCGCTTTCGCTGACGAGCAGGCAACGTTCGGGCACGCGTTCGCGCAGGGCGATCGAATGTGCCAGGTCGGTCTGCATCGTACGCAGGTTGCGATTATTGACGCCGACAAGTGCCGGTTCCAGCTTGAGCACGCGCTCCAGATTTTCGGGTTCGTAAATCTCAATGAGCGATTCCATTCCCAGTTCTGCGGCGTAAAAGTACAAGTCGCGCAAGCGGCAATCGTCGAGACACTCGGCAATCAGCAGCACGCAATCGGCCCCTGCCGCGCGGGCTTCGACCACTTGGTACCGGTCGAGCAAAAAGTCTTTGCGCAACACGGGCGCCGAAACGGCATTCCGCACCGCTTCGAGGTCGGCCAGACAGCCGCCAAAAAATTCGGCGTCGGTCAGCACGCTGATGCACGCCGCGCCATGGGTTTCATATTCGCGGGCTATTGCGGGCGGGTCGACGTCGGCACGAATCAGGCCGGCCGAAGGCGAAGCCCGTTTGACTTCGGCAATGACGTGCATTCCCGGCCCGGCGCGTAAGGCCGCGGCAAAGTCGCGCACCGGGGGCGCGGCGGCCAGACGTTCGACGAGCGCTTCGACGGGCCTGGCGGCCCGGGCCGCGGCGATTTCGCGGTGTTTGTGGGCGATGATGCGTTCGAGAACGTCGGGTGCGTTTTGCACAATGCATCCGTTTTCAGCAGGATCAGTTACAGCCTCAACACACGCGCCGCCTGGCACAAATCGTCAAGTTCCCGCGAGCCATTGCAGGTGCACTTTTCGCAACCGCGGTCCGTCGAATTCGCAGAGGTAGACGCCCTGCCAGGTTCCCAGTGCGAGCCGCCCCACCTGAACAGGAACCTGGCAGCTCGAACCCATCATCGACGCCTTGACGTGCGAATCGCTGTTGCCCTCGCCGTGGCGGTAACCCTGCGCATTCCGCGGAACCAGTCGATCAAGCGTCAGCAACATGTCGTGGACCACATCGGGGTCGGCGTTCTCGTTGATCGTTACGCCGGCCGTGGTGTGGGGAACATATACGACCACGACGCCGTCACCGGCGTGAACGCGGTTCACGAATTGTTGAACTTCGCGCGTGATCTCGACGAACTGGTCGCGCTGCTCGGTTTGGACTTCAATCGTCTGCATGATCGCCAAATGGGAATCGAGCGCCCGGTAAGGTACAATCGCCCGCAAATCATCGAAACCACCGTTCCTGTGCCCGCCCATCATGCCCGATTCTTCTGCCGCCGGCAACCAACTGATCGAGTATCTGCTGGCCGCCGCGGGGCTCTGCGCCTGGATTGCCCTTGTTGCCCAGTGGCGAGCCCGCGGTGCCTGGCTGCCGTGGCGGCCACGAACGCCCGTCGCATGGAGCCCGCTGGTCGCCTTGGTGGTCTGCTACATTGCCGGCATCGTTGTTCCGATCGTTGTGCGCGTGGCCGCCGGAAGCGGTTTCGACGCGCCCCCATTGCGGTACGTGCAGAACCGCTGCCTGACGCTCGCCCTGCAGCTTGTCGTAATTCCCGCAATTGTGGCTCTCGCCGCGTCGCTGCGACCGCATGACTTCGGGATATTCCGCACCGCATGGAAACAGGACTTGCTCGCCGGGGGGTGGGGGTACCTGGCCAGCCTGGTTCCTGTTTTTGCGATGAATCGGCTGGTCAATGTTCTGGGGTGGCGCGCACCCGAGGGGGTTCACCCATTCTTTGGCATCGTGCAGCACGCCCCCGGCCTCATGACCGCCGCCTGGGTGGCCCTGGCGGTTGTCGTACTGGCACCGCTGGCCGAAGAGCTGTTGTTTCGCGTCGTCCTGCAAGGGGCGCTCGAAGCCCGGCTGCCGCCGGTTGCCGCCGTGGTTTTGACGGCCCTCGCATTTGCCCTGATTCACTTCGCACCGGGACGCCCCGACGCGCTGCCGCTGTTTCCGCTCGCGCTCGTGCTGGGGTACACGTATTACCGTCGGCGCAGTTACCTGGCGGTCGTCGTTCTGCACGGGCTGTTCAACGCCGTCAATCTCGCGTTCGCCCTGTGGATATACCAGTAAAACGCCATGCCCGTTACTATCAGGCCCAGGCTGACGATTTGCCCGATCGTCAGGGGCGTACCGAACCGACCCGGCTCATCGCCGCGTAAAAACTCGACGATGAATCGCGTGACAGGGTAACACACCCAGCCGATTGCCAGCACTTCGCCGTTGGTGCGGCGAAAAGGGTAATAGGCCCAGGTGACGAGCGCCAACAGCAACGAACTCAACGAACTGTAAATCTGCGTGGGGTGCAGCGGCAGGCTGAACGGGGCGTCGCGGGCGATCAGGCC
>JAJXXL010000294.1 GCA_021781115.1 Planctomycetota bacterium
GAGCTGCGTTGTGTCATGTACGGTGAGGTTGTGCGGGTTGCGTTTTTGATGACGCATCACGCTCTCTTGGTGTGAGCTCTCGAGCGTATTTTGTTTTTTGCGGCGGCACTGGCTCTTCGCGTCAGGGAGGACGTGAACCTCTCTCGTAGAAGGATTTTCGAGACGTTTTTTTGGCGTTGGTGTTCAGGTGCGGGCACCGGCGACGGAGGGTGGTCAATCAGCATGAAAACAGTGTTTACGACCGGCGAAGCGGCGAAAATCTGCAACGTCAGCCAGCAAACGATCATTCGGTGTTTTGACTCGGGGCAACTGAAAGGGTTTCGCGTTCCTGGATCGAAATTCCGGCGGATCCCGCGCGACCTGCTCTACAAGTTCATGAAGGAAAATGGCATTCCGACCGATGCGCTCGAAAGCGGCAAACGCAAGGCGCTGGTCGTCGATGACGACGAACACCTCGTCGAACTGATTCGCGACGTGCTCGAATCGGATGGGCGGTTTGAAGTGCGCGTCGCCAACAATGGCTTCGACGCCGGCATGATGGTCAAGGAATACCACCCTGACGTCGTTGTGCTCGACGTGATGCTGCCCGATATCAATGGCCGCGAGGTCTGCCAGCGGATCCGCAGCGACCCGGCGCTGCTCGACGTACGTATTATTTGCATCAGCGGCATGGTCGAAGACGACAAGATTGCCGAGCTGATTGCGTCGGGTGCCAACAAGTTTCTGCAAAAGCCGTTCGACGTCGAGCAACTCATTGAATTGATGTGCCGCGAACTCGACGTCGAACCGTTGCACTCTGAACGCTGATTTGGTCCGCCCGCCCCAATGACCGCGCCCGACCACCCCGACTTCGCCACCCGTCTTGAGGCCGCCAAGCTCGAGGCGCTGGCTGAGTTCGCGGCGGGGGCCGGGCACGAAATCAACAACCCCGTCGCCACGATTGTCGGCCGCGTGCAGTTGTTGCTGGCTGGTGAAACCGACCCCGCGCGGCGTCAATCGCTGCTGACGATCGGCGGGCAGGCGTATCGCATTCGCGATATGATCGGCGACGCCATGTTGTTTGCCCGCCCGCCGCGGCCCGCGCCCCAGGCTGTCGATCTCTCGATGGCCGTGCGTGAAGTCGCGACCCGGTTTGCGCCCGAGGCCGAGGCGGCCGGCTGCCGTCTTGATTTTGATGCTGCGGGCTGCATCATGATCTGGGCCGACCCGGTGCAATTGCGCATCGTCGCGTCGAGCCTGATTCGTAACAGCCTCGAGGCGGTCGGGCAGGGGGGGGCCATTGCCGTACATACCGCCGCCCCGGCAGGCGATTCTCCCGCTGCGGTGCTCACGGTGCGCGACGACGGCCCTGGCCTGTCTGCTGCCGACCGCGAACATCTGTTCGACCCGTTTTACTCCGGCCGGTCGGCGGGCCGCGGTCTGGGTTTTGGGTTGGCGAAGGCGTGGCGGATCGTGTCGTTGCATGGCGGGTCGATCGTCGTCGATCCGCCGCCCGGCGCCACGTTTCGCGTGTTTTGGCCCGTTGCGCCGCCATCGCCGGCGCCATGAAGCCGCCTGCCGTCCTGGCGTCGCAAGTTTGTCGGCCAGCGCATCACCCGTTTTTTCCGCGCGCCGCAGCCGAGTCGCTCATTTTTTACATCTGTTTTCTGCAATCGCGACGATTTGTAGGTTATGCTTCATCCCGAGCGGAGGAACGCGTTTTCCCTCGCGGCGTCGGCAAATTCCTGCAATTCGGCATTCCTGGCTAACACACAGGTTTCGTCATGACGAGTTCCACCCGCCTGACCGGCATCTTCACGCCCAACCTCGTGCCGCTGGACGCACAGGGCGACATTCATGAAGCCGAATTGCGGCGGTATGTCGACTGGCTGATCGCCCGCGGCGTCCACGGGTTGTACCCCAACGGGTCTACTGGCGAATTTACGCGATTTACGGTCGAAGAGCGCCGCAGGATCATCGCCATTGTCGCCGATCAAACGCAGGGCCGCGTGCCGATTCTGGCCGGCGCTGCTGAAGCGAATGTCAAAGAAACGATTCGCGCCTGCGAGTACTACCATTCGTTGGGCGTACGGGCCGTCGCTATTGTCGCCCCGTTTTATTACAAGCTCAGCCCCGCTTCGGTGTACGCCTATTTCGCCGAAATCGGCCGCAATACGCCCATCGACGTCACGCTGTACAACATTCCGCTGTTCGCCAGCCCGATCGACGTAGCCACCGTGCAGCGGTTGTCGGAAAACTTCGAACGGATCGTGGCGATCAAGGATTCGTCGGGCGACATCCCCCACATGATTCGCATGATCAAGGCGGTTCGGCCGAACCGCCCCGAGTTCAGCTTTCTCACCGGGTGGGACGCGGCCCTGATGCCCCTGTTGCTCATCGGTTGCGACGGCGGCACGAATGCCACATCGGGCGTTGTGCCTGAAGTGACCCGCAAGCTGTTCGACCTGACCCTGGCTGGGCGGCTTGAAGAAGCCCGCCGCGTGCAATATGACCTGGTCACGCTGTTCGACACGATGATTTACTCGGCGGAATTTCCCGAAGGGTTTCGGGCGGCCGTCGAGCTGCGCGGGTTTCGCATGGGCGTGGGGCGGCAGCCGCTTTCGCCCGAACAACAGGCCGACCTGTCGACCCTCAGCCGCACGATTCAATGCCTGCTGTCAGAACAGGGGTTCACTGACCAGCCCGTGGGCGGCTGCTCCACCAGTTCGGCCCCACCGGTCAATCCGACTGAAGTCAGCGCGATCGTGCAAAGCGTGCTCGCCGAACTCAAGCGCCACGGCCTGGCCTGAAGCCGATTCGTCACGCCGTTGCCCGTTCGCTTGCCCGGCCTGATCGTGCCGGTCATACTTTGCGAGAATTGAACCTGTCGGTGGGCGCGAGCGTTTTGCCGGTTGAATTCGCTGTGGCGTAGGCGCGATGGCCAAAGACCTGTTTTCGCAACATGCGGCCGACTACGCGAAGTATCGACCGAACTATCCCGCCGGGCTGTTTGACCACCTGGCCAGCTTGGTGCCGTTACGGGGCCGCGCGTGGGATTGCGCAACGGGCAACGGGCAGGCCGCGGTGGGGCTGGCGGCACATTTTGAAGAAGTCGTGGCGACCGATGCGAGCGTGCAGCAGTTAGCGCAGGCGGCGCCACACCCGCGTGTGTCTTACCGTGTCGCCCTGGCTGAAAACTCGGGCCTTGAATCAGGATCGGTCGACCTGGTCACGGTCGCCCAGGCCCTGCACTGGTTCGACCTGCCGCAATTCTATCGCGAAGCCCGCCGCGTCGCTCGCGGCCCGGGTGCGATGCTGGCGGTCTGGTGCTACGCTCTGGCGGAAATCGAACATGGCGTCGATGCGGTCGTGCGCCGGTATTACGACGAGGTTGTTGGGGAATACTGGGAGCCCGAACGGCGGCTCGTCGAACTCGGTTACCAAACCATCGCATGGCCGTTCGCCGCAGTGCCTACGCCTCAGTTCGAAATGCAGGTCGAATGGAACTTGGCTCGCCTGACGTGCTACCTCAATACCTGGTCGGCCACGCAGGCTGCAACCCGCGCCATGGCCCGCAACCCGCTCGATGCAATTGCCCACGATCTGGCCCGCGCCTGGGGTGACCCCGGCCAGCCCCGCCGCGTGCGCTGGCCGCTGTTCCTCCGGCTGGCAAAGCTGGTCGAATTGTAATTCCAGACGATTGGAACGGCTCGCGTTGTCCGAGCCGACGACGAGAATTACGTGGCCGATGCCCGCCCGGCTCGCCGCCAGATTTCGCCGCCAACCAGCTCGGCTGCTGAATCCCGGTCACCTCGTAGGTCGGCTTAATCTCACAACCAAACGCGCTTTACCGTCGGTGAATGCGATGCACCACAGTTCGGGCGGCAATGGCGTTTTGCTGCGGCTTGCGGTTAATCCCTGGGCCTTGGGGGAGGTGGCGGTGGAGGAGGAGGAGGGGGAGGAGGAGGGGCGAAGAAACCGGCCAACTGCGGCGACTGGCTCGCAGGAACCCAGCCGCTCATGCCGGCCATCCACACGGGCGTGCCCGCCGAAACCTGGCCCTGGGCAATTCCCTGTGCTATTTGTGCCGCGCTGAACGGCCCGCTGGTCTGCCCGTTTATCGCCACATGCCAACCGTCGGCAGGCGGCGGGGGTGGGGGCGCTGCGGCTCCGCCGGGGCGGCCAAACGCTTGCGCCATCTGGTTCGCCATGCCAAACCCCATGCCCAGCCCCAGCCCCTCGGCGGCAGCGCCACCCGGGTTTTGGGCGGCCAATGTCAGCGCCTGGCCCGCCTGAAACTGCTGGTAGCGGTTCAAGTCGCCAATCACCCCCATGCTCGAACGGGTATCGAGCGCCTTTTCGACCTCTTCGGGAAAGGAAATGTTGACAATAAACAATTGCGGGACGTCGAGCCCGTATTCGTCATCGACCCGTTCGTTAGTGTGTTTACGCAGCGTCTCTGAAAGTTCGCGGTAATTGGCCGCCAGGTCGAGCGCTGCGATTTTTGATTCACCCAGCATGTCGGCAAATGCGCTGGTAATGATCGAACGCATCAGCTCGCCGACCTCGTCGGTTTCGACAACACCATCGGTGCCCACCAGTTCCTTGAGCAACTGTTGCGGGTTGGTGGCCTTGAGCGCGTAGGTACCGAACGCCCGCAGCCGAATCGGGCCGAAATCGGCATCGCGGAGCATGATCGGGTTGGGCGTGCCCCATTTGAGGTCAGTTACCTGCCGCGTCGTGATGAAATACACCTCCGACCGAAACGGGCTGTTGAACCCGTGCTTCCATCCCTGCAATGTGCTCAGGATCGGCAAATTGTCGGTGTGCAACTGGTAGTTGCCCGGTTCAAACACGTCGGCCAATTGGCCCCGGTGCACAAACACCGCCACCTGCCCCGGCCGCACGATGAGTTGCGCCCCATTCTTGATTTCATTCTGATACCGCGGAAACCGCCACACCAGCGTGTGCCGCGTGTCGTCGATCCATTCAATAATGTCGACAAGTTCGCCACGCAGTTTGTCAAACAGCCCCATGTTGCTGGCTCCAATCTGTAACGGGAATCGGCCTGAACCTGCGCGCAGCCGTGCATTGTCGAATGAACGCACGCCGCGCCGCCGCGGATCAAAAAATCGCGAGACGCCCAAAATTCTACCGCCCGCCGCAACGCCAAATCAAGCAGCGCGGCGCACCTTGCGCCCGCGCCGCCTTGGCGGCCGACGCCCGGCGGCTTAAACTGGGGCTGGTGTCGATGAAAGCGTGTTATGGAACACGCGTTGTTGCACGTTGACCGGAGGCGTGAATTTGACGCGGGTTGTGTTAGCGATGAGCGGCGGGGTCGACAGTTCCGTCGCAGCCCATTTGCTCAAACGCCAGGGTTACGAGGTGATCGGGCTGTTTATGCGCTCGGGTGTGGTCGAAGAAACGGCTTGTGCCGCCACGCCCGTCGCATCGCTGCCGATTGTGTCTGGGCCGGCTCACAAGCAGGGGTGTTGCAGCGCCAGCGACGCCGCCGACGCGCAGCGCGTGGCCGATGCGCTCGATATTCCGTTTCATGCCCTGAATTTCACCGATGCGTTCGGACGGATCAAGGATTATTTCAGCGACGAATACCTCGCCGGGCGCACTCCCAACCCCTGCGTCGTGTGCAACAATTGGCTCAAGTTCGGCAAACTGTGGACCTTCGCCCGGCAGGTCGGCGCCGAAAAAATCGCCAGCGGGCATTACGCCCGCATTCTTGGCGGCGCCGGCGGCGCGCCGCCCGCATTGCTTCGCGGCGTCGACCTCGACAAAGACCAGTCCTACGTGCTGTTCGGTTTGAATCGCGAGCTGCTCGACCATGTGCTGTTTCCAGTGGGAACCTGCACCAAGCCGCAGATCCGCCAGCTCGCTCGCGAGGCCGGCCTGCGCGTCGCCGAAAAGCCCGACAGCCAGGAAATCTGCTTTGTGCCCGACCACGATTACGCCCGGTTCATTCGCAATCACCGTGGCGAATGCGACACCGCGGGTGAACTGGTCGATACGGCCGGCAATGTCGTCGGCCGACACGGCGGGTATGAACAATACACGATCGGTCAGCGCCGCGGTCTGGGCGTGGCGTTCGGTGCGCCGCGGTATGTTGTGGCAATCGAAGCGGCCACCCGCCGCGTCGTTATTGGCACGCGCGACGACCTCTGCCGCCGAGAAATCGACGCCGACCGGCTCAACTGGCTGGTCAATGACCTGCCGCCCCGGTTTCGCTGCCGAGCCAAGATCCGGTACCTGCACGCGCCCGCCGATGCCGAAGTCGAAATCCGCGCGCCCGACCGCATGCGCGTCGTGTTCGACGCAGCCCAAACGGGCGTGGCGCCAGGCCAGGCGCTCGTACTGTACGACGGTGATCGCGTTCTGGGCGGCGGCTGGATCTGCTGAAGGCCCGCGGTTCACGCCCGGCATTCGCTGCGTGCCCCCGCCGCCTTGCATTACGGCGCGTCGCCCGTGGTGGCGTTGGGCGCGGTGGCCGGGCGCAAGCGGCCGCTGGCCACGAGGGGGCTCATCGAAGCCTGAGTGTACCCGCTGACCAGCGAACTCGCGGTGTGCGGGTGGTCGTCGGGGGCGGGGCCAAAGCGCCATCGCGAAATCAGCGTCAGGATCGATGGCAGCAGCAGTAGCGACACATACAGGCAGCACGTCACGCCGATGCTCAGCACCAGCCCCAGGCTGAACAGGCCGTGGTGCCGCGCAATCAGCAGGCTGGCGAAACCCACAATGGTCGTGGTCGAGGTCATCATGATCGCCGTGATCGTGCTGGACAGCAGTTTGTACCGCCCCGCCTGCATCCGGAAGAAATGCACGATATGCACGCCGCCATCGACGCCAATGCCCAGGATCAGCGGTATCACAATCAGGTTTGCCGGGTTCAGCTCGAGGTTGAAGCACCCCAGCACGCCGAACATGATGGCCGACCCCGCAATCGGCGGCAACAGCGCCAACAGCGACTCTGTCAGCGACCGGAAATCCAGAAACAGCAGCAGGCACACGGCAATGAAGGCGTACACCCCGGCCAGTTCGTAGCTGTCCTTGATCTGGTGCGAGGCTTCAAATGTTTGCAGCGGCGTACCGGTGACGTCAGGATCCACCGAACGAATATCGGCAATGAATTGCCCCAGCGGTTCGTCGTCCCAGATTTCGGCCTTCGGGTACACCTGTAACAGCCATTTGTCGCCCTGCGAACTCACAAACCGCGTGGCCAGCGGTTGCGGCAGGTCGGCCACGCTGACCGGTTCGGGGTCTGACGCGGCGTACAGCCCCTTCAGGCGATCGAGCAGGTCGGCCTTCATGGCCGGTTGAAATCCGGTCAGCACCTGCAACTGTCCTTCGAGCGACAGCTTGTCGAGCGCATCGAGCAATTGGTCGATCGCCACTTTGGCGGCGGCGGCTTCGGGGTGTTGCAGTGGCGAAATTGTATCCAGCAATTCCTGCATCTGTTTGCCGAAATTCGCGGGGTCGAGCTCCCACTCAGGCGGAACCGTTTTCGGCAGTTGCCCCAGGTGAGCCCGCACCGCCTGCACCGCCAGCCGCGTTTCCGATTCGGGGAAGGGCGGCCACATCGAGGCCAGTTCATCGACCCGGTTGACCGTGGGCAGGGCCTCGAATTTGCGCTTCAATTCGAGCGCCTGTTGCGGGCTGTCGGCCAGCGACACCGCAAACAACAGCGAATTGTCGAACTGTTCAAAGATCCGCTTTTGCACCGCCACCGATTCCAGCCCTTCGGCCTGCATGTGCAGCAGGTTGTAATCGTAATACACCCGCGGCAGGTACCGTGCCAGCAAACCCATGATCAGGCAACTGAACGTCAGCACCCACCACGGCCGCCGCGTGACCAGCCGCTTGAGCAGGCCCCATTCGTAGGGTCGCGGCAAGGCGTCTTGATCGCCCTTGCGGTCGAACAGGGCCAGCATGGCCGGCAGCGACGTGAACGCCGCCACGAGGCACAGCAAAATGCCCCCGCAGGCAATGATACCCAGTTCGGCCACGCCGCGAAAATCGGTGAAGACCGCCACGAAAAACGCCACCGAAGCCGTCAGCCCCGCCGTGACGATGCCCGGCCCGACGTCGATCGCCGTCTTTTCAATCGCCCCGGTCAGCGAATGCCCGTCATGCCGCAGCTCGGCGTAATGTGCCAGGAACACGATGCCGAAGTCGATGCCCAAGCCCATCAGCGTGGCGGCAAACGAGACCGACAAAATGTTGAGGTGCCCGATGACGGCCGTCGTGAATCCGAACGAATACGCCATGCCCAGGCACAGCATGAGTTGCGCCAGCAGCGGGTATTTCGCGCCGCGGAACCCCCATACCATCAGCACGGCCACACCGAAAAATGAAATGACCGAAGACCAGGTCATCGCGTTTTGCGCTTCGCGCATTTCGTCATTTTCGAGCACCGGAATGCCCGTCAGCGTCAACCGCACATCGGGGTGCCGCTCAGCCACCACGCGCATCAGCTCGCGCATGCGGTTGACCGATGGCGTGGCCCCGCTGAAATCGTCGGCCCGCGCAATCGGCTGGGCCTTCAGCACGGCCATCGTGCCCCGCTCGTTGATCAGGTACCGAACTTGCGCGGCTTCGACGCTGTGCGCCCGGTCGAGCGGCACCAGTTCGAGCCAGGGCGATTCGTAATCCTTGGGGTCGGCAGCAAAGCGGTTCAGGCTTTCGGCCAGCAGCATCGACTGTTGCAGCACCTGTTCGATTTTCGGTTCAGCCGTTTCGGGCGGCTGTTTCAGCAGCCCTTCCAGCCGCCGCCGCAATTCGCGGCAAAAGTTGGTCAGCGTAAACGGTTGCCACTTGCCGTGCAGAACCGGGGTCAGGTCGTCGAGGTTTTCAAGAATGACCTGAAGCTGGTCGGGGCTGAGGTACTGCAGCCCTTTGCGCTGGAGCCGCGACGTGTCAATCTTGTAGAACACGTTCATGAACAGTTGCGACTCGCGCTCGACCAGCGGGCCGAGTTCATCGAGCGCCTGTTTGATCGGCTCGGGGTCTTTCCCCTCGACGACGACCACCATGTCATTCGCGTCGCCAAACGCCTGCGTGAATTTCTGGTACCGCTGCTGGTAATCGGCCTTGGGGTCGATCAGATCGCCCCGGTCGGTCTTGAACTTCAGGCTGTGCCACGTATACCCGCACGCCAGCACCGCCAGCCCAATCGCCAGAACCAGGGTGACGACCGGGCTTTCGGCCGATCGCCGCGCAACCCAGCCCAGCCCGGCTTGCGCCAGGGACCTGCGTTCATCCTGATCGGAACCCACTGCCATAAATGACCCCGGGCGCTTCACCGCCACGACACACCGCCTGCGCCAGGTTCGAAAACGTTCGGCCCCCCGGCGCGTCGATGCGGCAGAGACCGGTTCGAACGCAGCCTGCGGCGTGCATTCATTTTCCTGGAGTGCGACGCAGTTCGGGCGGAACGGGAACCACGCGGCACGGAATTCACAAGTTGTTCGCTCGATGCGAGAACTGTCGAATCGGCGGTGAAATCAGTCGTCAATTGAAACAAAAAATCGGCCAAACGCCTGGTGAAGATGAACCGATTGTAGCACCTTTTGGAAAGGTTATGGCTGCGCCAATTCGGCAGAGTGACTCTACGCGCCTTCAACTGGCCATGCAGCAAGTCCTTACGTGCAACTGGTTCAGCACCGGCCAGAACCTTTCTCACACGAATAGTAGTAAAAAAGTGCCATTCATGGCAAGCGGATTGCAGAACGATCGGGCTTGCCCATTTTTCTTATTTATCCTGAAGTTACGCCTTGTCGAACAATTCCAGAACTTACCCCAACTTCCGTTGCATTTCCGCGTTCGATCGCCTCTGGCAAATAGGTACGTCCATCCGTACATCGACTTCGATTTTCCCAGAGTGCTGTCGCCCGTCTCGCGTGGTGGCACGGTCGATTTCTGGCGCAAGTGGCAAGGTCGTCCCCGACCGTAGCAACCAGACCCCTAACGCACCAGCCGCAGGATTCGCCAGATCAATCGAACACCGAAAACTCGTGCATCCCTCGTCGAGCGGCAACGTCAGCCGGCAGCGGCCGGCCCACGTGCACACGCCGCCCCCGGCCGGGGTGCATGGCGTACGTCGTCAGCCGCTTCGCAATCATTTTGTAACATGCAAATCATCCTGGCGGTGCCCGTGACACACGACCGGTCGGCCTTGCCAGAACAGATGGAAAGTTGAAAAAAAATCATTGAAGTCCCGCACTGGGTACTGCCCAGGGCCACCCAGGATTTTTGGCGTCGGTTTTCTGCCCGGCGGGGTTAACTTTGCAATCAGCCTGCGGGCAACGTAAGATGGCTCGGCTGGCCCCGACGTAAGATTGACTCCGGCCGGCCCAATATGTAGTTGCCGGTCGCCTCGATGTCGGGGTGTTACTGCTCGAACCGGCCGATTCCAGGGACGCAAATTCGCGGACGACCGCATGTTGTGGTCAGATGCGTTGCCGCGGAGCCGAGACGGAGTCATCGCCCGGAGGGTTTTGTGCAATCGCCTCACCGGCGATTCGTGTGGAAGCCTGCACGGATTCGGGTGATTGCACGCTGGCGAAAGAAACGAACGACGACAATTTGAAATTCAAATCGGTAGTCGGCCCCCAGGAAATGCAGGACAGGCGGACTAACTTTGGCTGCGCCTCAGCGGGGCGTTTTGCACTCGTTGCGGTCATCGAATCAACATCATGGCACAGAGGAAGAACCCGAACTCGACGGAACTCACCCGGCAAGCGCTGACTTTCGCCGAATTTGCTGCCCAGTGCCTGGTGAGCGCCGGGCAGTTGGCGATCAAGGACAAGGAGGTGGCGGAGTTTCCCCTGGACGCCGCTGAACGCGCCGTTGTCGCAGAACTTCCCGAGCTGCCGGTAACGCTCAAGACAAAGCTGGCGAAAGCTGGCGCGACGTTCACCCTGCGCGACGCCGCCAGCATCGTCCTGACGGTGGCGGAATCGCTGCACGAGAGCAAGCCGCGTCAACGGCTGAAACTGCTGAACATCGCGGAGAAGCTGACGGATTGCGTGCAAAACATCGTGCTTCCCGCACTGTTCTGGGCAAAAGCGTCGATGTCTCCCAAATCGATTTATCAGTTCAAGATCACGCTGCTCCATACCGAACCGCCTGTCTGGCGACAGATTCAGGTTCAGGACTGCACACTCGACACGCTCCACGAGTATATTCAGACGGCCATGGGCTGGACGAATTCTCACTTGCACCAGTTTCACATCAGGGGCCAATGCTACGGCAATCCCGATCTTCTCGACGAAGGAGTTGAGGATATCGAGTGGGTTGATTCCACAAAAACGTCTCTCAGTTCAATTCTGCCCAAGACCGGCAAGCGTTTTTCCTTTCAATATGAATACGACTTCGGCGACGGTTGGGAACATGAAATCGTGTTCGAGGGCAGACCGCCCGTCGATCCCAACGCGAACTACCCACTGTGCCTGAACGGTGCGCGCGCCTGCCCGCCCGAAGACTGCGGTGGCGTTTGGGGCTATGCCGATTTCGTCAACGCGATTCGCGACAAGAAGCACGCGGCACACAAAGAAATGCTGAATTGGTTCGGAGGTCCGTTTGATCCCGAAGCGTTCGATGCGGCTGCGACCTCGCAGGCGATGAAAATGACTTATCCCGAATGACTAACCGCAAGTTCATCATGCCAAAACCCAAACCGACCGAACCGCCGAAAGATCAAGCCAGCGAGGTCATCGCCGGTCTCGTCGATGCCTATTGCCGCGAGCACCTGAATGCCGAGTATGCCGACCTCTGCCGCCGCCTGATCGACAAACTGGCGCGCAAGCGGCCCTCGCCACTGGTCAGCGGCAAGCCAAACACCTGGGCGTGCGGCATCGTGCGCACGATTGGCTGGGTGAACTTTCTGGATGACCGCAGCCAGCAACCCCACATGAAACTCACAGCGATCGACAAGGCCTTCGGCGTTGGCGAAAGCACGGGGCAGGGCAAGTCGATGTTGATTCGCAAAATGTTGAAGATCAAGCCAGCGGACGTGCTCTGGTCGCTTCGCCGCCATACCGACAACAACCCGATGGCCTGGATGATTCCAGTGAACGGTTTCCTGATGGACGCCAGGATCCTGAAACGGGAGGTTCAGGAAGAGGCGTTGCGAAAGGGGCTGATTCCGTACATTCCCGAACGGCCGCGCCCGCCGAACGTCGATGATGACGACTATTAGGAGTTGGCCGGTGGCGGCAAAAGCGAAAGCTTCGCCGCCCGAAGCCCCATGCCTTCAACGCACAACCAACCGGCCCCGACAGAACGATTATAACATAGTATTTAATAAGGAATCGCTGGGCGATTGTCGGCTTGGGCACTCAAGGTTTCTGACACCTGTGTTGTGGCCCGCTTCAGCCAGAAGAAATTGCGGCGCCCAGGGCCAACTGGCGGCTGGCTGTCGACCAGAAATTGTCGAGTGGCGACTTCGCCGAAGCGCTGTCGCCATTAACTGTCGCCGATTGCGATGTTGTGGTGGCAATGGCCGGCGGCGCGGCAGTTTCGGCGGCGTTTTGACCGGCCTGGATTTCGGAGGATTTCACGTTGCCGTTGCCATCGACGGCGTAGGCGTAGCCCAGGCTGGCTTGTGCGACCCACACGTTGGGAAATTCGGCCAGAACTTCCTGCTCGTATTGGGGGTTCTCGGTGAACAGGTGGTCGCCGCCAAAGCCCTGGTTGTACATTCGCAGGATTTCAGTGGTGCCTGCGGGCGCGGCAGACCCCTGAACGATGGGAAACATGAAGCCCTCGTCGACCTGAAATTGCCAGCCCTGGGCCACCAGGGCGTTGCGCTCGCCATCGCTCAGGGTGTAGTAATGCTCGCCGTCGTTGGGGTTGTATAACATGTGCAGCGGCAGGCTGCCGGGCAGTTGCTGGGTCAGAATGGCAAACCCGCCCTGGCCGGTGGTTTCGTCATGCCAGCCTTCGTTGACGAGCACATTGAATTCACCAAGACTTGTGGTGAAATAATGCTTGTCGCCGTTGGGGTGATTCGGGTCAAGATAAACGCGATACACGCGCTCGATCGGCTCGACCTGCACAGTCGTCGAACTGGTCGTCGCCGCAATTTCGCGAATGAAACCGGGGTCAGTCAGATCGACAAAATACACCGTGCCCCCAGGATCGACCGCCAACCCAAAGGCCGTGACTTCGGCTGCGGTGGCCGGCCCGCCATTGCCACTGGAACCCAAGGATCCCGTTCCGGCAATGGTGGTCACGACCTGCGTTGCGGCGGAAATTTCACGGATACGGAAATTGCCAACGTCCGAAATGTACAGATCGCCCGTGGTCGCATCGAGCGCAATAAATGTTGGGTCACTGAACTCGGCCGCCGTGGCCTGGCCACCATCGCCGGCAAACCCGGCCGTGCCGTTTCCGGCGTATGTCGAGATCACCCCCGTGGCCAGGTTGACCTCGCGGATTCGATTGTTGCCGGAATCGGAGATAAACAGATGCCCCGAGGAGTCAACCGCCAGGCCGAAGGGGCTATCCAACTGGGCCGCCGTGGCCTGGCCGCCATCGCCGGAAAATCCGCTGCCCGCAGTCGTGTTGCCGGCAATTGTGGTAATCACGCCGGTGCTAAGATTCACTTCGCGCACGACGTTGTTATCGGTTTCAGAAATGAACAGGTGGCCCGATGCGTCGGCCGCCAAAGCTATGGATGTGTCGATTTCTGCCGCAGTGGCCTGGCCCCCGTCGCCCGTGTCGCCTGAGGTTCCGTTTCCGGCAACGGTCGAAATGATGCCTGTCGTGAGGTTGACTTTGCGAATGCGGTTGTTTGGCGCATCGGAAATGAACAGGTCACCCGAGGCATCGAGCGCCAGAGCCGATACCAGACTCAATTGGGCCGCGGTCGCCTGGCCGCCGTCGCCCGAAAACCCAGATGTTGCGGTGCCGGCGATGGTAGTGATGATTCCCGTGGCATGATTGACTTCGCGAACGCGGCTGCCGTCGCCAATGAACAGGTTGCCCGTGGAATCGGTGGCCAGCGCAAATGGAAATCCAAAACTCGCGGCAGTGGCCGGGCCGCCGTCGCCAGTGCCCGACGTCGAGCTGCTGCCGGCAACCATTGTAATAATGCCCGTCGAGTGGTTGACCTCGGCGACGCCGCCGAAGGCCAGCGTTCCATTGGCGCTCAATTTGGTAGCGGTGAAGTCAGATTCCATGGAAATGAACAGATTGCCCGACGAGTCGACCGCCACGCCAAAGGCTGGGCTGATTTCGGCGGCAGTCGCCGGACCGCCGATTCCTGACAGGCCCGAGGTTCCGTTCCCGGCGACTGTCGAAATCACGCCCGAGGCATGATTCACTTCGCGCACGACGTTGTTATCGGTATCAGAAATGAACAGATTACCTGATGAGTCGACAGCCACGCTGTTCGGCGAATTGAGTTTGGCGTTGGTAGCCTGACCGCCGTCGCCGGCGAAACCGGGTAATCCTGATTCAGTGCCAGCCACCGTACTGATGATTCCAGTCGCCAGGTTGACCTCGCGGATGGCGTTGTTGTTTGTGTCGGCAATGAACAGGTCACCTGTCCCGTCGAGCCCCACGTCATTTGGATCACTGAGTTGGGCGCTTGTGGCCTGGCCGCCGTCGCCGCTGAAACCTGGTGTTCCGTTGCCGGCCACTGTGCTGATAATTCCAGTTGCGAGGTTAACTTCGCGAATGACGTTGTTGGTTGAATCGGCAATGAACAAGTGGCCCGAACTGTCGACTGCGACCCTCTGCGCCCCTTTGAGTTCCGCCGCCGTGGCCTGACCTCCGTCGCCGCTGAAACCGGCGGTGCCATTGCCGGCGACCGTGGTGATGATGCCGGTCGACAGGTTCACTTCGCGGATCCGCGAATTTGCCAGATCGGCGATAAACAAGTGGCCCGAATTGTCGAGCGCCACCGCCGCGGGCAAGTTCAGCGATGCAGCCGTTGCCTGGCCGCCATCACCGCTGAAAGTGCCTGTGCCATTTCCGGCGACCGTGGTAATGATTCCGGTGGTGTGATTGACTTCGCGAATCCGTGCGTGAAAGGCATCGGCAAAGAACAGGTCGCCGGCGGCGTCGATCGCGACGCCAGCGGAAAATACGACGGTCGCCCCCGTGGCCGGGCCGCCATCGCCAACATTTCCATTGCCCGCAAATATGTTGACGATATCCGTCGAGCCGACCAGGGAACTGCTCGCGGCAAAGGTCGACCCATTGCCGCCGTAGTCGGCGTGTATGGCGTGCAAACCGACCGCCAGCCCATTGGCCTGGAAAACCGCCGTGCCGGCCGTCAGCGCCGTTTGGCCCAGTTGAGTCGCACCGTCAAAGAACGTGACCTGGCCTCCGGTGGGCGTGCCATCGCTGGAGTTTTGCGCGGCGACCGTCGCCGTCAGCGTGACGGAGGTTCCAAACGCAATAGTCGAAGCTGAAACGCCGACGCTGGTCGACGTGGCCGCCGCCGACAACAGCAGCCGGGTTTCGAGCTGTTCACAAGATCGCCATGTGCGCCGCGTGTGGCGTTTAGTGTTGGGCCGCGGGAAAGACCGCCAGGCGAATGAGCAACGAATCATCGACGACAGCGATGCCATGAACATGAGAGCCTCATCAGGGAGTAGGGAGACTAGGAACCTCAACCTGAATCTGTGAAGCGCCGCCCTGCGCGAATGGGGCAAGGCCCCACTCCTGGTGAGTGTGCGACAAAAAGTCGCACACATCCTGGTTCAAATTCTTCGAGAAACACCGTTCGAACCGCCGACGGCATTTGGAATTTGTCAGTCGCTAAAATTTACCCGCCACACCGCCCGGGCGCGACGACCGGTCATGCCTGAACCAACGCCGTCTTGCCGAAGGAGATGCCAATGGTTGTGAAAATGCAGTCTGGGTTCAATGCTAATTAAGCTTCCATTCTGCCACGCCCGCATTTTCACTACAAGCGATTTATCTGGAAAAATCTGCAAATCGGAAAAAAAAGCGATGATCGGTACAAGTGGCCCCGATGACGAATGTTCGCAACCAATTCTAACGGCGATGTGCAGGGCCTGCCAAAACAGCAGCCACCGCGAAATGGACCGATTTCTCGTTTGAGTAATTTCGCTGGATGTGGATATGATGAATCTTGAATGTGGCTGTCAGCGATTTCTACCCGCCGGTTTGCAGCGCGACTATGGAAGCCCGGTTGCTTGTCACGCATGGTAAGGCGAACGTCAAAAAGGTGACGCTCGGGCCGCAGACGGTCATTGGGCGCGCGCCCGAATGCAATTTGAGAATCGCTTCGAGCCAGGTCAGCCGTCGGCACTGTCGGCTGACCGTGACCGAATCGGAAGTGTTTGTGTGCGACCTGGGCAGTGCGAATGGCACGCTGCTTAACGGCAAGCCGCTGCCCAGGGAAATCGAAGTCGCCGTGGCCCCGGGTGATGCGCTCTTCGTCGGCCCCCTGAAGTTCGTGGTCGAATATCAACCGCCGCCTGCGTTGTCGGCCCGCGAGGCCG
>JAJXXL010000469.1 GCA_021781115.1 Planctomycetota bacterium
ACGATTCGCCCGGCGGGCGATCGGTTCGCACAGGCACCGCATGAACCACGACAAACTGGCCAACCGCTTGCGGCGTTCGGCCTGCTTGGCCGTGTTGTGAACCATCGCCTGCAACTCTTCAGGCTCAGGTTCAATCGGAACGCCTTTGCTGTCGAACCGTTGGGGAAACACCATCCACCACCGGGCGGCGACTTCTTCGTCTGACCAATCCTGCACGAGATCCGGCCGGATCCGTAATACGACATGCAGGTGATTACTCATCACCGTATAGCCGCACACGTCAATGCCGAACGCCCCGGCCAGCTTTTCCAGCCGCTTGCGGATCCAGTCTTTGCGGTGTTCAAACGACCGGCCGGTAAACGCATCCTTGCCGCACAGAAACGCCCGGCGGACGCACCGCGCCATGCAGTGATACACGCCCACTTCGGCTGTCGCCACGATTTGTCGTCGGGGGTAGGCAGGCATAAGTCAAATCCTGAAACAAGACTTCGAGTGGCATGACCGAAACCCGGTGCAGTGCACGAACGCTGTGCCGGAGGACAGGTGTCTGATCAAGACCGGTATAGCAAGTCGGGAACTGGCTGTCAATAAATATGGGTGTCTTAATAATTGGGGGTTGGAAGGGTGAGGAGGGAGGTTGTATACTGTTTCGACGTGAACACCACACCCTGTTCGGGCAAAAGGCGCTATTTGAACGGATGGGTGTCAGAGAGGACTGGCACTGTCGCGGGTCTGCCGGGTTGCGTTATTATGATTTATTCGCAATGCAACCAATTGCCAGACGCCGTGTGCGGCGGGCGGCTTGGTCGTGCCAGTCGTATCGAAGAGAATCCGTTCTTTGAATTCGCCCGATGTGGCAGATTGCAGCCGGCAAGTCGGCACGCAGTCGATTGGAGATCGCCCTGATGCGGACGATCTGAAAGCGTGTACGCGGTGCGAGGCTCTTCGCAGGACGCAGCCGTCCGCCTTGCGCCACTTCCCCTTGAATCCTGAGCGTACCCAGGAGCAGACCAGGAACCATCATGTCAGAGTTGGAACCCGCCCCGCAAGGCGGTTCGCGCGTCACCCGGCAGATTCTCAAGACCGCGCCGGTCATCATTGTCGGCAGTGTCATGTTCAGCTTCATTTCGTATTGGCGCGTCGCCGCCGTCGTGTTGTGCGACCTGGCCAGCACGGCATTCTACATCGGCGGCATCGTCGAGCAGGCGATCGGGCCGGCGGCGCCGTGGTACATTCTGGCGGTCATGATGTTCAGCTACGCAGTGCGTGCGGTGTACATTGAAAGCTGTTCGTTGTTTGTGCGCGGGGGGGTGTATCGCGTCGTCAAGACCGCATTGGGGGGGCTGCCCGCAAAGGGGGCCGTCTCGGCGCTACTGTTTGATTACATTCTTACGGGGCCGATCAGTTCGGTTTCGGCCGGGCAGTACCTGACCGGGCTGGTCCTGGAATCAGCGGCGCTGCTGACGCCAAATTGGGTGATCCAGGATCCGGCAGTGCGGGGCGATGTGCGGCGGGTGGGCTCGGTCATTGTGGCCATCGCGATCACCCTGTATTTCTTCCGCAAGAATCTGATTGGAATGCACGAGTCGAGCGGCAAAGCCCTGCGGATCATGTCCTTCACCACGGTCGTCGCCGTGACTGTGCTGTGCTGGTGCGGAGTGACGCTGGCCATTCGCGGCCCGGTCAACCGCGTTCCGTTCGCGCCCGACCTGTCGCCCAAAGTGCATTACGCCGTGACGACTGGAACCGACCGCCTCACCGGCGAGCCCCGCGAAATGTGGGTTCGCGATGCTGAAACCGGGCGCCTCGCGCCGCAGCTTGAAAATGGCCAGCCGATTCCGCGAATCAGCTCGCTGACGGGTCGGCAGGAAGATCCCCTGGGCTTCCTGCCGCACGTGTTTCCCGGCTTGGCCGACCGCCTGCGCGGGGCGCGGAGCGTATTCACACTGTTCGGGTTGCTGGGGCTGATGGTTGCCTTCGGGCATTCGATCCTGGCGATGAGCGGCGAAGAAACGATGGCCCAGGTGTACCGCGAAGTCGAATCGCCGAAACTCAAGAACTTCAAGAAGGCGGCGTTCGTCATTTTCATTTACAGTCTGATCCTGACGGCGGGGGTGTCGTTTCTCGCCGTACTGCTGATCCCCGACGAAGTTCGCATGAAAGACTACGCCGACAATCTGCTGGGCGGACTGGCGATGCATGTCTACGGCCCGCCGACCGCCCGCTTGGTGCTTAACGCGCTTGTGGTCGTGGCCGGCTTTCTGATTCTCGCCGGCGCGGTGAACACGTCGATCATCGGCTCAAACGGCGTGCTCAACCGTGTCGCCGAAGACGGGGTTCTGCCCGACCGCCTGCAAAAGCCGCACCCCCGGTTCGGTACGACGTACCGCATGCTGTACCTGATTGTCGGGCTGCAACTGCTCACGATTATTGCCAGCCGGGGCGACATGGTCCTGCTGGGCGAAGCCTACGCCTTCGGCGTGATCTGGAGTTTTCTGTTCAATTCGCTGTCGATGCTCATGCTGCGATTCAAAGACCACACACCCCGCGAATTCAAGGTTCCACTCAACGTGCGGGTTGGGACGCTCGAACTGCCGATCGGCCTGGGGTTGGTGTTTCTGGTCCTGTTGGCCTCAGCGATTACAAACCTGTTCACAAAAGAGGTCGCCACAACCGGCGGCGTTATTTTTACGTCGCTCTTCATGGGGCTGTTTATGATCAGCGAGCGCATGACCGGCCACCACCGCAAAATGACCGCGCACGAACATATCGAGCAATTCACCGAGCAATCCACGCTTGACGTCTCACAGGCGACAGTCGGGTTAACCAAGCCGTACCGCAAGCTCGTGGCGATCCGGTCGCCGCAAAATCTGTACATGCTGCAAAAGGCGCTGGAAGAAACCGATCCTGAAACGACCGAAGTCGTCGTAATGACGGCCAAAACGACGCCCCCTGGCGGCGAGCAGGGTGATGCACTCGAGCTTGACCGCTACGATCGGAAGCTGATGACGGCGGTCATCGAACTGGCCGAAAAGGCGGGCAAACACATGACGCCGCTGGTCGTGCCAACCAACAACCCGCTATTCGCGGTGATCAACACGGCCAAATCGCTGGGTGTGCAGGAGTTGGTCGTCGGGGCGTCGAACAAGTTCACCGCTGAAGAGCAACTTGACCAGATGACGTTTTATTGGATCAACCTGCATGGTGGCAACCCGACCCCGCTGACGATCCGCGTGCTGACACGCGGATGGGACGTGCACTTCGACGTTGCCGGCGGGTTTCGCATTCCGCGAATCAGCGAGCTCAAATGCCGGAACGTCGCCGAATTGCGGGCGGCGGGGGTCGGGGTCAGCCGCGTGCTGTTGGCGCACGACGGTACGCCGGGCAACAGTGACGTGTTCCAGGCGGTGCTGACAATGCTCGACCCCGACGTATCGCTGGCCTTGGTGCGGCTGCCGCATCTTGAAGAATCAGACGAAAATCCCGCGGGCGGCGGCGAAGAGTTACTGCACGCCGACTGCGAGCGGGCTCGCAAGATCGGGCGCGATGTCGAAGTGCACGAGATTACCGGCGACCCCGGTGCCGCCCTCGTGCGTCTGGCCCGCGACGGTGAATACGGCCTGGTAGTCCTGTACTCGCCGGCAGCGTCCGGCGGGGCGCCCGATGCGCGGAGAAACGAGTGGATCGAACACGTTCGCGAACATGTTGGCTGCCCGGTGTTCGTCGCCACGCCACCCTGCATTCCACGTGAAGTCGCCGAGGCCAACCAAACCGCGCAGCCGGTGGCAGGCACGGTTCGCTCGAGCTGAGCCCCGGCGTTTGCGCCCGGCCCGCAGCAGTGTGATCGATCGCAGCGCTAGGCTGTCCGCCGCGTCGAAAAATCGGCGATGTCTTCGAGCAACTGCTTGGCTGGCGAATCGGGCAGGCACGACAGGTGCTGCCGGGCGGCGACCACGAATTCCGTTGCCCGCGCGCGGGCGTAATGAATCGCGCCGCTCTGTTCCAGGCGCGGCTCGAGCGCTTCGCGGGTTGTGGCGTCGGAGACTGCAAGCAACCGGCGGACCTCGGCGGCTTCAGACCGCGGCGACTGGGCCAAGTGGTAAATCAGCGGCAGGGTCAGCTTGTGTTGCCTGAGATCGGAACCGAGCGACTTGCCCGTGGCCTCCTCGCTGCCCAGTACGTCGAGCAGATCGTCGGCGATCTGAAATGCAATTCCTAACGCACGCCCGAAGCCGTCCAGGGCTTCGGCCACTGCCGGGCCCGCACCGGCGTAATGCGCGCCCAGTGAACACGCCACGGCGCACAGTTCGGCGGTTTTAGCCTCGATGATTTCGAGGTATTGCTCTTCGCTGAGGTCGAAATTGCCGCGCTCGGCGATTTGCGTCAGTTCGCCGGCGCAGACGACATTCGTGGCCCGGCCAATCGTGCGGCAGGCTTGGGCCTCGCCGAGGCTACTTGTCAAATGAAACGCGTGCGTGAACAGGTAGTCGCCCAGCAGGACGCTGGTTTGATTGCTCCAGCGGGCGTTGACGGTCTGCACATGGCGGCGCACGACGGCATCGTCGAGCACGTCATCATGCACCAGCGTGGCAGTATGAATCATTTCGACGACTGCGGCCAGCGTGCGGTGCGCCGGAGTCAGGCCGCCGCACGCCTTGCCGGCCAGCAGCAACAGGATCGGCCTGAGCCGTTTGCCCCGGTAGTTTGCCAGATGGTCGAGCAGTTCGCGAATGCACGCCCGTGGGTGTTGCAATTCGTCGAAGAATAGCTGTTCGGCTTCGCGCAGCGTATCGCCGATTTCGATCTGAACACGGGCCAAAAGCCAGTGCGAGCCGGGGTTGTCGGCGACTTCTTCATGCATGGTTCACGCACCTTCGCGAAGGAAATGTCCGCTCTTTCCGCCCGATTTTTCCAGCAACTCGAACGGCCCGAGCGACATCCCGCGATCCACCGCCTTGCACATGTCGTAAATGGTCAGGGCCGCCACGCTGACGGCAATGAGCGCTTCCATTTCGACGCCGGTCGGCCCGCGGGTGGCGACGCTGGCTTCGATTTTCACCATGGTGGGGCCGTCGAACGCGAATCTCAATTCGACCGCCTCAAGCGGCAAGGGGTGGCACAAGGGAATCAACTCGCCGGTCTTTTTGGCGGCCATTATTCCCGCCAGACGGGCCACCTCCAGCACGTTTCCCTTCGAGCCGCCATGCTGCTGAATCAGCAGCAGCGTTTCGGGCCGCATCGTCACTCGACCGCCCGCGCGGGCTTGCCGCAACGTGGGCGGCTTGCCGCTGACATCGACCATGCGGCTGGCCCCCGAGTCGTCGAAATGGGTCAACTGCGACATGAACGAGGCGGCGTCAGGAAGTTCGAGGACGAGTTAATCTCTTGGGGCGACGCAAGGCAGCACAATCGCCCGCGCGTTGCGTTGTTCAGTGCAAACCGGCCGCACCGCGGGTCTTGTGGGCATATCACACGTGAACTTATTGCGACACGGGGTAAAAGTCAACGAATTGGACGGTGTTTCCCGGCAATTGACACGGCAAAACGTCGGACAACTCACCCCAGTCACGGCAATTGATAAAGGGCAGCGAGCAACACGCCTTCACGCCGCACGGCCGCCAGTTCGCGGGCCCCGGCGGGCGGCTCGCGAAAATCAGGGGGCAAATACTCGCGACGCATAAACATAAGTAGATACCGCGGCCCCGTAATCGCGCGACCTCGATCGAACGCCAGTAACAGGATCTTTCGCTCGCGAAGTACCGGTGTTTGCTGCATGAGTTCGCGCGTTTGAAAGCGGTGCAGGTCAGGCAGAACCTGCACCACGCTTCCGGCAGGGGCGAACCGGGCGGTCGAAACCAACATATCTCGCGTCAGGCTGTCGCCCCAATACGTGGTCGCCAACCCCAACCGGTTCGCACCCCGCAACCCGCCGACGAGCAGGTTGTAATAACTCAATTGGCACGGCGCCGTAGAAATCGTGCCCCACCCTTGCAACAAGAACAGCACGGCCACCAGCAGCCCCGCCTGGCGGGCGGAAAGCCAGGGTTGCAGTCGGCAGATGGCGGCGGCAACCCCACGTCCGATGAACAGCGCCCACAGAGGGAAAACGAACAGAAACAACCGGTCGCTGTCGTAAACCGCCACACACGGCAGACTGAAAACAATCAAAGGCCAGACCAGAGCGGCCAGCAGCAGCGCTTCGCGGGGAGATTTCCACGCCGGTCGCCCGCCGCAAACGCCCCCTACCCCCAACAGGTGCAATCCCACGGGCGCAGCAGTCAGGAACATGACCCACGGGTAATGCCAGGGAACATGCTGGTCGGCGATGACGCTTGCCATGTACCAGACATTGACCGTCGCCCGCACGGTCGCATGGGCGAAATAGCCCAAGCCACGCTCGAATGGAGCAGCCCAGAGCCAGGGCCAGCCGACGTAGAACGCAACCAGTCCTGCCGTCCCCCAGACAATGAGTGCCGGCAACGCCTGTTTTCGCCAAAAGATGATAGCCCAGATCGCTATGGGAATGGGCAAAAACACTGCCTGGATTTTGGTCAACAGGGCCAAGCCCCACAAAACGCCGCCGCCGAATGCGGTGCGCCAATTGGGAGGGCGCTCTCCGCTCCAGCGATGGGCGATAAACAGCAGGGCGGCGCACCACGTGAAATTGAGCGGGGTTTCGAGCGCTGCAAGGTGTGCATGGCCGAACAGGTGCGGCATGAGCACGAGCGCCGCGGCTGAAGCACAACCGGCGCCGCGCCCGTACCACACGGAGGCACTCCAGCCGATGAGCCACACCAGCCCGCCAAATGCGAGCGCCGGGCCCAATCGCGCGGCGGCAATGGTGTAGAACGTCGCGGAGTGGCCGGTGGGTGGCCAGACGAGCAACGCAAATTCGTGGCACAGGCCAATCCAGACGCGTCCCAGGGGCGGATGGTCGGGCAAGGCGCCGCAGGCTTCGCAAAAGCCGGGCAGATCGGCGTTGAGCAGCCGGTCGGCCAGATACACGCCGTGTTCGGTGTTAAACCCCTCGTCTGCCGTGATTCCGGGGCCGGAAGCAGAATGCAGACAAACGCCCGTGGGGTCGATCGTCGCCAGCACAGCGGCGACAGCCGCGGCAGCCAACAGAGCGGGGCAGAACCACGCCCGCTGCATGAGTCGATGAATCGGGCGGAGCATCGCCAGAGTGCCGGGTCATTGGGCCAGGGAACGGCACGCGCCACGATGCGCGAAACGCCCGCATGGACGCAGCGTACAGCAGTTGCATGCGGAAGGCAAACGGCGGCGGCTGACCTGGCGGGCCGCAGGTTGCGCAAAAAGAAAACCTCAGTTCTCCGACGGGCGTGTTGCGTGACGTGAAGTGAAGCTTGCACGTCACGGGACAGCTCAATCGCTCGTGGGAGTGGCTGAGGTTTCTATGGGGCTTCTCGGCGCGCCCGGCCCATTCGACCCTTGCGGGGCGCGCGAGCGTGCGGCAGGCAAAGCCTGCGGGCCCGCCGGCGTGCTGAAATGCAGCCGGCGGAGCCTGCGGTGTGGAGCGTTCGTGAGTCAGCGGGCGCCCCGGGAACGGGGCCGCGACTCAGTTCAACTGCTTTTTGCGTCCGACAAGTGTACGAATCCGTTCAGCCAGCAGGGCGGCATCAAACGGCTTGCGGAACGTCTCGTTGAAAATCGTGCGGTCGAAGCCGCTCGAATTGTCTTCATCGCTCAGCAAACCGACGAGCACCGTATCGATGTATTCGGCGTTCTTCCGCAGGTTCTGGGCGATCATGACGGCTTCATTGCGACCCATCATGAAGTCGATGATGACGCAATCAGGGTGCAGCGATTCGGCCTGAATCCCTGCTTCGAAGCCGCTCGTCGCGAAATCGAGTTTGAACGCGTCGCCACCCATTTGCTCTTTGAGGCTGCTGCGAATGACCGGCTCGGCGCCGACCAGCAGAATCTTGCCGACGGCTTCATCTTCCAGTTCACCCAGGGGCATGCCGTGTTCTTTGAGGAACCGGATCAGGTGCTCACGGGGGATGCGCCGATCTTGCGAACCGGGAATGCGATAACCGCGCAAACGACCTGAATCGAACCACTTGCTGACGGTGCGGGGCGCAACTTTACAGATCTTGGCTACCTGTCCAGTAGTGAAGATCGTTTTCATGGCGGGCTCTCCAATGACTTGCAACTGTGCGAATGCAGAGGGAATTACGGGCCCTCTGGAGCAGCACCCCTACCACGCGGGTCGGTCATCATGACCTTGTGGTCCTGGCGGCGAACCTAGGTGGTATTGGGTCGGGGTGAAGCTCGGGTTTCGTAGTCGGTTGCCGGTTATTCGCCTCGGCAACCTTTTGCCACACGCAGGCTAGGTAATACGGAAACTTCGAAAACGGTGGGAATCAATACGGGCAACGCTCCAAGTACGCTCGATCACAGCCGGGTCGGTGCTGTGGCGCGAGGCTCTGGAGGTTGCATTCAGGTGGGACCGAAAGCCCGAAGATCGACACTCCGGTTCGGTAGTGAGGTATGTCGTTCAAAATGGCGTGTCCCCCCTTAGACGGTCATTGCGGCCAATCGTTCGGTTTCCAGGCCAGGCACGGCCTCAGATCCCTTTTTTTCCCGCACTAACCGTCTAACGTATTTTTTCGATCCGCAGAGGGTTACGACTTTAGGTTCTTTCGCATCTTCGCGCTTGACAGGCGGCATTGTCTGGTTTTTTCGCTCAAGTGCTGGTCGATTCTGCCGACGGGGTAGACTCTGACGGCAAAATGGCCGCCCAGCCAGTCCCGCAGCTCCTAGCGGGCATCGCCGACAGAATCCGCGGACGAACCGCGGGCCGGGGTTGCCCCGGGCGAATGCCGACCACAACACTCTGGCGGTACGGAGGGGCTGCGAGTATTCTGAAAGAGGATCCGCGCCGTCGCCCACCGGGGCTGCGAACAGCATTTGCGGAGCTTGCGTCACGAGCCAGGCGGGGCGGCTCGGCCCCGGTTTGTGAGCCGTCGATTCGCTGAACTCCAATTGACTATGCGCGCCGCACGTGTATCGCGGCGCAGCCTGACAGGACGAACTGCCCTATGGATCTGCCAACCTGCCCCGCGTGCGGACAGTCGGTCCTTGAAGACGACGCCCAGGAATGTCCGTTTTGCGGAGCGTCGATGACAGGCAAACCCGGCGGTCGCCCCGCTGCGCCCAAGCCGCCCAGCCGCCCACCGCAAGCCAAGTTGCCCCCGGGAAAAAAACCGGATCCGTCCGCTAACATTCCCGCCGTGGGCAAACCGGCCGCAGCGCCTGCACCCAAACCCAAACCGCCCGACGACGACGATCCGTTCGCCATCGACTCGTCGGAATCGGCGAATGCCGTTGCCGTCAGTCCGCGAATGGGCGGCGGCCGCACCCTCGAAGTCGCCTGCCCGATGTGCGAAACCAAAGGATATGTTGCCCCCAAGGCCGCGGGGCAACTGGTAAAGTGCTGCAACCCGAAGTGCCTCGTTCCTGTGTTCACCGCCCCCGCGATCGAAAGGAAGCAGGCTGTCGCCGACCCCGAACCGAAGGCCCATTCGTCTGCCGGTCTGTTCATTGTCGGCAGTGTCGGCGCGATCCTGGTCGTCGTCGTTGCGGGAGTTTGGTACTTTATGTTCAACGAACCGGCAACCCCCAAACCTCGCCCCGGGTTGCCGACGAACATCCCCCCCCTCCCACGGGCAATCACCACGGCTGACCCCGAAAAGGCAACAGCCCCGGCGTCAAACGGCGCCACCCCGGCCCCCCCGCTGGCTGGCAAGTCGCCGCGCGAACTGATGCAGCAGGAGTTCACGCTTCTGGTCGAGGCGTCGCGCGATGCAAGCACCAGCCGCAAGCCGTTCTGCCGCCGGCTGGCAATCCAGGCGTGCCTCGACCTGCACGACGCCGCGGGCGTGGAAGAACAGTTGGAGCAATTGCAGAAAGTCACGAAGAAGGACAGCCACGAAGCGGTGCTGCCCTTCGTCGCCTTGGGTTGGCAATCACTGGCCGACCAGCGCGACGCCGAATTGAAGTCGCGCCTCGATGACGCAATCTCCCGCGCCACTTCGCTGCCGATCCGCAGCCGGTATCCTGCCGAGGCGGCTGGGTCGCTGGCGGCTCTGCTGGTGGCAGCAGGACGCGTTGCCGACGCTCAAGCAATACTCGACCGGCACCATATCAGCCCGGCAGATGACAATCTCGCCGCCGCGTTGCTGACGGCCTACGCGACCGGCAATTTCAACATCGATCGTCGGCTGCCGGCCCGATCCTTCAACAACTGGCAAGCACCGCTCGAAACGGGCGTTACCCTCGTGCTCGCCGCGCACGATCGCCAGGAGGCGGCCCAGGCCTGGGCCGCATCACAGGTTGACGCGACCGCGCGTACGGAATGTACGCTGGCGTTTGCCGAAGCCTTGGCCCACAACGGGTTGCAACACAATCAGCCCGAAAAGTGGAAACTCGCACTCCATGCGGGGCAGGATCTGTCACCTGCTGGCCACGCCCGACTTTTGGCGCGATTGGCTGCCCTTCAGCTCGATGCCGGCGAACAGGGCGTAAAATCGGCGACCGACCTGGCCGCACAGGCCCAGTCGCGGCTCGACTCGATCCAGCCCCCCTCGCCCATCCGCTTCAACCGCACCCGCGATTTTCTCGAATTCAAGCCGGCCGATTCGGCGCCGCTCAAGCTGGCCGTCCTGGCCGCCCACGACCTGGCGGAGGTACAAACTCGCCTGAAACAGCTCGAATCGGCCTGGAAGAATGTTGAGACGGCCCTCGCATTTACACGTGGCATGGCACCAAGCCCCAGTTACATCCGGTACCACGACCGCCGCTCGCGACAACCAGGTTTTCCCGCCCAACTCATGCACGAACTGGACCTCAAAAATGAAGACCAGGCCCGCCGTGCCGCAAACGATTTCAAACAGCGCTGTTCTGACATGCTCAAGACATCCGCAGCCCGATTACAACTGCAGGTTTCGATCTTGGGGGCCGCCGCCGACTGGAACCTGCTGGACCAGGTTTGGGAAACGATCCGTACCCAAAGCGGCATCACCGACTTGAATGATCAAGACCCCCTGCTGACGACGTCTCTGCCCGATATCGTTTCCCTGCGCTACGAAGCCGTCGGCAATCAGGAAAAGCAAACGGCGATTCAAGAACTCCGCCGCACCGTTTCGCGACCGGGCGGCGATTCGGCAACCGACCCCTACCCGTACTTAAGCGACCTCGCATCGCACTTTGCCGATGCCGGCAACGCCGCTGACGCGGCGCAAACGCTGCTGGGAGTGAAAGACGCCGCGGGCGTTCTCGACGATTGCTGGTTGCGACTTTCCTGCCGGCTTGCCAGTCATGGCAAATTCGCCGAGGCACTGCAATTGCTGGTGGCATTGCCCGACTCGGTCCTGCGCGAAGACGGGTTGCGTTTGATCGCTGCACTGGCGGCAAGCCAGCGGGCGACCGAACAATTCAAAGCTGCGGTGAAGTCGAAGATCTCCAGCGCCGCCCATACGGAAATGGCCGCGATTTCCGCCGGAATCATCTCGGGACTGGCAACCCTGACCGGCAACTGACGAATGTTTGACAACACCTCGCGCAGGCCGAGGTCCAAGTCGAAAAAGAAATCTGGATGTAAAAAAAGGGCGTCTCTGGCGAGACGCCCTTTCGTGTCATGCGGTGCGCGCCATTGGCGTGATGGGCAGCGCAAACCGGGTTGGGTCGCGTGCTGGCGCGGGTCAGTCGTACCGCTTTCGACGAATTACTTCTTTTCGTCGACGCCGACCTTGAATGCTTTTTCAAACGCCTTGTCGCTGAAGACGAGGTTCAACTGTTCGTCGCCCTTGGCACTTTCCACCTTGCCTTGGCACTTGTTACAGCAGAATTTCACCTTGGTGCCGGCCACTTCAATTTCGGTGGCGTCATTCAGGTCGCCGCCCGACAGCGGGCACTTCAATTGCTTGGCCTGCTTCGTGGCAACGAGTTGCTGGTTGGCCTTGGTGGCGAACTTTGCGGTATCTTTTTCGAACGCCTTGGGGCAGTTGCCACAGCAGAAAAAGACCTTGCCACCCTTGTAGGCGACCGACTTGTCTTCTTTGGCGGCCTTGGTGCCGGCGACGGGGCAGTTGATGCCCTTGAGGTCAATTTTCGCATCTTCGGCGGCAAACAGCGAATTCATGACGATTGAGGCCGACACGGCCAACACGAGAAAACCCAGCTTTTTCATTGAAAGCTCCTTATGGCGACGGTGCAAAAACAATTGAACACTGCAGACGGTACATCCCAGATCATCGGCATTTTGCCTCTTGGCGGCATAATAGCGTTTATCGGAGCACGTGTCACGTGTAAATAACAAGGTTTTTTTATGTGTGTGGATTTCGATATGTTTCCGGCGGCAGCCAGGGCCTGATTTATTCCGAATCGTGCAGGCGAAACAGCCGTTTGAGCGCCTCCATCAGGCCGTGTGGCGCACCGGCCCGGGCTTCGTCGCGCAGGGCTTCGAGCGGAGGGTGCAGCAACTTGTTGACCATTTGATCGATGCAACGTTCGATTTCGGCCCGATCGCGTTCGAGATGTGGCAGGCGGGTGAACAGCCGCCCGGTTTCCTGATCGACCACCTCGCGCCACTGTTCGCGCAAGCGCTTGATGATCGGGCCGGTGGCGCGGTGATGCACCTCGGCCATGAACCGTTCTGTTTCCTGTTCGACGATTGACAAGGCTTTGTCGACCTCGCGGTTGCGGGCCTTGCGGTTGCGGGCGCAAATCGCCTCCAGATCGTCGATGCAATACAGAAACACGTTTTCATCGACATCGCGAATTTCCGGGGCGAAATCCCGGGGCGCCCCCAGATCGAGAATGAACACGGTTTTCGAACCGCTCGCTTGACGCACGCGGCGAAACCGGGCGACATCGACCAGGTGCGGCTGGGCACCAGTCGTACTGACGATGACATCGGCGGCGGCGAGCGCCTGATCGAGTTGCTCGAACGGGCAAACCCGCCCGCCCCACTCGGCGGCGAGCGCCTCGGCCCGGGCCTCGGTGCGGTTGGCAACGAGAATTTCGCGGGCACCCTCGTTTTGCAGGTATCGCAGGGTTTCGACCGCCATTTCGCCCGCGCCGATCACGAGCACCACCTTGTCGTCGAACCGGTCGAAGATACTCTTGCCAAAATCGCCCACCGCCACGCTGGCAATCGACACGCGGCCTTCGGCGAGCGCGGTTTCCGACCGGATCCGCTTGGCCACATTGAGCGCCCGCTGAAACAGGGCGTGCGTCAGCGGCCCGGTCGTGGCATGATCCTGGGCGAGCGAATAGGCGGCTTTCACCTGGGCCACGATTTGCGGCTCGCCCAACACCATGCTGTCGAGGCTCGACGCCACTTGAAACAGGTGCCGCACGGCGTCGGATCCGGTGCGCTCGAGCAGGTCGTCGAAAAACTCATGCAGGGGCAGGTCGTGAAACCGGGCCATGAACTCGGCCAGGGCGCGGTGCGTGGGAATCTGCTCGGGGTCTTCCTGGGCCGTGTACACTTCGACCCGGTTACACGTCGAAAGCAACACCAGCTCACTCGCGGGAAAGTGTGCCCGCAGTTCGTCGTACGCCCGGGGCAGCTCATCGGCCGTAAAGCCCAGCTTTGAGCGAACCGACAGGTCGGCGGCGTGATGACTGCAATACACGACTTGCAGGTTCATGCGGGCGACTCCTGGCGCGACAGGAGTCGATGCTTGGCCTCGCCAGTGGCGGTGTGAGCTTCGGTGTGAAACAGCCCGCTGCCCGAAAGCACCTGCAACCCCACCACGGCAATCAGCAAAAACGCAAATGCACAAATTGTCAGCCAGGCGACCTGCCGGCCCGAGGGGTGATGATGTTTGAGCAGCCACAGAAACAGCACGGCCAGTAAGCCCCACAATACGCTGCTGGCAACCACCACGGGGTCGTTGAAGCCGATATGCCCCGGCCCCTGTTGGGGCCGCACGACGAGGTACACGCCAATGCCAAACCCCAGGGTCAGCAACGGGAACGCAATCATCACCGACCAGCGGTTAAACTGAGCCAGGCGTTCAAGACTGGGCATTTTCCAGCCGAACTGTGCAGCGTGGCTGGATTTCAGCCGATGATGCTGCGTGAGGTACATCAACCCGGCGATCAGCCCCAGCACAACGCCCGCCATGCCAAACACCAGCAGCGAGGCGTGCAGCATGGTCCAGGCGTTGCGGGCGTTGAAGTGCGGCTCGGGCGAAACCGCCATGAAGCGCGTGGCGGCGATCAGGGCCAGTACCAGCGGCAACATGAACAGGCCCAGCGCGATTTCACGGTGCAGCGCTGTCAGAAACAGGTAAAACAACACCAGCAGCCAGGCCAGGACGAGCATCCAGTCGTGGGGCGAACTGAGCAACGGGGGCAACCCGCTCGCTCGGCTGCGGGCCAGCAGATACAACGTGTGCGCCACGAAACCCGCGCCGCCAAAGCCGAGCATGACAAACCGGCTGAACCGGTTTTGCCCGAGCATCCGCGTCAATTCGAGCACGAATGCGACGAGATAACTCGCAAAGAAACAAATCAGGTGGACTTTCGCCATTTCCGCCACTCATGCGAACGCCACTGCTTTTCAGCGGCGAAACAACCGAACCCGGCACGCCAGTCGCTGTGTGCCACGCAGGCCGCGGACTCTGTTCAGTTGCTGAACGCCGCGATTCTTTAGTATACAACGGGCGTTGCCGGTGAAACAGGAGCCACTCGCAGACCGGCGTTGTACGCTGTGCCCTCACAGGATCGATCAACACCCGCATCGCCCGGCTGAAACTGTGCGGCGGTTCTTCAAAGGATGACGACGATGAGCATTTTCGGTAAAGCATCGCGGGCGGCGGCCGACGTGCCGTTTCGCACGGAACGCGACACGATGGGCGAGGTGCGGGTGCCGGCCCAGGCGTATTACGGTGCCCAGACGCAACGTGCGGTCGAGAACTTTCCGATTTCCGGGTGGGAACTGCGGCCCGAACTGGTGCAGGCGCTGGGGCTGGTGAAATACGCCGCCGGCGTCGCCAACCGCGACTTGGGCAAACTCGCTCACACCGGCAAAAACCCGCTGAAAGACGGGCAGATCGAGGCGCTGCTGGCGGCGGCCCGCGAAGTGGCCGCCGGCGAAACTCTGGCGGGCCAGTTTCCGATCGACGTGTTTCAAACCGGCTCGGGCACGTCGAGCAACATGAATGTGAACGAAGTGATCAGCAACCGGGCGCTTGAACTGTGCGGTCTCGACCGGTTCAGTCCCGACAAGCCGATTCACCCCAACGACCACGTAAACATGGGGCAAAGCACGAACGACATGTTTCCCACGGCGATTCATGTTGCAGTGGCGATGTGCATTCAGAATCAACTGCGGCCCGCGCTGCACAAGATGGCTGCCGCGCTGGAAGAAAAGGCGCGGGCGTGGGATGACGTCATCAAGATCGGGCGGACCCACCTCGCCGATGCCACCCCGTTGCGGCTGGGGCAGGAATTTGGCGGTTTCGCCCGCCAGTTGCAGCTTTCGGCCGAACGGGCCGGGCAGGCGATTGCCGCGGTCCTGGAATTGCCGGTGGGCGGCACGGCGGTGGGCACGGGCATCAACACGCATCCGGAATTCGGCCGCCGCGTTTGCGAAGCGCTCGAAAGCGAAACCGGCCTGGCCTTCCGCGAGGCGGCCAATCATTTCGAGGGCAACGCCCAGCGCGACGGCCTGGTCGATTGCCACGGCGACCTGCGGGCCGTGGCCGTCACGTTGTTCAACGTGGCCAACAACATTCGCTGGCTCGGTTCCGGCCCGCGGTGCGGCTTCTACGAGGTGCAACTGCCCGACTTGCAACCGGGCAGTTCGATCATGCCGGGCAAGGTCAACCCGGTCATGTGCGAGAGCCTGATGCAGGTCGCCGCACGCGTCATCGGCAATGATCAGACCGTGGCATTTTCGGGGGCAACCGGCGGGCAGTTTCAATTGAATATCATGATGCCCGTCATGGGTCAGACGGCGATTGAAAGCGTGGTGCTGCTGGCGAACGCTGCCGATGCGTTCGTCGATTTCTGCCTCGCCGGCATGGAAGCGAACCGCGAAGCGTGCAACGCCGCGGTCGAAAAGAGCCTGGCAATGGTCACCAGCCTGAATCCGCACATCGGGTACGAAAAGGCGGCACAACTTGCAAAAGAAGCGTTCAAAACCGGCAAGACGATTCGTGAGTTGTGCCGCGAAAAAAACATTCTGCCCGCCGACGTGCTCGACAAGGCGCTTGACCCGTTCAGCATGACCGAACCGCAGGCGTAGCCGCAGTTGCAGCAACGCCTGATTTTCGGCATCAGGTCAGGGCGTTGCTCGGCGCAGCGGCACCGGGCGGCGCTGGCCATCGACGTGGTCCACGGCCACGTAGGTCACGTCGGCTTCGGTGAGTTGCACGACCTGCCCGGCTTGAAAGGCCTCGACGGTCACGTGCATGGTG
>JAJXXL010000110.1 GCA_021781115.1 Planctomycetota bacterium
CGAAGTGGTCAGCACGGCCGTGTCGGCGCTATGCCGGGCCGAAGCCGACGGAGTCGTCGTTTTGACCCCCGAACCTGATCGGGTCGCTTGCCTCGCGAATCGTCATTCAAACATCCGCGCCGCAGTGATTGCCACCGCCGCGACCGCCGCCGCGATCCGGCAGAGTTTGTCGCCGAACCTCGTCGCGATCGACGCGGCCAGCCGCAGCGTATTTGAGATTCGAAATCTGTTGAGAACAATCGTTGCGGCCGGTCGCCCGGCGCCACCGCCCCACTGGGGCTGAGCCGCGCCGGGGCATTGCCCGGCCAAATGTCACAGCTTTTCAAAGGATCCTGATCGTGCGTGTCGCTGAAGTCATCGGCAAAGTCACGTTGTCGCAGGCGCATGCTGACCTGAAAGGCGCGCGGTGGCTTGTCGCCGTGCCGCTGACCGTGCCTGGTTTACGTGGCGACGCCCGCGGTCGCGGTGAGCCGTTCATCGTGTACGACGAGCTCAACGCCGGGGCCGGCGCGCGTGTGGCCGTCAGCGAAGGGGCCGAGGCCACCGCACCCTTTCACCCGAACGTGAAGCCGATCGACGCCTACAACGCCGCGATTCTTGATCAGATCGACCTCGAACCGGAAATTCAAACCGGTTCGACCCGTGAATAGATTGTTACATCCATCGCCCCCCGATCGCCGTGGGGGATCGCAAGACCCAGGGAGACGCAACCCATCATGGCCAGCCAGTGGAATTCCGGAATTCACGACCGCCAGCTCAAGGAGCAGATCTGCGAAATCGGTCGTCGCGTGTACAACAAGGGGTTTGCCGCCGCCAACGACGGCAACATTTCCATTCGCGTCGGCGACAACGAAGTTCTCTGTTCGCCCACGATGATTTGCAAGGGGTTCATGACGCCCGAGGACATTTGCGCGGTCGACCTCGACGGCAACCAGATCGCCGGCAAACGCAAGCGCACCAGCGAAATCCTGCTGCACCTGGCGATCATGAAAGCCCGGCCCGACGTCAAGGCGGTCGTGCATTGCCACCCGCCGCACGCCACGGCCTTTGCCGTGGCCCGCGAACCGATTCCGCAATGCATTCTGCCGGAAATCGAAGTGTTTCTGGGCGAGATCCCCCTGGCCCCGTATGAAACGCCAGGCGGGCAGAAATTCGCCGAAACCGTGTTGCCGTTCCTCAAACCGGGCACGAACGCCATGCTGCTCACGAACCACGGCACCGTCAGCTTCGGCCCCGACCTCGAAACGGCCTATTGGCGAACCGAAATCGTCGACGCCTATTGCCGGATCCTGATTCTGTCGAAACAACTCGGCGGCGTGACCTACCTCCAGGAGCGCGAAACTCGTGAACTGCTCGACCTGAAAAAACGGCTGGGCTTTGACGACCCCCGGTTTCACGTCGAAAGCTGTGATTTGTGCGGCAATTCGGCCTTCCGCGACGGGTACAAAGAGCCGCTCGAACCCAAGGCGTTCGAGCCGGCGCCCGAGCTGCCCGGTTACCTGCAGCCGGCCCCCGCGGCCGCGTCGCCCGCCGGCGATTTTGAAACTCTCGTCAAAGCGATTACTGAACAAGTGCTGGCCGCGCTCGCCCGGCCTTAAATCTTTCATTCCCTTTCTGAAAGCAGACTCATGAAAGTCAGCATTATCGGCGGCGGGGGGCTGGTTGGCTCGTGCGCCGCGTTTGCCCTGCAATGCGGCGGAATCGTTCGCGAAATCGCGCTGGTCGACGTCAACCTCGACCTGGTGCAAGGCCAGGCGCTGGATCTCTTGCACGGCAGTTGCCTGACGGCCGACCAGAAAATCACCGCCGGCGGAACCGAAGCGGTCTCCGACAGCGACATGATCGTCATTACCGCCGGTTTGCGGCGCAAGCCCGATGAAAGCCGGCTCGATCTGATCAACCGCAATGTCGAGTTGTTTCGCAAGATTCTGGCCGACATCCGCCGGGTCGGCACGCGGCCCTGCGTCAAGGTGTTTGTCGTTTCGAACCCCGTCGACGTACTGACCTACCTGGCCGTCAAGGAACTCGGGCTGCCTCCCGCCCAGGTGTTCGGGCTGGGTACCGTGCTCGACACGATTCGCCTGCGGAGCCTGCTCGCCGACCGGATCGGCGCCCCCCCCACGCAGGTGGCGACGCTCATTCTGGGCGAGCACGGCGACAGCATGGTGCCGATCTGGTCGGCCGCCCAAGTCGCCGGGCTGCCGTTTGACAAATGGCCCGGTTATTCACCGGCCCTGGTTCAGGAAGTCGAGAAGCGCACGCGCGGCAGCGGCGCCGAGGTGATTCAAAAGAAAGGCGGCGCCGGGTTCGCAGTGGGCATTGCCATTCGCGACGTGGTGCACAGCGTGGCACTCGACCAGCGGCGGCTGCTGCCAGTGTCATCGTTGCAAACCGGCGCGTATGGCTTGCGCGACGTGTGCATTTCGGTGCCCACAGCCATGGGATCCCAAGGCGTGCTGGGCACCGTCGAAATCGACCTCTGGCCCAAGGAAAAAATGGCACTGCAAGCATCGGGCCGCGTCTTGCGTGAAACGATCGACAAGGTGCTGAAAAAGTAACGACGATCGCTGGCGGCCGGTTTATTCGCAGCCTCGGTGCTGGGGGCGTGCGCCGATCGCAGCATGGCAAATCGTGCACGCACGCGGTAGGCTTCGTCGCGGGGTGGTTCGATTCAGTCCATCAGAACAGGCGAGGCATGGCGGCGCATGAGTTGGCTTGTCGGCGTTGAAATCGGCGGAACGAAATTGCAGATCGCCCTCGGGCGCGGTCTGGGCGAACCGTTTCACGCGTTCTGGCGCGGGGCTGTCGATGCGCCGCGTGGGGCCGAACCGATCAGGCGGCAGATCGTCGGCGGCGTCAACGAGTTGCTGGCCGGGGCGCAGGTCGATCGTCGCGACGTAGCCGGCGTGGGCATCGGTTTTGGCGGGCCGGTCGATACCCGGGCCGGGCGCACCGTGCTCAGCAACCAAGTGGCCGGTTGGGAAGATTTCCCGCTCATCGAATGGTTCACGACCGCGTTTGGTTGGCCCGCCGTGTTGCAAAATGACGCCGACACCGCCGCGCTCGCCGAGGCGAGTTTTGGCGCGGGACGCGGGTTCGACCCGGTGTTGTACGTGACGGTCGGGTCGGGCATTGGCGGGGGGTTGATCAGTGGCGGGAAGATTTACCGCGGCAATGGGGCCGGGGCCATGGAAGTCGGCCACTTGCGGTTGCCGCCCGGCGCTCGCGGCGCGGCGCCCGGCGGTGACACGGTCGAGTCGATCGCGGCGGGGTTCGGCATTGAAGACCGTGCGCGGCGTATGCTGGCTGAATGCGATTCGGCCCAACGCGACAAGATTCAATCACTGCTGACGCTTGCCGGCGGCGACTGGCGGCGGGTCACAACGAAGCTCATTGCCCAGGCGGCCGCAGCGGGCGATGGCTTCAGCCAAAGCCTGTTGGCCGAGGCGACCGACACGCTGGGGTGGGGGCTGGCCCAGGCGATCACCCTGGTGAACCCGGCGCGGATCGTGATTGGGGGCGGCGTGTCGTTGATCGGCGAAGCGTTGTTTTTCGAACCGGTTCGGCGGGCCTGCCGGCGGCAGACGTTCCTCCCGTTTGTCGATCTGGCTGAAATCGTACCGGCCGCCCTGGGCGAAGATGTCGTCGTGCACGGGGCGCTGGCGCTCGCACAAGGGGCATTGGGGGCGAGCTGACGACGCCCGGGGGCGAGGTCACGCGCTGGTCAGCACGACGCCCACGAGCAGGTCGTACGCGATGTGGCAGCCTGCGGCGATGCCGATTCCGCGGAGCCAGAACAACGCGGCGAAATACAGGCCCGCGCCGAATCGAAAGACAAAACTGAACCACAGGAACGCGTCGGCCGCAGGCCCCACGTAATGCGCCCCGGCAAACGCGAGGCTGGTCAGGCCGATCGCCGTCGCCATCGCGACCCGCCGCCGAACACGCAGCCAGCACAAGCCGCCGAACGCCAGGGGCAACAGGCACAGTCGAAACAGCATTTCTTCGTACACGCCCGCGCCCACAAAACTCACAACGCGGGCGAGCCCCGCCGACTCGGCAAACGCCCCCACGTCGCAGGCCACGAGGGCGCACCCGCGAAATGCAAGTTCCTGCAACTGCCCGATGATGATCAGACAGCAGGCGAAGATCAGGCTTTCGGCAAGCATGCCCAGCAACGTATCGTAAGACAGCCGCCACGAAAATCGGCCCCAGGCGTGCCAGGCGAGCAAGCCTCCCACCAGCCCCACAGGCAGCAGCCAGGCGGTCGAAAACCCGGCCTGCTGCAGGCCGACACGCATCCAGAAATCGGCGCCAGTTCGTACTGAGCCGTCGGCAGCGCCCCCGCACCAGGCCGTGCCGGCTTCGTAAAACAGCAGCGGTACAGCGAGAAACGCCAGGCAAGGCAACGGTTGACGCGTGCGCGACCAATAATCAGCCCCGCGCGCGCTGCGTCCCGGCGGCAACGTTCCGCTCATGGTGCCCCCCTTTGAGTTGTGGTTCGCGCATGTGCCATTCGAGGCTCCGCCCGGCGAGTTCTTCATCCGTCGGGCGCTGGTCTGCGGCGACTTCCAGCTCGCCGGGCGGTTCGATCACAGGCCGTATCAAAAGTTCAAATGCCGCAGCGTCGCCAGTGAATTGAGCGCAGGCAAACTGCGCCAGGTTCTCGTCCCATAGCCCTTGTTGCGCTTCGTTGGCCAGCCAGCGAACGGCACAGGCGATCGGTGCATCTTCGCCCGATTGCACTGCCTCCTGGCTGAGCGTTTGAAGCCGGTTGACAATACCCAGCAGACGCACCGACCGGGGCAATAGATCGCCGGGCAACCGGCGGGGAAAGCCGCGCCCGTCGATGCGCTCATGATGGCGGGCAACGGTCCGCGCCAGGCTGGGGGGCGCGCCGGCAATACCCCCCAACAGTGCGGCACCCATTGCCGGGTGCTGTTCAGCCAACTGGCAAAGCTGCCCGGGCTGGCCCTCGGCGGCCCGCAAATGCGGCTGCAAGGCAATGAGGCCCACGTCCTGCACCGCGGCGGCCAGCACCGTTGCCAGCAGGCGGTGTTCGCAGCATTCGCGATCTTTCAGCAGCCACGCGACCTGCAACGCCGCCAGCAACGCCCCGGTGTGCAGCGGGGCGTGGCCCGTTTCGACCGCCGAGCCAACCAGCTCGCCGACATCCAGCACGGACCAGGGCACAACCTCGCACGGCGATCGGGCCCGCCACGCAAATTCGATGATCCGGTGCGACAGCGGCACGAGGTCGCCATACGCGACGAAGCGCTGATTGATCAGCCGCGCTGCGAGGTCATCGAGAATTTTGATTTGCCGAACGAGCAGATCCAGCAGGCACACCTGTGCATTCACCAGATCGCACTGCTGACGAATGGTGCTGAGTTCGGCGGCGTCAGCCGGCTCCAGAGGTTGCCGTTCCTTTCCGGAGGCGACTGCGGCCGCTTGCCGGGCCGCTTGTCGCCCGGCGGCTTCATACGCCGTGTACGCCAGGCGCTGCAACGCGCCGGCGGCGGGGCGCGCCAGCCAGCGGTTTTGCAGGAGGTTTTGCGCCAGTTCGACGCATCGTAGCGGTTGCAGCGATTGAGCAGGGTCAGCAAGTTGCGATGCGCGGGGGCGAAAATGCGGTGTCGCTGCATTCAGCCGACCGACCGAATCGGTTCGCAACTGGGTGATCGCCGTGTTGACGGCCACTGGCGCACCTCCGGTGCCCCCTGTACGCCGAGCCCGTCTGCGGCGGCCGATCGGTCACGCGACCGACGGCAGCCCGTTGAGGCACAAGGACTTCAGGCTGCCGGGAGCCGCTCGCAATGCCAGCATGCGAAAACGAGCGGCAAAACATCGGGCCCACGGCAGAGCAAAGCCGGAGGCACGCTCATTTTTCCAGCGTGCGACCGTGATCAACAGGCTGATCGCCTTCAGCGCAGTGCGGCGCAATCAGAGATGCACATCAGAGAGTACATCGGCGTCGAACGCGGGGCGGCTTGAGCGGCGGAGTGGAACCGAGCCGGCCGAATCAGAAACCAGGCACATGCCGTCCCAATCGTAAACGCACGCTTTTTCGGCACATTCGGTCACGTCGGCTTCGATCGTTGGCAGCGCGTCGGCATCGCAGCCCAGGCCGTGGATCTCCGTGCAATACGCGGTGCCCTTTTCAGAAAACCTCGCCCATTGCCGCTTTTCCATTTCGTTGCCGAACACGCGACGCTGCCGCCGGTCGGCATTACGCAATTGGATGCTGAGAATCACCTTGAGTGTCATGGTCTGTGATGCGGGTAATGGAGGAAAGCGGCCGACAACAATCGACAACGGGTAAAACCTTTGAGGACCATCCACAAAGCTCGTGCAGTTCAGTGCGGGTGAGGCCAACGCCAACCAGAGGCACCGACGCGGTGCGCCAACGCACATCATTTATGCAGTGTGCCAAACCGAATCGTGGCGAACAACTGCGAATTCGCCCACACGGAATGAAATCAGAAAACTGTGGCGGCTCGCGCCGGGTTGTGTGGAATTTTCCGTAATCGCTTGTCAAACGCATCGTTCGGATTGCGGAGACGAATCGGGCATTTTTCCCTGTTTTATGGCGTGCAACGGGCTGATTCGCGGACGATCGATCGGACCGCGTCGGACTTTTCCGTCAGTAGCATGCGCTGTTCTTAATTTCTGATCGGCCAATCCTGGGTAACACCGGCGCATTCGACGTACGCCGACCTGCCGGCAGCGCACTGTGGTCGCTTGCATGGCCCAGGCAGGATCGGGCAGAATTCAGACGGCAACGGGAGGGCGTCGTCGGCCTTCCCCATGGGCCGGGACGCCGCGTTTGCGCCGGCCCGGCAACGGTGCTCTTTGCGAAAGGTGGCTGTTATGCATTTCAGAACTCCGGGCTTGTGGCTACTGATCGCCCTCGCGACGGCCGCAGGCACAGCCGAAGCTGCGGCAGCCGATTGGAAAGCCGGCGCAGCCAAAGTCAAAATCACCCCCCGCCACTTGATGTGGATGTCGGGTTACGCCAGCCGCGACCACACCGCCGAAGGCACGTTGCACGACCTGTGGGCGAAGGCCCTCGTGTTTGAAGACCCGGCGGGCAAACGGGCGGCCCTCGTAACGCTGGACCTGGTGGGCATTGATCGCGGCCTGGCGATCGATGTGTGTGCCGCGCTTGGCGAGAAGTACCACCTCGAACGCCCGCAAATCGCCTTGTGCACATCGCACACGCACACCGGGCCGGTCGTCAAAACGAATCTGGCGTCGATGTATTTTCTCCAGGCCGATCAAGAACGCCTGGTGGCCGACTATGCGGCCGAACTCAAATCGAACATCGTGGCCAGCGTGGGCCAGGCGATTGACAACCTGGCGCCGGCCCAACTGGCGTGGGGCAAGGGAAAGGCGGGGTTTGCCGTCAACCGCCGCAATAACAAGGAAGCCGATGTACCGCGCCTCGTGCAGGAGGGCGGGTTGCAGGGGCCGGTCGATCACGAAGTCGCCGTGCTGACGGCCACGCGCCCCGATGGCACACTGGCGGCGATTGTATTCAGTTACGCCTGCCATGCCACGGTGCTGGGGTTTTATCAATGGTCGGGCGATTACCCGGGGTTCGCCCAGATCGAACTCGAGCAGGCTCATCCCGGCGCTGCGGCCATGTTCGTGGCCGGCTGCGGCGGCGATCAAAACCCGCTGCCCCGAAAAACGGTCGAATTCGCCCGCAATTACGGTCATCAACTGGCCGCCGCCGTCGAGGAAACGATTGCCCGGCCGCTGCAGCCCATTACCGGCAAGCTGGCCTGCGGCTATCAGGAACTGCCGCTGGCTTTCGACAAGCTGCCCACGCCGGCCGAACTGGAAGCCGAATCGCGGTCCTCCAACAAATACGCCGCACAACGCGCCAAACTGCTGCTGGCCCAAATTGCCGGCGGCCAACCACTCAGCCAAACGTACCCGTACCCGATTCAATTCTGGCGCATAGGCGCCGACCTGCAATTCATTGCGCTGGGTGGCGAAGTCGTGGTCGATTATGCCTTGCGGCTGAAGCGGGAACTGCCCGGAGGCGGTACGTGGGTCGCCGCGTATTCCAATGACGTCATGGCGTACATCCCTTCGCGGCGGGTGCTGAAAGAGGGGGGCTACGAAGGCGGCGGCGCCATGGTCTATTACGGCCTGCCCGCAGTCTGGAGCGAGCAGGTCGAAGACACCGTGGTGCGCGGCGTGCACGACCTGATTCGCAAGACGCCGATTGCCGATGCGGGTTCGCCCCCCTGAACAGGGCCGACGGTCGGTTTTCAGTTTTCGTTGTGACAACCGTGAACTGACAACTCTCACGTCAACGCGGTCGTGCATTTGGCGGGTTGTTTTTTTGTGCGGAGCCGTGCGTCGTTTGTGCATTTTGATAATAATGCTCAACAGGGCGACGTGCCAGAAAGACGCAGCGAGCCAGAGAATTTGCTGAGGCGACAAACGCATGAGCATGACGTTCGAACAGGGCAGAAGTGCGGTCGCGATTCTGTGCCGACATTTTGCAATCAACCAGGCTGCATACCTTGCACCGGGCGTTAAAGAGGCACATGTTCGGCAAAAGCTGATCGACCCGTTCTTTGAAGCCCTTGGCTGGGACGTGGCGAATCGGAACTTAGTTGCGCCGCAGTATTGCGAAGTCGTTTCCGAAGTCAGTCTCGACGTGGAAGGCCAGCAAAAAGCGCCAGATTATGCATTCCGCGTCGGCACGCTTCCGAAGTTTTACGTGGAGGCGAAAAAGTGTGGCGTGGATATCCACCACGACCCGGCGCCCGCGTTTCAACTGCGCCGGTATGGCTGGAGTGGGAAAGTCGCCGTCTCGATCTTGACCAGTTTTCAAGAGTTGGCTGTCTACGATTGCATGGCCCGGCCAAAGCCGAGCGACAAAGCCAGCCACGCCCGCATCCTCTACTTCGGGTACAACGAATATCCCGACCGCTGGCGCGAACTTTGGGACGTATTCTCCCGCGAAGCAGTGTGGTCCGGCGCGTTCGACCAGTACGCCGCGTCGAAACGGAAGCGAGGAACCACCGAAGTCGATGTTGAATTTCTAAAGGAAATCGAGGGTTGGCGGGATGCCCTGGCCCGCAACATGGCCCTTCGAAATGCGCGCCTGTCCTCCGAGGACCTGAGCGCTGCGGTGCAACGGACAATTGACCGCATTGTGTTTTTGAGAATGGCTGAAGACCGGGGGCTTGAGCCATACGAGCAACTCCTGAAGCTGTGCGAACGCGACGGCATGTACGCCAGATTCATGCGCGAGCTGTGCCGGAAAACCGATGAGAAATACAACTCCGGCCTGTTTCATTTCCAGCAGGAAGCCGGTGTATCCGAAGCGCCCGACCGAATCACGCCCAAGCTGTTGATCGATGACAAGGTATTCAAGTCGATCATCCAGGGTCTGTACTTCGCACACGGCTCGCCCTATCACTTCGGCGTCCTGCCGGTCGAAATCCTCGGGACCGTCTATGAGCGATTCCTTGGCAAGGTCATTCGGCTCACGCCCGGGCATCAGGCGAAGATCGAGGAGAAGCCCGAAGTACGCAAGGCCGGGGGCGTCTACTACACGCCCGCATACATTGTCGAATACATCGTTCGGGAAACGGTGGGCCGGCAGATTGAAGGCCGCAGCCCGACCGAACTTTCGGGCGGTAAGTCTCAGCCGCCTTTTCGTGTACTGGATATGGCCTGCGGAAGTGGTTCGTTCCTGCTGGGCGCGTACCAATTCCTGCTTGATCATTGCCTGAAATGGTACATCGACAACAAGCCCGATGCGAACAAGAAGGCCGTGTATAAAGACCCGCGTGGCGCGCATTGGCGGCTCACAATCGAGGAAAAGAAACGCATCCTGACAACTCACCTGTTCGGCGTCGACATCGACCCGCAAGCGGTCGAGGTTTCCAAGTTGTCACTCCTGCTCAAGGCGCTTGAAGGGGAAACCGACGCCACCCTTTCCATGCAACTGCGCCTGTTCCACGACCGCGCCCTCCCGAACTTGTCGGACAACATCAAGTGCGGCAATTCGCTGATCGGCCCCGACTATTTCCTCGGTGCGCTGATACCTGATGCCGAGGAAATGAAGCGGGTGAACCCGTTCGACTGGCAACGGTCATTTCCCAAGGCATTCGGGGCCGGAGGCTTTGATTGCGTCATCGGAAACCCGCCCTATGGGATGATCCTCAGTGAGAGTTTTCGTTCGTACCTTGATCAAAAGTGTCCCGTGTTTGCCGCGATTCCCGATGCCTATGTGGCATTTTTTGAATGTGCACATCACATCCTGCGGCAGCGCGGCCGATTCGGCTACGTCATTCCCTCTGCATGGTTGGGTGGGCCGGGCTATGCCATGTTCCGCAAATTTGTGCTTGGCTTCGCCATTGAATCGATTATTCAGCTTCCGTTTGACGTGTTCAAGGACGCATACATTGACACGGTTATCGTGACAACTCGCAACGTTCCGCCGCCGGCGCACCACGCCGTTATCGTGCATGAGTACGGGAAGCGCGAAAAGCTCTCGTTCATCAGCCCTGGATCGGCAATGGCAACGTCTGTTCCCCAGCACGCATGGTCGGTGCTCGAAAACAACAAGTTCGTTTTCAACGTCGAACTCTTGTCGCTGATGACTCGATTGCGCCATTCCACCACGCTCAGATTGTCGGCCGCCGTCGGCATCAAACGCGGTGTATTGTTTGACGCCAGCCTGCTGACTGATAAGCAGACGAGCGAGAACTCGGTTTTATATTTTGAGGGTGACATCTACCGCTATCAAGTGAACTGGAAGGCATCGCGTTGGGTGGAATATGGCGTCAATATGCGCGAATGTCCCAAGTCTTTTGACTGGTTCGAGGGGTCCAGAATCCTGCTTCGCCGCCTCGTGAACCGAAAGCAGCGTTTGATGGCGGCATGGACGGATCAAACCATCGTTACCAATAAGAATCTCTATGTGCTGAAGCCAATTCGCCCAGAAGCATGGCAATATATTCTCGCGATTCTCAATTCCCGTCTTGTCTCGCGGCTATACGTCGCGCAGGTCAGCGGAGCAACGAAAGACGACTTTCCCCAAGTGACCATCTCCGACCTGAGCACAATGCCGTACCGAGGCATCGATTTTTCCAGTCAGCGCGACAAGAATGCCCATGATCGCCTTGTCGCGCTGGTCGACTCCATCCTGGCATGGCAGCGCGACCGAGTCGCCGCGAATTCTGCGGCGCAACAGGAACGCCTGCAACGCCAGATTGACGCGACCGATGTTGAAATCGACCGCCTGGTCTACGAGCTCTATGGCCTGACAGAGCAAGAAATCAAGACCGTTGAAGGATTTGCATGATTGGCCAATTCATTTAACTGTGATGATGCGATTCCCGACTCGATGTGCGACCTCTCGCGTTTTTGTGCGGGCGGCGGCTTATGTGCAAAGTCCGTGTCTATTGGCAGCCCTTGGTCTTGGCTGCCGCTGTGGTGGTCCAGCGTGACTTCCTGCCCCCTGAAATTCCGGCACCATCAAGGTCGTTGGCGCCGCACGGGCAGCGGCGAGGAAGCCACACGCCGGATTGTGGGTTGCTGCGTCAGCCGCGTTGCAACCTGCTGTAGCCCAACCTGTTCTGCCTGACGATGCCCCCGATCTACGAAAGTTCGTTGCGGGCCAACGAGCCAACCGCCGCAAACTCGCAAGGAAGGCGCAGACCGCGACTTCGTACGCGGCTCTTCGCACGTCGTGCCCCGCTCGGCATCTTACCCATGTTGCGTCTTTTGTGCTTTTTGCGGCCATGCTATTCCTGACGGGCTGCCGACCAAATCGACGTCAGTGCGTCAGCCGCGTCACAACCTGCTGTGGCCACAACCGTTCCGCCTGACGATGGTCTGACGGTCCCTCCGTCTCTCCGCGCCCCTGCGTCTCTGCGTTCCCTTTCATCCGCCCAAGTTGCCAGTTCCGTCGGTCTGACCGGGATCGGGAACATGATCGGCCTGGAACCAGAAGCGACACGCCCTCGCGCCGCGCGGAATACCGAATTGCCAACGAACACGATCGTGCGGCTTCTACACAGTCGCCCTGCCCGGCTCAGCCCGATTCTGAAAATTATCGGCCCGTTCATAAAAATGTCAATTCGCGAATTATATTGTCAACACGGAGGCCGAACGAACGCCGGCCCAATCGCGAGGCGCAATTGGCAACAGTTCGCGTGCCCGCGGCCCCGGCCTCCAACTGAAACTCCTTGTATCAACATTCATGGATGCTAAGATGGTGAAATGACTCACTCACGTACTTTTTCACCCGCTCGGGGACGGGCCGCAAAATCTGCCGGTCGAACGGGCGCACATTGTCGGCAAGCCAGCGTGCTGGCGGTGATCCTCGCCGCTTTGATCGGGCTGCCGGAATCTGCCGTGCGGGGCGGCAACGACGCCGAGCGGGTGGGCGCGGCATCGCCGACCGCCGACCGCCCGATCGATTTTGTGCGCGACATTCGCCCGATTCTGGAAGCCCGCTGCGTGCGCTGTCATGGCCCGCAACGGGAAAAGAGCGGGTTGCGGCTCGATTCAAAAGCCGCAGCGCTGAAGGGCGGCGATCTGTATGACAAACTATTTGTGCCAGGCCAAGGGGCCGAAAGTACGCTGGTGCTGATCACGACCACGGGCATCGACGGAGTGCGCATGCCGCCAAAGGACGCGGGGCCGGCGCTGACGCTCGCCGAGACAACCCTGCTGCGACGGTGGATCGACCAGGGGGCGGCGTGGCCCGACATCCCCGCTGCCGCTGCCGCCCCCTCGCGCGAACACTGGTCGTTTCAGCCGGTGGTTCGCCCGGCGGTTCCCCCCGTGGCTGATTCGAACGTAGTCGTGCGGAATCCGATCGACGCTTTCATTGTCGCAACGCTGGCCGAGCACGGTTTGCAGCCCGCGCCCGAAGCCGACCGCCGTACGCTGATCCGCCGCCTGTATTTCGACCTGGTGGGCCTGCCGCCTGCGCCCGAAGAGATCGCCGCGTTTGTCGCCAGCGAAAACCCCGCGGCTTACACCGAGCTTGTCGAAAAGCTGCTGGGGTCGCCGCAGTATGGCGAGAGGTGGGCCCGGCATTGGCTGGACGTGGTTCGCTTTGCCGAAAGCGACGGTTTTGAAACGAACCTGGCGCGGGCCAACGCCTGGCCGTACCGCGACTATGTGATTCAGGCGCTGAACGACGACACGCCCTACGACCAGTTCATTCGTGACCAACTCGCGGGCGACGCTTCGGGCCGCGACGCGGCAACCGGCTTTCTGGTGGGCGGGCCGTATGACCGCGTGAAAAGCCCCGATGCACTGCTGACGGCGCAGCAGCGCGATGATGAACTGCACGACATGGTCAGCACAACGGCGGCAACGTTTCTCGGGCTGACGTTGGGGTGCGCCCGCTGCCACAATCACAAGTTTGACCCGATCTCGCAGGTCGACTACTACGCCATGACTGCCATTTTCAGTGGCGTGCGGCATGGCGAACGCCCGATTCGTCCGGCGGACTACGAAGATCGCATGCAGCGTGCTGCCGCGTTACAGGTCGAGCTGGCTGCCGTCGAAGCGAGCCTGGCCCGGTTCGTGCCGCTGGCGCAACCCGCGCGCGTGATTGTGCTTGACGACCTGCCAGCGCCCAAAAGCCCGGGCCCGTCGTCAGTGACACAGGTTTCAGAAGCTCCGCCCCAGGGGCCGATCGACTATTCGCCGGGTAGCGAACCAGGGCAACTGAGCGACCCCGGCGACACGGCCCGGTTGCCCAATCTGGGGGCGAGCTATCGCTACTGGCTGGCTGAAGCCCACCCGCCAGGCGGCCCCGTGCAGGATTTTTTCACCTGGAACCCGAATCTCGCCGGGCGGTTCGCCGTGTGGCTGTCGTGGGCCGTGTGGCCAACGCACGCGCCCGATGCGCGGTACGTGTTCGATCGCGACGGCGATTTGGCCACACGCGACGATCAGCAGGAACTCGCCGTCGTCGATCAGAGCCGGTTTTCCGACGGCCGCCCGGCCATTGCTGACCAGCGGCGGTGGAGCGGGTTGCGTTTCGCCGGCGTTGTGCCGTTTGGCCCCGCCAGCCGCATCGTGTTGCGCGGCGGCAGCCGGGGCGGGCCGACCACGGCCGACCTCGTGCTGCTGGAAGAACTGACCGACGACCAGGTGGTTGCCCCGACCGCGACTTTGCCACGGCTGCGCGGGCCGGCGACGCACCGCACCAATGTCGAGCGGTTTGCGCCCGTCGAAGTGAGGTACGTGCGGTTCACCGTGCGGGCGACAACCGACGTCGAACCCTGCATCGACGAACTCGAAGTTTTTACCGCTGGCCCCGAACCCCGAAACGTGGCGCTGGCGGCCGCCGGCGCCAAGTCGACCGCTTCGAGTACGCTGCCGGGCCACACCATTCACCAGTTGGCACATATTCACGACGGGCGGTATGGCAATTCCTTCAGTTGGATTTCCAACGAACGCGGCGGTGGCTGGGTGCAACTGGAATTCGCCCGGCCCGAACTGATCGACCGCATCCTCTGGAGCCGTGACCGCAGCATCCAGGGTGCGGCGTTCGAAGATCGCGTCGCCACGCAGTATGTGGTCGAGGTTTCGACCGATGGCGTACAGTGGCGCGCCGTCGCGGGGTCGCACGATCGGCTGCCGCCCGAGTATCGCCGCCGCATTGCCGCGTTGCCCACCATAACGGGTTTCGATTCGGCCCAGCGCGCCGAGGCCCAGGAACTGGTCGAGCGCAAGGCGAAGTTGCAGGCGGCCATTCAGGAACTGACGACTTATCCCGTGGTGTACGCCGGGCAGTTTTCGCAGCCGGGGCCAACTTACCGCCTGCACCGGGGGGCGGCCTTGCAGTTCCGCGAGCCGGTGGCGCCCGGGGCCATTGCCCAACTCGGCCCGCCGTTGCAACTGGCGGCCGATGCGCCCGAGCGCGAGCGGCGCAGCGCGCTCGCCCATTGGATCGCTGACCCGCAACACCCGCTCACCGCGCGCGTCGCCGTGAACCGCATCTGGCACTATCACTTTGGCACGGGCCTGGTCGACACCCCCAGCGATTTCGGCCGCAACGGGGGCCGCCCCAGCCACCCCGAACTGCTCGACTGGCTCGCCGCCGAGTTCGTTGCGCCCCAATCGATCGGGCCGCACGACCCGGCCCCCCCCTGGTCGATCAAGCACATGCAGCGGCTGATCGTGAATTCGGCGACGTATCGGCAGGCGAGCGCCCGCAACGAACGCGCGGCCGCCGTCGATGCCGGGGCGCGCTGGCTGTGGCGCTTTCCGCCGCGCCGGCTCGAGGCCGAACCGCTCCGCGATACGATTCTCGCGGTCAGTGGCAATCTGAACCCCCGCGCGGGGGGGCCGGGCTTCGACCTGTTCGAATCGAACGCGAACTACGTCAAGGTGTACACTTCCAAAACGGTGTTTGGGCCCGAGGAATCGCGGCGGATGATTTACCAGGCGAAGCCGCGCGTGCAACTCGATGACGTATTTGGCGCATTTGACTGCCCCGACGCGGGTCAAATCGCCCCCCGGCGAACAAGTTCGACGACCCCGTTGCAAGCCGCCAACCTATTGAACAGCCCGTACATGCTGGCTCAGGCCGAAATCTTCGCCAACCGCCTCCGGCGCGAAGCGGGCGCCGACCCCGCGGCGCAGGCCGCCCGCGCCTTTGGGCTGGCCTTTGGCCGCGCTCCGGCGCCCGACGAAGCCGCGGCGGCCGCCCGGCTGATTACCGAACGCGGGCTGCCCCTGTTCTGCCGGGCCATTTTCAATGCGAATGAATTCCTCTTCGTCGACTGAACTGAGGCCCGCATGATTCCGCCTGTGCTTTCGCCCCTGGGCCTGCAACTGCTCGACCGGCGGCGGTTTTTACAAACGGCAGGAACCGGTCTGGGCGGCATGGCACTCGCCGACCTGCTCGCTGACGGCATTTGTGCGTCGGGCCTGCCGGCCGACGGAGTTCGCCCTGCTGAAAGTCCGGGCCCGTTCCGGCCGACAATTGACCCGGCGGCCCCACTGGCGCCGCGGGCGCCGCACTTTACGCCCAAAGCCCGGCGGGTGCTGCTGATCTTTTGCTCGGGCGCGCTGAGTCATGTCGATACGTTTGATTACAAGCCCGAACTCATCAAGCGGCATGATGAACCGCTGCCGGGGGCCGACGGCCTCGTGACCTTTCAGGGCGCCCAGGGAAATCTCGTCAAACCGCTGTGGGAATTCAAACCGCGCGGCGAGTCGGGCAAAATGGCGTCGTCGCTGCTCCCCCACCTGGCCGACCTGGCCGACGAGATGTGCTTCATTCACTCGATGACGGCCAAGAGCAACACGCACGGCCCTGCCGAAAACCAGATGAGCACCGGCTACACGCTCGATGGCTTTCCCGGCGCGGGGGCCTGGGTCTCGTACGCTTTGGGCACCGAAAA
>JAJXXL010000128.1 GCA_021781115.1 Planctomycetota bacterium
GCCGGCCGGCGTGTCAGAGCCGCCCTGAATGTTGCCGGGAAAAAGTTCAATGCCCGTCAGCAGGCACCCGATGCCGCGCATGTGCCCGTCGCCGTCGCCCCGCACCTTGTCGCACAAGCCACGCAACACGAGCGTACGATCGTGAAACGGCTCGAGCGGAGCGAGGCTTTCCTTGAAGGCAAAGCACTCGCCCTCGTCGTCGGGCCAGAACGTCGCCGGTACGATGCCGTTCGGGCTGAACAGCACCACCAGCCGCTGCTTGCGCGCCTGCTGGTTGGCAAAGCCCAGGCTGGGCAGGTTCGAAATGAACGGCAGCGCCGCAGCGCCCAGGCCCACGTGTCGCAGGAAGTCGCGCCGTGTCGAGGTTGTCTGCATCTGTACGTTCCGATCTGCCAGGGGCATAAGGATGCGCTCACTCGGCCGCGCGCTGCGGGGGCCGGGCCACCAACGTCATGATTTCGACCATCAATCGCCGCACGTTGCAACCGCTCGCCTCAAAAGATCGTACCAGATCGGGCAACGCCTGAAAACTGAAGGCGCGGATCGGCTGCTTGACCAGGTGGTGAAACAACTGTTCGACGAATGCCGCGTGCGTTTCGGGGTTGTTCGCCAGCAATGTGGCCAGTTCTCGCGCGCCTGAAAATCGAGCCGTTTCGCCCGATGTCAATTCCAGTGTCCCTGTTGCATCGACCGGACGCCCATGGTCCTCACTGCGAAACCGGCCCACAGCGTCAAAATTTTCCAGCCCGAACCCCAGCGGGTTGATCATCGCGTGGCAGCCTGCGCAAACGGCCGGGCTGGTTTGCAGCGCCACCCGCTCGCGGGTCGTCAAATCGGCGTGCAGATCGGGCGGCAGCGGCACCACCGCTTCGGGGGGCGGACGCAGAGTCCGCCCCAGCAGGCTGCGCATGAGGAACACGCCCCGGTGAATTGGTGAACTGGTGCCCATATAGGCAAACCGCGCCGTCAGGTAGGGGTGGGTCAGCACGCCGGCCCGCAGCCCCGGTTCCAATGCGACCCGCTGAAATGGCGCCTCGGGCGGCAGGCTGCCGCCGTAATACTGGCTGAGCCGCCCGTTGAGAAACAGCGAATCGCCCAGCAGCAACTGCCGGAAGTCCGAGGCGTCGCTCCACAACACGTCGTCGAGAAACAGGTCGAGCGATGTTTTAAGGTCAGACACGACCGCCGCGTCGAAGCCGGGAAACGCTTGAGCGTCTTTTGGCAGGTCGGCGACCTGATCGACCCGCAGCCAATGCAGAAAGAACGCGCGCAATTTCGTGCGGGCCCGCACATCGCCCGTCATCCGTGTGGCCTGGGCGGCAATCTGTTCGCGCGTGGCCAGTTGTTGATTTCGGGCCGCTTCCCACAGTGGCTGGTCGGGGGAACTGTCCCACAGGCCGTACGACAATCGCGACGCGATGGCAAACCCGTCGTCAGCATGGGCGATTTCCGGGTAAAGAAACCGCGGCGATTTGAGTGCCAGCAGCACGGCACGTTTGGCGGCCACATCGGGCGGGCCTGCCTCGGCAAAGGCGCGATCGAGATAAAGCTGCTTCTGTTCGTCGTCGAGCGGGCGGCGAAAAGCCCGCTCGGCGAATTTGCCGCAAAACTCGCGCAGGCGCTGGGCGCGGCCCGGGGCTTGATCGCCAGCGCCTGCCAGCTCCTTGAAATGCGCGACCACGTAGCCGGCGGTTTCGATCGCGGCATCGGTGGCGGCCTGATCCCACGCTTTGGAAATCGAACTGCCCCGTTCATAGCCGATGCTGCGATCATCGGGCGGAAACGCCGCCGCGAGCACGAAGGTTTCGGGAACACGGCTGGGGGTCAGGCAGCGGTTGGGAATGACCTCGGCCGCCCGCTGGGGCGGCTGCCACCACAGGCCGATCGACGCCGTCTTTTCGCGGGTGCGATTGAGTTCCAGCCGAATCGGATAATACCGCCCGCCCAGCAGGGGCACGGTGGCTTTGTACTCGGTGTCATTGCCCGATTTGACTCCCGCGTCAATCAGCATTTGCGACATGTCGTTGACCCACAGCCGCGTCGCGTTTTCGGTTTTGACGATGAACGCGTATTCTCCGGTTTCCTGTGCGAAAACCGAACCTTGCCACCGCACCGAAAATGCGTGGGGGTCGTCCTTCTTCGCGTCGTCCTTTTTTTCGTCCTTGGCCAGCTCTTGCAACTCTTCTTCCGTCGGTGCGACCGGGCTTGTCGCGCCGAAGTCGAATTGAACCAGCGGGTCCAACCGGTTGATGCTGCCATTGTTGCCCTTTTTCCGCCCGCGCCGCGAATACTCGCCTCTTAAGCCGCGTTCGGCTTCGACGGTGATCGCCGGACGAAAACTGCCGATCAGGTCGGCGACCGTGTTGCGATACTGCGGAATCGTCAATCGCGACAGCTCAATTCGCGGCGGTTTCAGGCGGGCCTGGGCGTCGCGCGAGTAAAAAGATTCGTAGATGTACGCTGCCACCCGACTGGCGTCGTCGCCCACACATTCGCCCGGGGCATCGTAGGGCATTGAGCGGGTGATCAGCCGGGCCAACTGGGCCGGCGATTTATCTCCCGTGAGCAGGTGCGGGTAATCGTCGGGCGTGCCTTCGCCTGCCGCGCCGTGGCAGCTCGCGCACTGTTTGCGATAAATCTGCTCGCCCGTTTGTTCGCCCGCGATGCTGACCCCAATAACGCCCCACATCCCGCAGGCCAGCCAGCCGGCAACGGTCAGAAAACTGCGGCACACGCGCAGCGACGCAACGCGGCGGGCCCGCCGCAAATCGACGGCAATGAACGCGTATTCATCGGCGTTGAAAGCGGGGTTACGATTTGGTGAGCCGTTCTGATCGCGAGCAGTCATTGGCATCGGCCCAAAACGAAAAGAGGCAAACATTGCCGCAGATATTCGGATTCGAACTCGACGACCAGCAGGAGTGCAATACAGGCGGGGCAGCGTAAGTCATTATACGCCGCCGACAGCCGGGTGCCAACGGACTCTGTCTGATCGAGATTGAACCGGCCGTGCACTTATTCGAAAATACAGACAAGATCAGGGGATGTTGACTTCCCATTTTGTGAGCACATCGCGCCAGGTGTTAAACGACGGCTTTCTCGATGGACCAAATAATTCGGGCGATTGGCGCGTCCCTCGTGCTATCAGGATTGCTCGGCAGCTTTATCCTCGGGTACGACTTGCCTTTGCGGCGGTCTGGTGCTCGCCCCGGCTTTAGAGCCGGGGTTGTGGTTTGCGCTCCTTTCACTCTGATCAACGGCATGCCGATGGCCCACCCTTTCGATGGCTGGCGCGAGGAATGACTCGGCACCCAATGGGGAGTTCCCCTACGAATATTCGTCGGCAGCCTCGCAACGTGCATGACGCTGAATGGAATCGCAGGCGGGGTATGGGCGTTCTGTTGATGCGATTCTTCACCCGCCCCAGCTCGAACACCGCGCGCAAACATTGGCACCGATCGTTAGTTGGTGATGCGCCAGGATCGAGTCGGCCGCCGCTTTGAATGCCGGGGACGCCGTTCATGGGGTGCTACGGCCAGCGTCGGATACCGGCCGCTGGGCCACATCCCGGTTGGACACCGCTGCGTCAGCCGCAGCGCAACGGGTTGTGCCACTGTGTGTTGTGCCTGACGATGCTCCTGACGCCGCTCCGCCCGCCGTGGGAGGGAACGCGGCAGTTTTCGGCGTAGTGGCATCGTCGCGGTTCGCCGCCGTGATGGCCGGGGCCGCAGTCGCCGACGCCACTTCTTTTGAGTCCTTTACGTCTTCCTGCGGTAATTCTTCTTGAGCCGCGTTGGTATTCAGAGCGCAGTTGCCGTTGGCCGACGCCGTGACCGGGGCCGCCGCACGAGGCGTTTTCGATTGGGGGCGCGCTGCGTCAGCCGCAGCGCAACTGCTTGTGCTGCTGCCCGTTGTGCATGACGCTGCCCCTGACGCTGCCCCGCCCGCCTGTGCCGTAGACGCGGCGTCCCGCCGCGTCCCCCCCGCGGCCGCCGCCCGAGTTTCTGACCTCGAACAACCGGCAACCGACAACTTCGCCTCGGCTTCGGCCCGCTTGGCGAAGTGCGCTTTGGAGGCG
>JAJXXL010000127.1 GCA_021781115.1 Planctomycetota bacterium
CCGCATTCCCTTCTGAAAACTGAACACCGAAAACCGAAAACTCGTCGCTACTGAAAACCGAACACTCATTGCTTCTGAAAACTCGCTGTTGCATCGTCAGCCGCGTCGCAACCCATGACGCCATCGGCAGTTCATCCTGACGCTCCCTCCTGACGCCCCGCCCCGCCAGCCCGCACGGCAAAGCCCCCCTTGAACAACGCCGAACAACGCCCGCCCCGTCGAGCCACGACCGTCAGGGAGTGGTGCCGAGCGCAGAGCGGGAAATCCATACCCCCCCAAAAAAAGTCACGCCGCCAAGCCACCCCTTACTGAAAACTGAACACTGAAAACCGAACACTCGTCGCTACTGAGCACTGAAAACTTGTGCTCGCCTCTTGCCTCAATTATTGCGGCTGCCTGTTACATAATCAATCTTTTTGTTTTCATTTCGTCATCTATATATTTTCATGGCACATGCGATGCCGCCCCGCACGGGCCGCCGTCAGCCTGGCAACCCCGCCCATTGGCCCAGCCACGCGCACGCCCAACGCCGCCCCTTGCATCTCGGCCCACCCCGTTCCGCAACCCACGTCGGCGTTGCCCGCAGGCGCCAACGGATGCACATATGTCGGCAAGCCCGCGTCGCAAACTATGGATGCCTGATTTATTTCAACGTGCTGTAAATTGAAGTCGGTAAAACCGCCCGCGAGTTTTCTCCGGTGGCAAGCAGTTGAATGAATGACTTCGAGTTCGTCAAGCATGGGCGATAAGCGACTTCGAGCGGCCTGTACGCCCGTTACGTTGGACACGCCCTGTCCAACACCGCGGTTATACTTCTCGATGCCCTCTTGCTTTTCGGTTTTTCTGAAAAAAAGCCCGGCGGTCGGGCGCGCCGGTGACAAGTGGAACGAGGCGGGAAAACAGCACCAGCAAGGGTCGTAAAGCGTGCACCGTCAACAGTGCCGACCGTCGCCAAACGTGTGGCTTATGAAGACAAACCCGTCATGGCGGCAGTCCGGAATCGCCTTTCGGCATCAAAGAAAGAACACAAGCAATGTCACAGAAACTACTTATGAAACGCTCCTGTGCTCAACGCCGAACGGCATCTCAGGAATTATGTTCAGAAAAAGCCTGGGAACTCTGAAAATTGCCTTGAAAAATGTGAGCGAGAATAACAATAATGAGGAGAGTTTCCTAAGTTTTGATCAAACCAAGGCCAAAAACGAGAATTCACCATGGTACTTAACGACGGCGTTTGGCAGCAAATCCGCGAAATCGTCTCTCGAATCGCCAATGGTACGTCATTTCGCGGCAGGGCGCAAGTTGACCGCGAGGACGCCGTGTCGCATGTCGTTGCGCGGATTGCTCAACGCCTTTCGCAGATGTCGCCACCGTGCGCGAGTATTCGAAACTACATCGCCCGCTCAGCGAAGCCCGAGTTGCAGAGGTTTTTCGCGAAGCTCGACCAGCACCGTCGGCGCGCGGGCCACGCGCCAGCGGAAGCCACCACTTACGGTGATATTGCCGACCGCACTACAACATCGCCGCTCGACACGCTTATCCGCCGCGAGGAGCTTGACATGATTGAGAACGCCATACCGACGCTGCCGGAACGCGAGCGTGTCGAGATTTTGCGTTCGGTCCTATCGGAGACAAACAGGCCTAATTATTATCGGTTGCAGAAAGCTATGAGAATGCTGCAGGCTTCAGTTCAGCAAAGTTGCCGGCCGCCGCAAGCCAAGTTTTGACGGCAACGCCATATCTCGAAACGCGACTCAGCGCCTGCTCCGTCAAGAATTGACAGTCCGTCATAGTATATTTTAGCGCTCGTTACCGTCATGCTGTCGCCGTGGCGGGCATCGCACCGCCCGACCAAATTCCTGACCCGACGATCCTGCGCGAGCGCCGTTGGAGACAATACCGTGATGCTTGACCTTTCGTTTTCACTGGTCGCGACGCAACCCATTGCCGCCGACCACGGCTACCTGCTGTACGCGGCACTTTCGAAAATCCTGCCCGAATTGCATACGGTGAACGGCATCGCCGTGCACCCGATCAGTGGCCGGCAGACCGGCAACCGCCAATTGGCACTCATGCCGTCGAGCACCTTGACCGTGCGAGTCCCCGATGGCGAAGTTGCGCCCTGGCTATCGCTCACGGGCAAAAACCTGGCCATCGCTGACAGCACCTTGCAGGTCGGATGTCCGATTATTCGGGCGCTGATCCCCGCTTGCGCCGTGCGCAGCCGGCTCGTTGTCATCAAAGTTTCAAACGCCGGAGCGGCTCAGATCACAGCCGACGTATTTGCCGCGGCCGCACGTAAGCAGCTTGACAAGCTTGGAATTTCATCGCAGGCCGCGCTCGTCATCCCCGTCGGCGCCGAGGGCCGGCCCCGGCGCAGAACCTTGTGCGTCAAGGGACGTGAAATTGTGGGGTACGAAGCGATTGTCGAGGGCCTGAGCGCAGACGAATCCCTCACACTTCAGACGCACGGCCTCGGGGGCAAGCACCACATGGGCTGCGGCGTATTTGCGCCATTGCGCTAGCTAGGTTTATCACATGGAATCGATTTGGGCCAAATCGAATAAAGCTCGAACGCTCCTTGAGCATTCTGAAGATGTCTACCGGGCGTTTGTCGCGCTGTTCGGTCGCCCTGGCCAAATCACAGCATTCGCCAAGAGCTGGCAGCGATTTTTCAAGCTGGCCGACTTCGAACTTTTCTGGCACTGCGCTGAGGCCGCCGTGGTGTTTCACGATTGGGGCAAAGCGAACGACGGGTTCCAAAACGCGGTTTTGCAAAAAGCCCGCCAAATTCTGCGTCACGAGCACCTGAGCGGTCTGTTCCTGGGCCTTGACACTGTTCATGAGTGGGTCGGTTCACGTTCTGATGTTGACTGGGATGTTGTCCTTGGGGCAGTGATTTCGCATCACCTCAAATGCGGTGAGTTCGACGAAACTGCTTCACGTGACTTCTCATTCGGTGGACGGCTTGCTGGCGGCGACGGCTCGCAAATTCAGGTGTTGTGGAGCGAGCCCAGCTGCCGTGAACTCTGGGAATGGGCTGGTTCGCGGCTGCAATTACCGGGGGGCCGGCCGCAACTGCCGACGCCGATCTGGCGGTTTGGGCCGCGGCCAAGCACGTTCAATCTCTCGAATCACGCGCAGCATGTCGACGAGACCCGGTTGGCGCCGCTCGATCGGCAACTGCGTGATACGCCTCAAAATGCAAACCGCCGCCGGCTGATGTGGGCCGTTCGCAGTGCACTCATTGCGGCCGACGCGGTGGGCTCGGCGCAACTTCGAATGGCCGATTCCTCGCTGGAACGCTGGGTAGAGAAATGCTTCGAACTGCCGCCCTGCACCCGACAGCAAATCGAAAACGATGTCATCGAACCACGTGTTGCGCAACTGCGGTCGGACGGGCGGTGGGACGACGCCAAAGGCATGGGCGGTTGGAGCGATTTTCAAATTAAGTGCGAAATGCTGCCGCCGCGGGCGTTGCTCATTGCACCCTGCGGTAGCGGCAAGACGCTGGCCGCCTGGCGCTGGGTTGCGAAGCAGTGTGAACGCCCTGTGCAGCGCGTTTTTTTTCTGTACCCCACACGGGGAACGGCAACCGAAGGCTTTCGCGACTATGTTTCGTGGGCGCCAGAGTGCGATGCCGGGCTGGTGCACGGCACCGCCGGTTTTGAGCTCGATGGCATGTTCGAAACGCCTGACGTTGGAGCGGCAGACCACCGCGCCGGCAAGCGATTTGAGGTCGACCCGCGGTTGTTTGCCCTCGGCCATTGGTCCAAGCGGCTCGTTTCGGCAACGGTTGACCAGTTTCTTGGGTTTATGCAGTATCAGTACAATTCGTTGCTCATGCTGCCGATCCTGGCGAACTCCGTCGTTGTCGTCGACGAAGTGCACAGTTACGACCGTGGCTTGTTCTCGGCGCTCAGAGACCTGCTAAAATGGTTCGACATTCCAGTGCTATGCATGACCGCGTCGATGCCTGCCCACCGCCGTCAACTCCTGGAATCGAGCGGTATGACGGTCTCGAACGCGGCAGGCGGCGAGCTCGACGTTACATCGGCAGCCCCACGA
>JAJXXL010000005.1 GCA_021781115.1 Planctomycetota bacterium
CTTCGCCTCGCGGGCAAAGAACGGCGCGGCCACGCGCAGCCGCCAAGTGTCGCTGGCCAGCGGTTCATTGGCGACCACCGCCACAGTCATCTGCCGTGCGTGGGCCACAATGCCGGGGTAACGGTCACTGGGGCACGGTTCAGAACGTGCACTCATCGGCCCCGCCCTCGACCACCCGCCGCCCCCGGGCCCGAGGGCCCCTTGCCAGCCGCCGAACCTGAGCCACGTGCCGGGCGTGCACGCGCTGCGCCTTTTCTGCGCGGCGGTTTGCCCCGCCGCGCCGCGCCGCGTTCGCCCGCCGCGAACCGGCGAAGCTCCTGCAATTCTGCCGGTGTGAGCGCCCGGTATTCGCCAACGACCAAAGGCCCCAGTTTCAGCGGGCCGAGCGCGATGCGTTCGAGCCGCAAGACCTTGTGCCCGAGCCGCGCCAACAGTCGACGGATTTCGCGATTCTGGCCTTCGGTGAGCACGAGCTCAAGCTGGGCATTGCCCGCTTTCACGCGCACAAGCTTGACACCCTCGACCTGAAACTTTCCCTCGGCAAAGTACATGCCCGACCGCAATTTGTCGAGCAATTCGCGATTTGGCACGCCGACAACCTGCACCCGGTAAACCTTGGGCACACGAAACCGCGGGTGCGCCAACTGATGAGCCAAGGCTCCGTCGTTGGTTACCAGCAACAGCCCCTGACTATGTTCGTCGAGCCGGCCTACCGTGAACAGCCGCTCGCGCATTTTCGGAAACAGGTCTATCACACGACTCCGCCCGGCAGGGTCGGCATTCGTGCACAAGAAACCGATCGGCTTGTTGAGAATATAATACACTTGGCGTTCAGTGGCGATTCGCTCACCGTCGAGCCGCACAACTTGCCGCGCCGGGTCAACCCGCACCCCCAACTCAGAGACGGTTTGACGATCGACCGTGACCCGCCCGGCCAGAATGAATTCTTCGCAATGCCGCCGCGACCCGACGCCCGCCATCGCCAGCAACCGCTGCAACCGCACCTGCGCCCCGCCGTCGTCGCCGCCGTCGGTCTGTTCCCCGCGAGACGCCACTGCGCCGGGGCGAACCTGTTTCGACGATTGGGGTGGGCGTGGCATATTGGGCAGGTTTCGAATGCTTGAGTTCAGGGCTTTGATTTGAGTCTGATATTTCTAATCCCGGCCGCGCCTAACGACTGGGGACGCCTTTTTTACTCTTTTCAGCGAGTGATTCGTAGTATCGGCGAACAAGGTCTTCGTATTTCGGCAGGAATTTTTCGGTATTGATATTCAGCAATTGTTCGCGCACGTTGGGGGGCAGGTGACCCCAAAAGTCTTGAACGGCCTGCCGGCGGCGTTCCTGCTCTGCCTGCTCCGCCGCTTGGCGATCCGTGAGTTCCGATGTGTCTTTCGATTTGCCTTCTTGCCGACGTTTTTGCAGTTCGGCCTCGGCTTCGGCCTGCGCCGCGGCGGCCGACTGGCGTTGCATTTGCTGCTGTGCCGCGGCCATTCGCTGCCGCGCCGCGCCCCGGCCGCCCCGCGGCGATTTCTTTTGCCCGGCCTGTCCCTGCGGTGAGTTTTCGCTGGAATTCTGCGACTGGTCTTGCAGCTCGTCAATGAGCGCCGCGAGGTCTTTGGCAACCTGGTCTTGCACGGCGCGGGCCCCCCCGCTTGCGCCACCGGTCAGCCGGCGCTGTGCGTCGCGCATGCCGTCAATTACGCGTTCGAGCCGATCGGCGACGGCCTTGTCGGCCGCTTTCGCCGACAGCGACTCGACCAGCTCTTCATCGGCCGCGGCATTTGCGGGCTGATCGACTTTGCGCACCTGAGGCTCGGGCTTGTCGGCCGCCGGCTTTCGGACCGAACCTTCTGGAACCAGCGGCTCATCGTCGTCGCCAGCGAGCGCCGCACTCGGGCCCCAGGCAGTCGCTACGACGACTGCCAGCAAAATCAGCAAGGATCGCGGGGTGGCGTGGTTCATGACTGGCGCCTGAAGTTCGAAGTTCGCGTGAAAATGCAGCCGGATGGCAATAACGAGACACCCGCGCCGCCACTAGGGTTCGGCCTTGTCCGGCGGCTTTGGGGCGGGGGGGGCCGCGGGTTTGTCGGGCTCGTCGGCTGGCTGCGGCTCATCAGAAGCATTGCGCAGAAAGAGCTCCGTCAGGTTTCTGGTCAGATCGGCCAGTTCGCCCTGTTCGGCCGACAATGCAGCCAATTCGTCGCGTTCGGCCGGCGTCAGGCCCCCGGTTTGGCCCTCGCGTTCAAGCAACGCCGATGTACGTTCGGCCAACTCGCGTTGCAGTACGAGCAACATTTTGAACTGGGCGAGATGTTCAATCCCATCTGTCGGAGGCCCCTGCTCGGCCCCCCCGCCACCTGGCGCATCGGGTTGTGCCGCCGATTCGCCCGATTTGCCTTTGCCCGCCTTGAGCGACTGCACGAGGTCGACGAACCGCTTGAGCGCGGCCTCTTCGGCGGCCTGAGTGGGGGCCGACGTGTTTTGTTCGGCGAGCAGATCCTGCGCGCGTTGCATCGACCGCGCGGCACCCTTGAGCGCCAGCGCGAACACCTTGGCCGACGTTAACGTTTCGGCGATCCGCTCGGTGTCGCTGCGCAGCTCCTTCTGCACGCTGACCAGATCCAGCAGCGAGCGGCGCTGCGGGCGCGTCCAATTGCCCCGGCTGGCGCGAATCGCCTCCAGCCGCCGGGTTTCGTCGATCACCGTTTGTTCACGGGCGATCATGCCCTGCAGTTCGTCGGCGATTTTCTCCAACTGCTCGCGGGCCAGTTGTTCTTCGACGTCGCGCCGTTCCTGAGCCGCCTCGCGCTGCGCCTGTTCAAGATCGTCGAGCGCCTCCTGCTGTTCCTCGGCGGCCTCCGCAGGTTCGCCCTGTTCGAGGTCGTCTTGCGCCTTGGCCATGCGAGCCGCAGCGCGCTGCGCCGCAGCGCCCGGGCGATGCATTTGCAGCCGCCGCAACTGGCGGGCCAGCCGGGCCGCCTCGTCGCGCAATTGCTGCTGCTCCTGTTTCAGCTTCTGCAACCCGGCCTCGCGCTCAGCGGGGTCGGCCACCTGGGCCAGGTCTTGAAGCTTGTGCAACAGGTCGGCCTGCTGTTTGTGCATTTCGTCGAGTTGCTGTTCCGCCTGGCGAAGCTGTTTGACCAGGGTTTCGCCGTCGGAATCGCGGCGATTCCGCAGGCCGTCTTCCAAGTCGCGCATCTTTCCGACAACCCGCTCCTGGAGCTGCGCCGCTTCGCCCATGCGGTTGGCGTCAATTTGTCGCGATGCGTCACGCATCGGCTCGGCAATGGCGGGCGCCTGCTCAACTGCATCCTGCAGGGCGGCCGCAGCGTCGGGATTGGTCGATTGCAGTTGCTGGACCATGGCCGCCATCTTCTTTTGCAACTGGTCGAACTTGTCGGCCTGCTGTTTTTGGCGTTCGGCCAACCGGGCCAGATCGGCTTGCTGTTGCGGAGTGAGGGCCTCTTTCGATCGGGTCAGCGTCTGCCGCCCCAGCTCGGCGGTGTCTTTGTTGATTCCTGTCTGACCTTCGACGAGTTCGGCGAGTTCTTGCGATGCGTCGCGCTCGCTGCGCCACCGCGCCAGCCGCTGCACCATGTCGGTCAGGGACTCTATGACAGCCCGCTGATTGTCGGCGGCGCGATCGAGCGCTTCGCCCTGATCACTCGCGCCGCCCTTGGGCGTGGTCGATTCGCCAATTCGCGCCGGCTGCGGCTTGCGCGGCGGGTCGCGCTCGCGGTCGCCCGTCGGTGCGGGCGATGGCAGTTCGCGTTTGCCCCCGCCGGCTCGCGCGGCGGCGGGTCGGCGATCGCCGGGAAGCGGCTGTTCGCCATCGGCGGCTTGCGGGCTGGTGGTTTTGCCGCGTGGGGCGTTCGTCGCGCCCGATTGCGCCAGCTTTCGCGCCTGCGTCAAATCGGCCTCAATCGCCGGCAGGTTGTCGCCCCCAAGCCGCTGCAGTTCGCTCGCAATCTGCTCGAAACGCCGCTCGGTTTCGACGTCGTCGATCTGGTTGTCGCGCAACTCGCCGAGCAGTTCGCGGGCTCGTTTTTCGACGCCGTCAGCCGGGCCGGCGAGCTGCGCGCCGACTTGCCGCTGGCCCAGCTCCAGGCGTTGCAGCATATCGAGCTCAGCGGCGCGAAACCCGCCCGCCTTTTTCCATTGCAACCGCAACTCTTCGACCTGATCGTGCGCCTGATTCTGCAGTTTGAGCGCCCGTTCGAGCTCTTCCATAAGGCCCGATTGGCGCTGGGCCAGTTCCTGCGATTTCTCAGCCGGCGTCACCACCGTCAATGTGCGGGAAATGCTGCGCCCCACGTGCGGCGGCCCCAGGTCGTAATCATCCTCGGCCTCGGCGTGAAACACGACGCGTGCCCCCGGCTCAAGTTTCAGTACTGCCAGGGCCCAGTCGTATTCAACCGTTTGCTGCAGCGGGCGAGCTCCCCCCGCGAACAGCGCTACCACCGCCGTTCGTTCGGACTCGCCCTCGCCCCATTGATACCGCAACCCGATCGTCTTCAGCCCCAAATCGTCCTTTGCCGCAGTTTTCAGCCGAATCACTGCATCGGAGGTAACGAGCAAGTCCGATGGCGGGGCCTCAATCGAAACGTCGGGAACGATGTCTGGAATGCCCCGGATTTCATAGCGTGGCGCATCGCTGTTTTCGAAACCTTCTGAATCCTGCAAATCCAACCAATACGAGTACGCCCCCGACTCCTTGATTGTAAATGTCGCTGAGATTTCCCGGCCATCGGCCGAAATCTGCGCCACTTGGCGCTCCTGGTCTTTAATTCGCAGCACCGCCGACCGCAACGGCTTGTTCACACGGGCGGTCAGCCCGACTTGTGTGCCCACCAGTCCTTCGATGTGCCCCATTCCCGCAGGTAATTTGACCACCGGACGCCGCGCATACGCAGGCGGCGTGAGCCGCACCTCCAGTTGTTCGACCAATGGCGGCGGAATGACCTGCAATTCATAAGCCGGCAGCGTGTCGTCGTCGCCGCCCGTCACCCGAAACACGATCGGCCCCTGCAACGCCAAGATCTGCCCGGCGGCCAACTCTCGCGGCTTGCCCGCAATGTCGCGCACGGCCGCCGGACGGAGCGTTTCGACGTTTTTTGCGCTTCCCGCAACGTTCCACTCCAGCAGAACTTTCGGGGGGGGGCGGCCCCCTGCGTTTTCGACGTAAAACTTCAGCGTATCGCCACGCACGACGCGCAGCGGGTTCGCCGGGTCGTTTGTCAAAACCTGAAAATCGGCATCCAGCACGCGCAAGTTGGTGCTCCGGGGCCACGGCGCCGTCGAAAATGGCAAAACCAGCCGCCGCAATGCCAACCCCGCATTCGACGGGCTGAGCGCCACCAGCGCCGCAACGACCAAGCACACACCCACGGCCAGCACGGTCACGCGGCGGGTTTTTCGCTGGTCGACCACGTCATCGAGGTTCAGGCCCGCCACACGATGCATGACCCCATTGATGACGGCAGCCTGCAACGCCGGCGAGCCGACCCGAGGGTCGCGGCGGCCTTCGAGAAATTGAACCGCGCTCGCCAGGCTTCCATGAAACGCCGGGTAGCGGTCTTCGATGCGCAACGCCAGGTCGACATCGCGCAGCGGAAACCGCCAGGGAACGACGAACCGCCGGTAAACGACGACCACTGAAAACCCGAACGCCGCCAGCCCCAGAATCAGCCGCACCCCGGGGTCGTCAAAATGAAACGCCCAATCGGCCGCGCACACGCTCGCCAGCAGGCCCACCATCGCCAGGGCCGACCAGCTCAGCCCATGCGCGAGCACCACGCGCCGCACGCGGCTGCGCACACGCGTCAAATATACGTCGAGACTCTCAGGCATGACCATCGCTCGCAAAGCTGCCGCCTGCCGCTCGCCGGAATCCCGGTGAACCGCTTTCTCGAATCATAACAGTCGCAGCCGTTTTCGCAAAATCCATTCGGTGCACAGCAGCCCGACGAACAGTCCGAGCGTCAGCCAATGGTTCCAAAGTTGAATCGGCTTGTCGGTTTCGAGCGGTGCCGGCAGCCCCGGCGGAATATCGTTCAGAATCTGATCGGCCCCAAAGACCGTGTAGTGCTTGCCGCCGGGCGTCAGCGAGGCGGCCCGCCGCAATTCTTCGGCGTCAGTTTGCAGCAACCGGGTCTCGCGTGCGGGCGACTCGACCTTGAAATCCTGCGAAGGGGGCGCTTCGCTGAACGCCGGCGCGGCCACCCAGGCGTGGTATGTGCCTTCGGCCAGTTGCGAGACCTGCCCTTCAAACACAGTGGGCGATTCGGGTAGCCGGTTCAGCACCACCTTGCGCTGGGCTTCGCCGGGCCGTTCGATGACAATCGTGACGCCATTATTCGCCGAGGGCGCCAGCTTTTCATCGACGAACCGCAGCCGAAGTTCGACGTCGTCGCCCGTCTTATACACGCGGCGATCGACAGTCAGTTCGGCCGTGCGATCCTTGCCCAGCAGTTTCGACCGGCTCAAATACCGCATCACCTGCACCCAATAGCGGCCGTAGTACAGGTCGCCGGTGCGAAACCGCCAGCGCCAGGTTTCGTCGCTGGCGTGAAACATGACTTTTCCCGCGCCAAACCGCTGCATCGCCACGACCGGCAGTTTGCCGCTCGACCCGGTGCGCAAGGGATGCGTCGCGAGGGCCAGCGCCCCGGGCTTCAGGACGGGCGCTTCGACCATCCAGTAAAAACCGGGCAGTTGGTTCCAGACCTCCTGGCTTTCGCGCTCGCCATCGGCGAATCGAAAGATCGAACTTCCTTTGGCGCCTTCCACGGTCAGTTCGGGGTGAAAGCTTTCGATGAGCGCCGTATCGGCAGGCAAGCGCAACCCCGCCAGTTCAATCGGCAGCAGCGTTTCGAGGGGTGTGCCTCCGTAGGCCGCGGGGTTGAATGACGGGCCGGCAATGAGCAGCAGCCCACCCCCCTTTTCACGCACGAACTCGCGGAGGTTGTCGAGCACGCTGCCGCTCAGGTAGCTCAGGTTCACATCGCCCAGCACGACGACGTCGTAGTGAAATAAATCGTCTTTCTTGACGGGAAAATGTGGCAGTGCCGAGCGATCTTCCTGCGAATACTCGGGGTCGGCGTCTTGCAGCACGGTTTTCAGTTCGACCGACTTTTCGCGCTCGAGCAACACCTTCAATTCGCGAAACTCCCACCGCGGAAGCGAATCGACCAGCAACACCCGAATTCGTTCCTTGCGAATGCTGACCCGCCGCATTTCCTTGTTGTTTTTGACGTTGGTTTCCTTGGGCAATGCCAGCGCTTCGAGCACGTAATCGAAATCGCCCACGGCCTTCGGCGTGAACGTCAGTTCGAGCCGCTGCGCGGCACCATCGGGGCCCAGTTCAAACTCGCGGGCCGCCAGCGGCTCGTCCTGCCCCTTGAGCCTCAGCACAACTCGCGACTTTTTGCCCGAATAACCCCGCCCCGTCAATTTGAACGAAAACGTCACCGGGTCATCGACGAACGCCACTTCATCGGCCAGGACGTCGTGCAGTTCGACATCGCGCGTCGGGTCGGGGTTGCCCACGGCCACCGTCAGCAGCGGCACTGATTTCTGCCGGGCGTACCGCGCCGCCTGAGACAATTTCTCGCCGTCGGTGACGACGCCGTCGGTAATCAGCACAATGGCCGAGGGCGGCGTGCCGCGCAGCCCCACCAGCACTCGCCGCACGGCGTCGCCCAGTCGCGTCTGCTCGCCCCGCGGTTGCAGTTTGCGAATCTCGGGCAGCAACCCGTCGATTGCCTCAGGCCGCAGGTAATCGCCGCTGCCCAGCAGGCCCTCGGCTTCGGCAACGGTGTACACGCGCAGCTTGTGGTCTTGCACGAGTCGTTTGAGAAACTCGCCGTCATTTCGCAGGAGCAGCGCCTTACCCAGATTGAGCCGCGTCGATTTTGCGAGCTGCGCCTGCTTAAGCATGCGGGCCGCGGTGCTGCGCATGGCCGCCTGCGAATACAGGTCTTCCGTGGCCATGCTCCCTGAGGTGTCGAGCATGACGAGCACGTACGGCAACCCTGTGCGCTCGACCGACAAAATCGCCTGGCTGAGCATGAACAGCAGCACAACCAGCGACGCCAGCCGCAGGGCCGTCAGCCCCAACCGCGCCCGCCGCGACAAATGCGCTGCATCGCGCCGGTACACCCCCGCGACATACACGACTGCCAGCACGGCAAACAGCAACACGCCCCACGCCGGCCAGGGAAAGCTCTGGGCGTACCGCCATTCCATTCCCTGCCCCGGCTCTGCGGGGGGAATCCCCAAAAACCATTCCGCCAGCTTCTGCAACGCAGCCATGACGTGAAAACTGAACTCCGTTTGCCGGGGCCGTCGCCAACTCGGCAGCGCCCTGAACCACTCCGTTCGCCCCTTCCGCCCATTCTCTACAACTCCGGGGCGTTCCGATAGTCACATTTCAGAAACCGGTCGGCACGCCTCGCGACCGCCGTCTGCCCCGTACCGCCGCACTCCTCAACCGCGTACCAGCGACCGCAACATCCGCAGGTTGATCGCGTCAAGCGATTCGCCTTCGGCCTCGCCCTTGGGAGTTTCCATGTACATCGGCCGGTCGGCAAAACGCCGGTCGTTTAACAGGTGGCGGAACGGTTCCAGGCCGAGTTTTCCGGCCCCGATTCGGGCGTGCCGGTCGACCCGGCTGCCCAATTCACGCACGCTGTCATTCAGGTGGAATGCGCAAATCCGCTCGACGCCGATCAGCCGGTCAAATTCAGCGAATGTCGCCGCGTACTCGGTTTTTGTCGCCAAAGGGTACCCCGCCGCAAAAATGTGGCACGTATCGACGCACACCCCCACCCGCCCATCGCGACGGACGTGGTCGATGACATACGCCAATTGCTCAAACCGATGCCCCAGGTTGGTGCCCTGGCCCGCCGTCGTTTCGAGCAACGTTTTCGCGGTGAACCGCGGCGTGCGACGATGCACCTCATCGAGCGCGGCGACAATCCGCTCCAGCCCCTTGGCCTCAGAGGAATTCACAAAACTACCCGGGTGCATGACCACTCCGATCAGGCCCAACGCCTCAGACCGCTCGAGTTCGGCCACGAAGGCGTCGATCGACTTGTGCCATAACCCGTCGTCAGGGCTGGCCAGATTGATCAGATAGCTGTCGTGAGCACAGGCAAACTCGATGCCCGACTGGTCGATCGCCGCACGAAACCGCGCCACTTCGGCCGGGTCGAGCGGTTTGGCCCGCCACGGCAGCGCGGGCGTTTCGTCGCCGGGCGTGGCCACCGCCCCCCCGGTCGCAATGGGAACACTTCGCCGGACGGCCCATTGCGAAGGGCTGTGCGTGAAGATCTGCACCGTTTCCATGCCCAGCCCGGCCGCCGCCTCGACCGCCTTGTACAGCCCCCCGGCAACCGACATGTGTGCGCCAATTCGCGGCATCAACTGCCTGCGTTTGTGCGAGATGGGAGATGGCATTTTGCAGTTTTCATTACAGTGCGGTACTGGTTGGTCAGCTATTGGCCCCCGCTCAATTGTCCGAGACTTCGACCTCGGCGACTACAATATACTGTGAGCGGTCGAGAATGACACAATGAGAGCACTCCGAGCGGTACTTGGGGCTACTGCGACGGATGATGTCGGGAGCAACAGGTCAAATTGGCCGGGACTCGGTCAGCGCGGCGACGGCGGCGGCCATGTCGGCGGGCAGCGGGGCCTCGAATGTCACGACCTCGCGGCGAATCGGGTGCACGAACCGCAGTTCGCGGGCATGCAACGCCTGCCGCTCGATGACCGGTTTGGCCCCGGCGACGGCCAGCGCGCCCGATAAGTCGGCGTGTGTCAGTGCGGCCGACGGGCTGTAGAATTCGTCTGCCGCCACCGGGTGGCCAATGGCCGCCAGGTGCACGCGGATCTGATGCAGCCGCCCGGTCAGCGGCATCGCTTTGACGAGCGTGAACCGTTCGAATCGCTGACAAACTTCGTATCGCGTTTTTGACGCCCGTGCATCGACGGAGTCAGCGGCGGTCGACATCCTGATTGTTTCGCCACCGGGCGTTTCCCCGATGGGCAGGTCAATTTCACCCGCGTCGGCGGTGACGACGCCGTGCACCAGGGCCAGGTAGGTCTTCGAAATCTGACCCTGCTGAAAATGGATCGACAGCCGGCGATGGGCGAGGTGGTCTTTCGTGAGCACGATGACCCCGCTGGTCAGGCGATCGAGCCGGTGGACGACGCCCGGTCGAATCAGCCCCGGTAACCGCGTTTGCCGGTCAAAATGCGACTGCAAGGCATTGGCCAGCGAACCGCGGGAGTGGTTTCCGCAGGGATGCACGACGACCCCGGCGGGCTTGTTCACGACAACCAGCCAGGGGTCTTCATACAGCACCTCGATCGGGACCGGTTCCGGGTCGAGCAAGTGGTCGGGCGGTTCAATCAATCGCACGGCCACCGATTGGCCTTTGAAGACGCGGTCGTCGGCCAAGGCCACCGCCCCTTCGATGCGCACCTGGCCGGCGCGCACAATGCGTTGCATCCGAAACGGTGTATAGTTGCGAAAGTGCTTCGTCAGAAAGCTGTCGATCCGCACGCCGTGCAGGTAGGTTTCGACGGTCAGTTCGGCAAAAAACGGGTATTCCATACGCATTCAAACGAGGGGGGGCTGGCAGCGGTGGTCGCGGCGGGACAACGGCGTGCAATTCGACAGCGAACGCAACCAACCGCACGACTTCCTGGATTTGCGTGCGAACCAAGCAGCCAGTTCATGCGTTATCGCCAGTTTCACGGCGCGGGGGAAGTCCGTTTGTGCCGTTTCCCTGTGTGGTACGGCAGACTCAATGCAATGTGCCGGGCCAGGACCGCCCGCGCACGGCACCAAGAAAAACGCCCTGCAACCCGCCGCACCTTCGTTTGCGGTCGAATTGCAGAGCATTTGAACAACGCGAATCCCGCGGGCTTCCTGTCGGAAAGGCCGGTGGCCTTACAGGAAAATATACCCTTCTTCGCCGTGCTGGCTGAGGTCGAGCCCGGCCCGTTCGTCGGCAACGCTGGGCCTGAGCCCCATGACCGCCTCCAGAACCTTGAGGATGACGACGGTACCCACGACGGCCACGGCCACGGCGGCCACAGCCCCGATCGCCTGGTTCACCACCTGCATCGCATTGCCTTCGAGCAGGCCTTGCGCGGTCGAGGTTCCGGGAATGACGGTTCGCGTGGCGAACAGCCCGGTCAACAGCGCGCCCAGAAAGCCACCCACACCATGCACGCCGAAGGCATCGAGCGAATCGTCATAGCCAAACTTTGTTTTCACGTTGCAGGCGGTATAGCAGACCACACCCGCCGCCAAGCCCAGCAGAATTCCTGAGATCGGCGTCACGAAGCCGCAGGCGGGGGTGATGCACACCAATCCCGCAACCAGGCCCGAGCACGCCCCCAGAATACTCGGCTTGCCACGTTGCATCCATTCCATGCCTGCCCAGGCGCAGCAGCCGGCGGCGGCAGCCAGATGGGTCGCAACGAAAGCGTTGGCCGCCAGGGCGTTTGCAGCGAGTGCGCTGCCGGCATTGAAGCCGAACCAGCCCACCCACAACAGTGCCGCGCCGATGCAGGTGTACGTCAGGTTGTGCGGCGGCATGGCGTCGTGCCCGTACCCCAGGCGTTTACCGAGCATCAGGGCGCAAACGAGCGCCGAAAAGCCCGAACTGATATGCACCACGGTGCCGCCGGCAAAATCGAACGCCGGGCAGGAGGCAGTCTTGTTCAGAAAGTTCAGCCACCCCGTGTCCGACCAGACCCAATGCGCCAACGGGGCGTACACCACGGTGCCCCAGAGAACTGAAAACGCCACCATCGTGCTGAATTTCATCCGTTCGGCATACGCGCCGCAAATCAGGGCCGGCGTAATGATGAAAAACATCATCTGGTAAACCATATGCACCGAGCGCGGCAGCGTGCCCACCATCGGCACGACGGCCGAGTTGCTCGTTTCGTTCCAGGCGGGCATGACTCCGTTGAGGAAAAGAAAATCCGCCCCGCCAACCAATCCGCCGAGCACGTCGCCTCCGAACGCCAGGCTGTACCCCCACAAGGCCCACACGATCGACATGATGCCCATCAGAAAGACGCATTGCATCATCACACCCAGCACGTTCTTTTTGCGGACGAGGCCCGAATAGAACATCGCCAGGCCGGGGGCCGTCATCATCAGCACGAGCGCCGAAGCCACAAGCATCCAGGCGGTGTCGGCGGCGTCAATGCCGGGCGGCAGCAAGCGCTGGTCGGGCGCAGGCGCGGCCGCAACGGGCGCAGCCGGTTCGGCGGCGACAGGCTCGGTGGCAGTGCTGCCGGTGGGGCTCTCTTGGGCGTGAAGCCGCATTTCGCCGATGACGAACGCGGCCAAGGCGGCCATCAACACAATCTTCAACCGTAAGACCATTTTGCTGTTGCTCCCGAAATGATTTGGACTTCGCATGACAGACCCGAAATCCGCTGCCAATTGGACCTACGGCCACACGCCCGGGCGACACGCTCGTTCGGCAACATGCTCCGAATCGGCGCGCACCGGTCGCCACGAAAACAATCTGAGCGCCCCTTCAACTGGCAGTGCTTACTGCGCAGCAAGCCACGCGGCGGCCAACAGCGGAGCGCTCACGCCTTGGTCGCGGATTTGTGAAGAGCATGCAGCAATTACCATGCCCCTCGACTCGCTCGGCACCGGCACCTGCGACACGTGCCGTGATCTCTCGCACTGCTGCCGCGCCGTAAATGCGTGCAGTGAATGTACTCTGTGCAGTACGATATTTCAATCATCCGGAACAGCGAATCCTGACCGACTGGCCCTGGCGATGTTGTCGCCGTTGCCGCATTACCGGGCATTCCATGCCGCGCGAATTGCACCTTGCCCGAAATCTTTACTCACCGCGACATCGCATCTCCCGGTATGCCACCACCTGCCAAGCGACCTGAAGGCCGGCGCGGCGAACACGCCGCGCAAACGTCGTCGGGCGTTTTCTGGCCCACCGAACACCTGATGCCAAGCGCCATGCATTACCCGCGCGGTGCGAATGCGATCACTCCCATGCCTGCCAGGCAGAGTGCAACGCCCAGAAAATCCCATCGATGGGGCGTCACGCCGTCAACTTGCCACAGCCAGAGGATTGCCACGGTGACATACATCCCTCCATAAGCGGCGTAAACTCGGCCCGATGCGCTGGGGTGCAAAGTCAACAGCCACACGAAAACCGCCAAGCTGCCGGCAGCCGGCAGGATGAGCCATGCTGATTTCGCATGTCGCAGCCAAAGGTATGGCAAATAGCAGCCGACGATCTCCGCGACGGCCGTCAGAGCGAACAAGAGCGTGGTGATCAGCGTCTGCATCATGGATCGGGTTGGCAGGGTGGGGAACGGTGAAACCTGGCGTCGGGGCAAAACCCGCGATGGCCGACAAGCCACGTCGACGACGAAAATCACTCGGCATTCGGCCTGCAATCCGTGGGCCGCGGGGTCGCAACAAAAAACAGCACTCGGCCCGCCAAGCGGACCTGCCCCGCATTCGGCGGAGTCTCGGCCCCGGCAAACGGGGAAAACTCCGGGATCACCGCGTTTTTGAGAACCTGAACTCCGGGCAGCAGCCGCTTATTTTTTAAGCACAGGCAGACTCAGCCATCCTGTGAGTGCGAAGCGACCTGAACCAAAGTGAATGCCACATTTCATTACTGCGTTGCGTGTTATGTCGAGGTGCGATTATGCCAAGAATGCGGGCACGCGAATTGCTGCCGGTTGGGATTCTCAATTGAAACGCATGAATCATGGTTACCGGCGCCAGCGCGATTCCCCAGTGTTTCCCGCACCTGTGCGACCCCAATCGCTCATCAAGGAGGCCGAGCAATTGGCGATGTCGGCGGCGGATGTGGGGGGGCGGTTTTGTTTCACTCGAACCGAACTTCGGAGATTCTACAAAATGAGGCGATGTACAGCGCTCTTATTGCTTCCCACTCTGCTGCAGTTTGCCGTGCTCTGTCGCTCGGCCTCGGCGTACCAGGATCCGCCTGCCGAAGCCGCCGCACCGGCGGAGGCGGCGCCCGCCGCCGCGCCGACACTGCCAGCCTATTTTTCAGGTGCGAACCCCGCTCCGACGGCCGACGCCCCGTCGCCAGCAGCCAAATGGCCCGACCCGACTGGCGGCAACGCGGGGGCATGGGCCACACCCGCGGGCGACGGCAAGGGTGATATTCCCTCGGCATTGCAATCGGGCGATCTGTATGACCGCATCGCTCACAACCTGTTTTCGATCAACATGGTTTGGACCTTGATCGCAGGGTTTCTCGTGATGTTCATGCAGGCCGGGTTTGCAATGGTCGAAACCGGCTTGTGCCGCTCGAAAAACGCGGCCCACACGATCACCATGAACATGATGATTTACCCGCTGGGTTGCATCGCGTTCTGGGCGTATGGCTTCGCGATTGGCTGGGGCAACTGGTTCAATGGCCCGGTTCCGCCGGGCTGGTACTCGACGCTCGGCCCTGGCACATCGGTTTTGAACTCTGGGATTGGCATTGGCGCTGCGGTTGATGCCTCGGGCGCCCCCACGGGCGTTTACAAGTACGGTCTGATGGGCACCAAAGGGTTTTGTCTGAATGGCGTCGATGACGTTAGCGTGATGGCCCTGTTCTTCTTCATGATGGTGTTCATGGATACCACCGCCACGATTCCCACCGGGGCGATGGCCGAACGCTGGACGTGGAAAAACTTCTGCATTTACGGAATCTGGGTCGCGTTGCCGTACTGCCTGTATGCCAACTGGGTGTGGGGCGGCGGCTTTCTGGCGCAGTCCGGCATCAACTGGGGCCTCGGTCACGGCGGCGTCGATTTTGCCGGCTCGGGAGTGGTGCACGCCATGGGCGGCATTATCGCCCTGGCCGGTTCGATGGTCATCGGGCCGCGCATCGGCAAATATGTGAACGGCAAGGTGCACCCGATTCCCGGCCACCATATTCCCATGGTCGTGGTGGGGACGTTCATCCTGGCCTTTGGCTGGTTCGGGTTTAACCCCGGTTCGACGCTGTCAGGAACAGACCTGCGGATCAGCGTCGTCGTGGTCAATACGATGCTCGCCGGAATCACCGGCGCCCTGACCTCGATGTTGTACATGCAGGCCAAGGGCCAAAAGCCCGATCCGTCGATGATGTGCAACGGCATGCTGGCGGGCCTCGTGGCGATTACCGCGCCCTGTGCGTTCGTCGATAGCTGGGCCGCCGTGGTCATCGGCGGGCTGGCCGGCGTATTCGTGGTCGAAAGCGTATACTTCTTCGACCGGCTGGAAATCGACGACTGCGTGGGCGCCATTTCCGTGCATGGCGTGAACGGAAGCTGGGGTGTGATCTCGGTGGGGATCTTCGCCAACGGCAAGTACGGCGCCGGTTGGAACAACGTGGTTCGCGAAGAATGGGTCAAGGTTGCCGGGTCCGATGGGGTCCGCGGCATCCTGTACGGCGATTCGTCGCAACTGATGGCCCAACTGCTGAACGTGGCCGTGGTGCTCGTGTTCGGGTTCGTCATGGCTTATGTCTGGTTCAAGATCAGCGATTTCATCACGCCGCTGCGCGTGCCGAAGGAAGTCGAACTGCACGGCCTCGACGTTCCTGAAATGGGCGCCCACGGCTACCCCGACTTCATCTCGACCAACCCGGGCGACTGAAGTCCGTTCCGGATGTCCATTGTAAAAACTGCGGTGGGGCTGGTCTCACCGGTTGGAAAACAAACTCTCGACGACGCCCCCCCGCCGACCGGTTGACGCGGCTTGGCGGGGGGCGAGAGTTTTTTTCTCGCGGGTACGATCAGCCAGAAAGCTTACGCAGGCCGGTTTGAACACCGGCCTGCGTTTTTTTTGACGGTCAGTATTTGATATTGCCCCTGCGGTGGACCCCATTCTTCGGACCCCCAAACGCAGGTTCTCAGATAGCGCCGCTCAGCGGCCCGCCAGCCTCTTCACAAGGCTGAAGCGGACGCCGCGCGGGCGCGACGCGTGCCTCCCACCAAAGACTCGCACCCATTTTTGAGCAAAACTTCATTGCATTTTTCACCGAACGGTTCCGTGGTACAACTCCGCCGGCGTGTGGCGGTTCAGCGACTGGTGTCGCAGATCGTGGCTTGCGACCGAAACCGCAACGAAATCATTGACACCGCCATCAAAGCGTTTGAACTTTCTCAACACCTACGTGCGAAATGGTTCGCAGCAGATTGGGCTGCAAAACGCCGAATCCTCGAAATCATGTGTTTGAACTGGACGCTCGACGGTGTAAGTCTGGTCCCAGAATGGAGAAAGCCCTTCGACCTGTTGGCCGAA
>JAJXXL010000237.1 GCA_021781115.1 Planctomycetota bacterium
CGTTGCGAAAGCCATCTGCCGACGCAATCCGCTGTTTTCTGGCGGCGCAGGCGAAACTGCCCTTCAGCGACTCGGCGGTTGGGGCAACTGCAACGACGCCGCCCTCTGGTTTTGTTGTGGATCGGCGCCGTATCAAGCTGGGTATTGGCGAGTCAGTGTTCAATGCGGCGACGGCCGCTTTGCAACGGTGGGAGCAGTTCCGGCTGGGATGGTTCAAAGCCTGGTCGCCGGAAACTCCGATTCAATCCGGCGAGGTCGTGGCTGTGATGGGCCATGCCATTGGCTTGTGGTGGCTCATTTCCTGCCGGATCGTGTCCGTCGTGGATGAATCGGGGCCGATCCGTAGGGTTGGCTTTGCTTACGGAACTTGGCGGGCCATGTCGAGAGTGGTGAAGAACGATTGTTGATTGAGTAGGATCAGGCCGACGACAGCGTGTGGTACGACATCCTGGCTTTTTCCAGGCCGAACCGGTTCTTGGCTCGGCTACCCCGTGGTGCGCCGCACACAGAAACGATTCAGGCGGGCCTTCGGTGAGGATCGAAGTGTAAGCCGCCCGCACATGGAGATGCCTCTTTTCGTAAGTCCCACAATCCCCTCCAACGCCTCCTCGATCATATCCATCCGTGCCAAACCCGACCGCAACGATTCGGGAATCCCTGATTCGCCCCAGTACGCCCCCGCGAGTTGCCCGCAGATGGCACCCGTGGTGTCGGCGTCATCGCCGAGGTTCACCGCCCTCAACACGGCTTCCTCGAAAGTCTCGGCATCGTGGAATGCCCACATCGACGCCTCCAGGCTCTTGACCACCCAACCCGATCCTTCATTCGCCGGCGGTTGCTTCTGGCGAAAACTGCCTTGGGTGATTTCCTGAATCAGCGGGTGCAGCGGCTTGATGTCGTTGAGTTGCTGCAACGGCTTCCAATCCGGCGAGAGAACTTTATCACGATGCTCGGCGTGGATCAGTCCTGCAAGAACCGTTGCCAGATACCGGCAGGCCGACACGCATTGTTCGCTGGCGTGGGTCGGCAAGCTCGATTCTTCGGCCAGCCTGGAAAGCTCATCGAGTTGATCGGAGTAAAGGTGGCCGAATCGAATCGGCACCGGAGCCAGCCGCATGATTGAGCCATTGCCACTGGCCCTGTTAGAACGGTCGCCCGAAGTGAGCGCGTTTTTCTTGGCGACGAAATTCCCCAGCGCACTTCGTGTCGTGATGCCGATGTCGAACCACCGACCGTTCACGGAATACTTCCCGGTCTTCCACCATTCGACGTACCGACTGGCCTGATCGTTCAAATCCCAGCCTGCCGTGGCGATGCTGTCGGCCAGGGCCAGCGCCATGCTCGTGTCGTCGGTCCATTCCCCGGCCTCAATACGGTATGGCCCGCCATTTCGATAGCCGGTGACGCGTTTGAAACTTCTAGGGGATTTGAACTCGACAGCAGCCCCCAGAGCATCGCCCACGGCCAGGCCGATCAAGGCTCCACGGCGATGGTCAATCATGATTTTGCCTCCTGCTTGAGCCGCGTGCCCCAACGCATGAAGCCCGGCGTCCGTTTCATGGACTTCAACGAGGGCCGAGATTATTAATGACAGTCTTTTGTTGAGCACAGACTGCACCAAGCGCAGCGGCCCATAAGTTTGCATTCTTCGGGTCAGTCGGTGGAATGAACGACGAGGAGTTAAGTCCCAGCAGGTCGCCGGGCATTTTCAAGTTGATACCTCGTGGAACGACCATGCAGGCCCACTTCGCCGGTCAACCAACCCCCTCACTGCTCGCCGGGGAGTGAACGGTTACAACCCATTATTGGCCAGCCAATTGGCCACGGATGGCATTTCGCAAGCCCTTGGTAATGCGAGATACTATCGCAAGTCCAATAAAAAAGCCACGTTACGACGAATCGTAACGTGGCTTTGATATGGAGGCGGCGGGAATCGAACCCGCGTCCTGTGATGCCTCAGTCTGAGCCTCTACGTGCGTAGGGGGTCGATTGAGCTTCGCCTGAGCAGGCTCGACCGACAGGGCCTGCTTGTGGCTAGTCCACCACGAGTTTAGCACCGCGCGGAGTGGGCATTGACGCGGCACGAGCTTGATTTTTCAACCGGCTGTCGAGCTCCTCAAGCGGGGATCTCTAGGCCGGGGCTGCCATGGTTAGGCAGCCAACGCGAATTGCTTTTCAGCATTTGTTGTGTGATCAGCTTTTAACGTGGCCAACTGATCAACCACGGCACGCCACTCGGGCTTACGGTCACCCAGTCGAATCCAATCGCCCCCGGGTTTCTTCCATCATAGCCGAATTGCCCTTACGGTCAACGGGCCAAATTGTCGGGGCGGCCAGCGGCCGCAAGATCACGGCCCGAAACCGGGCGCAAACAGGAAGTACGAGCCGGTGACCGTGCCGACCTGCCACGCCATCGCTTCGGCGTTCCAGGGGAACTGGTAATACAGGTACGGGGTGCGCTCGCCGGGCCGATATAGGCCGAGCTGGTAACGCCGACGGCAAATCGGGTCGATGACGAGCTGGTACGGCCAAAAACCGGCCTGCGCGGCAAACAGGGCCACCGAGTAGACCGGCTGAATCAGGTAATGCCGGCTCTGGCCGTAGCGCTCGATGCCAAAATCTTCGAAGTACAACGGGTAGTGCCAGAAATTGTTGGCTTCCCATTGCATTTCGGCCTGGGGAAACATCCGCTGCGATGCGGGCAACGAGGGCAGGGCAATTTCGGCCATTTCGCCTTCGTCGCCCACCTTTTCGGCCTTCATCCCGGAATCGCGTTCGTAGTCGAAGTATGGCGAAATGTCTTGCAGGCGTTTGAACCGGCTGGTGTTTGACCCCTGCTGGTCGGGGGCCACGCCGGGCTGCAAGGCCCCGGTGACGGGTTGCAGGGCGTCGTCGGCGGTCAGCGATTCGGTATCGACGGCTTCGACGGGTGGCGGTTCGCCGGCGTCGCCTGGGCCGGCGTCGGCCGCTCGTGCGGGCAACAGCGCCTCTTCATCGGAAACAGCTTCGGGCGCAGATTCTGCGGGCGCGGCCCGTTCGGGCGAAGACGCCGCATTGGACAAGGGCGGTTTGGCCACCGCGTCGGGGCGGGCCTGCGGAAGGATTTTCGGCAGGTCGTCGGCCGGGTCTTCTTCGGCGAACGGGGCGTCGTTGGCGACCTCCTGGCGTGAAGCGGCCTTTCCCGCCACGTTGGGCCCGGCTTTCGAAGGCGGCTGCGCCGGCGCAGCGGGCAGCGAATTCAATTGTTGCCAGCGGGCCTTGGCCGAGCGGGTGCGCAACTTGTCGTATAATGAGGGCGTTGGCGCGCCTGGCGCGGCGCCCGATTCTTGCGCCCGGGCCAGCGGGGCGAGCAGCGAAATCAACGCCACGCCGCACAGGCTCGCAGCGACAATGCCGGCCCGCCGGGTGGCAGGTTCAGCCAGCGTCCAGCGGAGCATGTTCGGCCGTGTAGTTTGGCGATTCCTGGGTAATGACGATGTCATGGGGGTGGTTCTCCCTAACCGATGCCGGCGAGACTTGAATGAACCTGGCTTCCGTGCGAAGTTCGGCAATCGACCGGGCGCCGCAATACCCCATGCCCGCCCGCAAACCGCCGATCAACTGATACAAAAAACCGTGCAATTGACCCTTGTAGGCGACGCGTCCCTCGACTCCTTCCGGGACGAGTTTCGAGGCCCGCTTGGGGTCGTCTTCGGCGACGCTTTGCCTGTACCGGTCGCTGCTTCCCTGCATCATGGCCCCCAGAGAACCCATTCCCCGGTAGCGTTTGAAGCTGCGTCCCTGAAACAGAATCATGTCGCCGGGGCTTTCTTCGAGCCCCGCAAACAATCCTCCGAGCATGACCGCGTGGGCCCCGGCGGCCAGGGCTTTGGTTATGTCTCCACTGTAGCGAATGCCACCGTCGGCAATGATCGGCACGTCCGAATCGACGACTGCGGCGGCGGCGTTATAAATTGCCGTGAGTTGCGGCACGCCGACTCCCGAAATGATCCGCGTGGTGCAAATCGAACCCGGGCCGATGCCAACCTTGATCGCATCGGCGCCGGCTCGCAGAAGTGCGGCGGCCCCTTCGGTGGTGGCGACGTTGCCAGCGATCACGTCGATCGACCAGCGTTTCTTGATTTCCTTGACGGTGTCGACGACGTTTTTGGAATGGCCGTGGGCACTGTCGACCACGATCACATCGACGCCCTTGTCGAGCAGCGACTGAACCCGTTCGTAATCACCCACGCCCACCGCCGCCCCGACACGCAGGCGGCCGCGAGAATCTTTCGAGGCCAGGGGGAATCGTAAATTCTTGTCTATATCCTTGATCGTGATTAACCCCTTCAGTTGATATTTTTCGTCCACCAGCAAGAGTTTCTCGACTTTATTTTCCCGTAAGATCCGTTGAGCTTCCTCCAGACTGGTGTTTTCGGGCGCCGTAACGAGCTTGTCGCGGGTCATGACCTCGGCGATGCGGGTCTGCTTCGATTCGAGAAACCGCAGGTCGCGGCGCGTCAGAATTCCCTTGAGAATGCCATGTTCAGTGATTGGCACGCCGCCGATATTGCGCGTGTCCATGATCACGCAGGCCTGTCCCACGGTGGCGTCGGGCGGCAGGGTGACGGGGTCGACAATCACGCCGTGCTCGCTGCGCTTGACCCGATCGACCTCCAGCGCCTGCTGACTGATCGACATGTTTTTATGGATGATGCCGATCCCGCCCTCCTGGGCCAGCGCGATAGCCATTTCGCTTTCGGTAACGGTGTCCATGGGGCTGCTCAGAATGGGCACATGCAGCGGAATGTGGCGCGTCAGCCGCGAACTCACATCGACGGCGCTCGGCAAGACCTCGCTGTAACCTGGTTCGAGCAATACGTCGTCAAATGTGATTCCCCGGTAGGCGATTCGTTCTTCCATCGCGGGCTTCTCCTCGTGCGAAACGCAGGTTGGTGGTTTGGCAATGTCGCCGCCAGGCGCGCGGGGCGCTCGCCGCCAGCGGGAACACCGGCCGCGAGAGCCGGGTTCAATCGGTCATTCTGCAATCGAGTCCTTCGATGCCGGAGTTCGCGTCATCGTTCGCGTCTTCGCCGGCTAGCCCAATGAGCGGGCCCATGGCCTTGTGCAACCCGTCGGCCAGGCGGACCAGTGTGGCGACGTCGCAATCTTCGGCGCGAAACCCCGGCTTCAATGCAAAACCCTGCAATACGTCGTCGATCGCTGGTTTCGACAACTGCTTGCGGTACATTCCTGTCAGCACGTTGCGCGCCGCCTTGCGCCGTTGATGGAACAGGCGGCGGATAAAGTCATGAAAAAACTGCCGGTCGGCAATTGCCCCGCGGCGTTCGGAGTCGGGCGCCAGCCGCACGACCGCCGACTCGACATTGGGCCGCGGCCAGAACACGGTGGGGCCGAGCTTCTTTAACAGCGACACGGCACATTGCGATTGTAACCAAACCGACAGCGAACCGTAATCGTGAGTGCCCGGCGCCGCGCGCATGCGCTCGGCGAGTTCCCACTGAATCGTGGCCACCATGAGCACCCAGGGCCATTCGGTAGCCACCAGGTTGGAAATGACCGGCGTTGCGATGCAGTACGGCAAGTTGGCGACGAGCTTCAGCCGCCGCTGCGGCTCGGCAGCCAGTTGCTGCTCAATCGCGTCCACGACTTCGACGGCAAAACGGTTCTTGTTTTTGAGAGCGTCGCAATTGAGCAGCGTGACGTTTTTACAGCCCGACCCAGCCAGCGCTTCGCTGGCCAGGCCATGCATGCGGCGGTCGATTTCGACCGACACGACCGCGGCCGCCTCGTGGGCCAGAAACGTCGTCATGCCGCCGGTTCCCGCCCCGATTTCGAGAACGACATCCTGCGGGCCGAGGTCGGCCTGCCTGACGACAAAGTCAATGATGTTCAGGTCGATCAAGAAGTTCTGGCCGAGATCGGTGCGCGGGTGAAACCCATGCGTCTGAAACAGATGCATCAGGTGCGAGCGTGTCTGGCGATCAAGAGGCCGCATGCGTAGAACCATTCCACAGTTTCTGGACGTACTTGGCCAGCAGGTCGGTTTCGAGGTTGACGGGGGCCCCGACTGCTTTGGCGCCGAGCGTCGTGACCTGCAACGTATGCGGAATCAGCGCCACGCTGAACCGTTCGGGTTCGACGGTCACCAGCGTCAGGCTGACGCCGTCGACGGCAATTGAGCCTTTGGGCACCATTTGCAACGTCAGCGCCGGGGGCGCGCGAAACCAGATCGTCACCCACTCGCCCGCAACCAGGATTTCGTCAATCCAGCCGACGCCATCGACGTGGCCCTGCACGAAATGCCCGCCCAGCCGCCCGCTGACGGGCAACGCCCGCTCGAGGTTCACCAGGTCGCCGGGCTTCAAGCCCCCCAAGTTGGTTTTGCTCAGGGTTTCGGGACCGGCCTGAAACGCCCACACCGCGCCCGAATTATCCACCACGGTCAGACAACACCCGTTGAGAGCCACGCTTTCGCCGACGGCGCAGCCCTCGCGCCGCAGGTCGGCCGGCGCGACAATGTCGAGCCGAAGCCCCACGTCTTCGACAACCACGGCGTGCACACGCCCGCAACCTTCGACTAAGCCGGTGAACATGGCAAATTGTTGCTCGTCAAACAGGCAGGGGCTTGCCCGATGCAGCCCCCGGAACTTTAAGAGTGACAAATTCGGGGGCATTCGTCCAGACTGGTGGCCGTGACCCGATACGTCAAAACCTCGAATGGCACGCTGGAACCACAAGTGACCCCGGATAAACTGGTGCTGGCCAGGCCCGCCCGAAATTCGTGGGTTGTGCCAGGAATGCGGTTCGGTCGGGGGCGGGGCGGGCAATCGCTCTGCGTCTGGTATTCAGCAGGCCGTTTGCGCACGAATGAAAGCAGGTTCGATAGGCATTTCATTTTATCCATGTATTCCAGGCACCGCATTCTGTTCAAGCTCCCTACGAATGAATGTCGATGTAGAGTTCGCCGTGAGGAAAACCTGCCGTTTCGCATGACACGCTTGCCATGCGGAACATAGCGTGGGGTGGCAATGAACCTCGGCAAGCGGAAATCACGCCGGGTTCGTGCAATTCAGGCACCGGACGGCGGCTCGATTGGCTTGTAAAACCATCATCCGGAGGAGTCATGCTCTTTTGCGACAACGGTGGGGCAAACATGCAACGATTGGTCAAATCTCGCGTGGGAGAATCATTGAAACGACTGCAACAACAGGAGGGGCAACCGGTCGAGCCGCCGCAGCATGCTCACCTGGACCAGTTTGAATCGTGGCAGAAAAAATGGGCCGGACGCCGCGACCAGATCGCCCAGCGACTGACTCTGATCGACTCGCAACTGGAGCAGTTTTCCGAGTACAACCGGCAAAAACCGCAACTCTCACTCGTAACGGCCTGTGCCGATTGAAACGGTTTGGGGGGTGATCGGTGTCGGCCCAATGATTGCCGCCCGGCGTGCTCGGCGTTAAACTGGCAGCCAGTTCGCAAGCAATCCTGGTACTCGAACACGAGCATCGTCCCTGATCTGGCGGTTTGAACGTGCCTGTCGGGGGGGCGGGCTGTTGCCGATTGAGGCGTGTGCCGCCCGCCGGCAAGTGTCGCCCCCGGGCGTTCGTCCGCGGATGTCGTCGCCGAATTCGCGGTTTCATCGCCGCCGCACGACGTCGCGAATCATTTCGCCGCGCACTGAACTGCGCGCAGGGCAGGACGATTACCGGTCGCGACGTGCCGAATGGGTCGGGCCGCGTATGTCGCGATCAGTTCGCAAAAGTGCAGCATTTTTTCTGGTGTGCGTGGTCGGCGCCGGCGTGCTGATTTCGCAGTCGTCGGGGCAGCGCTCGAACAGCCTGGAAACGGTTCTCGCCGCCGCAGGGTCGGCGCGGTGGTTCCGCGGCAACCTGCATACGCATTCGTACTGGAGCGACGCCGACGACTACCCGGAAATGATTGCCGTGTGGTACCGCGACCGGGGCTACCAGTTTCTGGGTTTTTCAGACCACAACACGACGCAGACGGGCCAGCGCTGGATCGACGCGAAAAGCAACAAGCTCCGCGAGCGGGCCTACGAAAAGTTGCGGGCGCGGTTTCCCGAGGGGTGGGTCGAAGAACGCACGCACGACGACAAGTTTCAGGTGCGGCTCAAGACCTTTGACGAGTTGGCGGCCAAGCTGAATGTGCGCGGCGAGTTTCTGCTGATTCGCGGTGAGGAAATCACCGACCATTTTCGCCGGTCGATACCGGTGCACCTCGGGGCGGTCAACCTGAAAACGCCGCTGCCGCCAATGCGCGGCGACAGTGTCTACGACACAATGCAAAATAATGTCGACGCAGTCATTGCCCAGCGCGAACGCACCGGCCAGCCGATGATCGTGCATTTGAACCATCCGAACTTCGGGTTCGGTATCACGGCCGAAGACCTGATGCGCGTCCGCGGCGAGAATTTTTTCGAAGTGTACAACGGCCATCCTTCGGTGCTGAACGAGGGCGACGCGGCCCATGCCTCGGCCGAACGCATCTGGGACATTGTCCTGACCTGGCGGATCGACCGCCTGGGCCTGCCGCTGATGTACGGCCTGGCTTCAGACGATGGGCACAATTACCACGCCATTCCCAGCCGGGGCAGCGACCCTGGGCGCGGCTGGCTCATGGTGCTGGCCGATGATCTGTCGGCCCCCACGCTGATCGACGCCCTGGAAAACGGCCGGTTCTACGCGACGACCGGTGTGACGCTGCGCGAGGTGCGGTCGTCGGCGAGAAAACTGACCGTGGCGACCGAACCGGTCGCGGGCGAAACAATGACGATCGAGTTTTTCGGCACGCGTAAGGGGTTCGACAGTTCGCGCGAGCCGGTCATTGATGGCCGCGGGCGGCCCGTGCGAACGACTAAAAAATACAGTTCCGACGTTGGTTGCCTGCTCAAATCCGCCACCGCGGCCGAAGCCACCTATGAGTTTCAGGGCGACGAACTGTACGTGCGGGCCCGGGTCACTTCGAGCCGACGGCACCCGGATCCTTCAACGCCGGGCGAGTTCGAACGCGCGTGGGTGCAGCCGGTCAAAGGCCCCGCAGCCCCGCGGTAAGCGGTGGCAAGCGAGGCTGATTCAGCCCGCGTGGCCTTGCGTCCAGCGGCCGTCGATTTGCCGCCACATCGTGCCGGTGGGGTTTTGATTTTGGAGCGCTGGCGGCAGCCGGTGCGGCCGCACGCTGTCGTAACATTGCAACATGGCAAAGCGCCGCTGCGCCGCGGGAATGCCCACCGCCGTAAACCCGGGGTGCCCCGTCGCGGGAAATGGACCGCCATGATTCATCGCGGGCGAAACGGCCACACCGGTGGGCATTTTATCGTTGAGCAGCCGCCCGACGTGTTGCCGCAGTTCGGGGGCAATTTCGGCGTACGCCGCGTCGTCGCCGCCGGTGGTCGCACTGTAAATTGCGCCAGTCAGGTTGCCCTCGAGCGCCTGAGCGATCTGCCGCATTTGTGCTGAATCGCGGGCGAAGACAAACAACGAACAGTTGCCAAACGCCTCGGCTTGCAGGGCCGCGGGCACCGCGAGAAACCGCTCGCCCGAAACGCGCAACAGCGTATTCCGATAACAATAGCCAGAACCGGCGGCGGCCGCGGCGCCCGTAGCCGCCTCGGCACCGGCCGCACGCAGCGATTCGACACCTCGTTCGAGATTGCGCAACACCCCTTCGCCCAGCAAGGCGGCGACCGGGGCCGATTCGAACCGGTTGCGAACCAGCTCAAAAAATGCTTCGGCGGCGGCCCCGGCGGGGACGACGACCAGGCCGGGGTTCGTGCAGAACTGGCCAGCGCCCATCAGGCAGCTCGCCGCGAATTCGTCGGCCAGCGCCGCCGACCGTTCGGCGAGCGCGCCGGGCAACACGAACACCGGGTTGATGCTCGACAATTCGAGGTAAATCGGTTTGCCGGCGTGATCGGCGGCGGCTTTCAGCCGCAGGCCTGCCTCGCGGGCGCCGGTGTACCCGGTGGCTCCGATGAGTCGGTGGGCCACGAGCCGCTCGCCGTCGGCGTGGTCCGTTCGATAGAGCAACTGCACAAAGCCGGGCGGCAGCTCGGTTTCGCGGGCTGCCGCATCGGCCTCGACGGCGAACAGCCGGGTTGTTTCCGGATGCGACGAATGCCCCTTGGCGATTACCGGGTTGCCGGCGGCGACGGCCGCGGCGAAATCGCCCCCGGCAATGCTGTTGAACGCGAACGGAAAGTTGTTCGGCCCGAACACGCACACCGGGCCGATCGGGGCGAGCATCGACCGGATGTTGGCGGCCGTATCGATTACGGGGTTCGCCCATGAGCCGTCGAGCGCGGCGGCCGCAGCCTGTCGCAACTGATTTACCGTGCGGGGCAGTTCGGCCTTGGCCAACCGGCCCTCGGCGGGCAGGGCCGTTTCCTCATGCGCGGCGGCGACAAGTTCGGCGGCACGGCCTTCGATGCGGGTTGCATAGCGCTCGAGAAACCGGGCAAACCGCGCGCCGGGCCAGTCGCGGGTCAATTCGGCGGCGCGGGCCGCGGCTTGCACCGCGCGTTCGATTTCCTCCCACGGGCTGACGGGAAATCGCCGGGCGAGCGCCGCGCGGGTCTGTGGGTTGACCGCGTGAAAGCTTTGCGCGCCGGTCGAAACGTTCCAGACGCCGTTGATCAGAACAGGGTGCACGTTCATGGGGCAATGCTTTCATCAATCAGCGGCGGGGCGGGGCGGGTTGGCCCAATGGCCCGAAGGATCGACGCCGCGCACGATGACGCCCTTCAGGTTCCAGTCCATATGAGCCCGAACGTCGGCGGCACAGTAGCGCAGGGTCAACCCGCAACGGCGGCGGTGCGAACGGTTCGCATCAGAACCGTGCAACAACAGGTCAGAATGAATCGAGATTTCTCCGGCCCGCAGGATGTCGTCGACTGCTGAGCCGAACTGTTCGACGTTTTCAATGGTTTGATCGAGCACGTTGTGCTCTGACGAATCGCTGGGGCGGTACGTCAGGTGCCCGAAATGGTGCGAACCGGCAATGAACCGCATGCAGGCATTTTCGAGGTCGGCATCGTCAATTGCCAGCCAGACAGTCACCGCCTTCGAGGGCGTCAGCGGCCAGTAACTCGCGTCCTGGTGCCATGCCACCGACTTGCCGTCGCGCGGCATCTTGCAGAAAAAGTGCGAACCCCAGGCCACCGCATGCGGGCCCAGCAGATCGACGACTCGGGCCACGATGCGGGGGTGCGTCAGCAGGTCATACACTCGCCCGTACTTCAGATGCGCCGTGCTGATCGAATAACTGTCGCCCCCGGCGGCCAGCACGCGGGCCAGAAGATCGTCGAAATAACTGCGAATCGCCGCAATTTCACCCGCGTCAAATATGCGGATGCCGCGAATGTACCCGTCACGATTGAACTGTGCGATCTGTTCGGGCGTGAGCGTTTCGGGGTGGTCGTTGTTCGCCGGGTGAAACCGCAGGTCGCGTTCGATGCGGTCAAGATCCTGCTGCCCCGGAGTGATCTTGAAGTTCATCGGCTGCGACATGGCGGAAAACTCTCCCGGAGGCGAAGGGGGGGCCAGCGATCGGCGGTTCACCTTGATTTTACGGTGCGCCGGCGCGAATCACAACCGGGCGGCAGGGGCCGCGGGGTCGGCGGGTGGGCAACGGCAGGCGACGGACGAAACCGCGGGGCTGTGAAAAAATCAGGCGGCGGGGGGCGTGCGATTTTTTCCAGGAACCCACAAGACGTCGCTCTGGCCGCCGTTGTTGCTCGCGCGGGCCAGCACGAACAGCAGGTCAGACAACCGGTTGAGGTAGATGTTCACGAGCGAATTGACCTCTTCGAACTCGGCGAGTTGCAAGACGTTGATTTCGACGCGGCGGCAAACCGTACGGGCGAGGTGCAGGAAGGCGGCAGAGGCGGCGCCCCCGGGCAGCACGAAACTGGAGAGCGGGCTGAGCGGCTCGTTGGCTTCGTCGATCCACCGTTCCAATTGTTCGATCTGGGCTGGGCAGACACGCAGCGGGGGCGACGCGGGCGGTTCTTCGATTTCGGGCACGCACAGGTCGGCGCCCAGATCGAACAGGTCGTTTTGAACATGCCGGATCCAGGCGGCGGTGCGGGGGTGCAACCCCGGCGTCGCGGCGACGACGCCCAGCACCGAATTCAACTCATCGACCCCGCCATACGCCACGATGCGGGGGTGCGTCTTGGGCAGTCGCGTGCCGTCGCCCAGGCCGGTCTGGCCGTCGTCGCCGGTCTTCGTATAAATTCGATTCAGGTACACCATTGCGGTCGCAGGCCTTTCGTGCGGGCGGCGTCAGGGGGCGTCGTCGCCCTCGTCGCCCTCGTCGTCATCGCCGGCCGGCGCGGGGGCGTCGCCGGGGTTCACGATTCTCTGGAATTCGGGCAAATCCTGCAAGGCCTTCAGGTCGGGATCCTTTTTGAACCAGGCGTAATCCTGAAAACCCAGTTCGACCGATTTTTGCAGGTCGGCGATCGCTGCCCGCGTGTACTGCTGGCGCAGCTTGTCGCGGTCGGCGATCTTGTCGTGCTTTTGTAAATACTCAAGCACGCGCCCGTACACGCAGGCGCTGTTGTAGGTAAAGAGTGAATCATTGGGAAACCGGCTTCGCGCGTCTTCAAGTTTTCTGATTGCTTCGGCGTATTTGCCGTCCTGTACGACCATGACAATGCAACTGCCGGTTACCGCCTGGGCGTTGACCGGGTCGAGTTCGAGCGCACGGGCGAAATCCTTGCCGGCCTCCGCGAGTTTGCCCAGCATCATCTGGGCGTTGGCGCGCTCGGCGTAGGCTTCGGGCAGTTGCGGGTCCATTTGCAGCGCCAGGTTGTATTGTTCGACCGCTTCCTTCCATTTCTCATTCTTGACGAGCGCCTGCGCCTGGTACACATACTGGTAGCCCGGCGAACGCTGTCGCAGCATCATCAGGGCCGACACTGCGAAGTTGCGCTTTTCGACGGGGCCCGAATCGCGGGCGCGGGTCAGCGCGGATTTGGCGGCGGGCGTGCCGGCCGTGGCCAGCGCGTTGCACAAGTGCGACCAGGCAAACGATTCGCCCGATTTGTCGAGGGCGTCGATCATCAATTGCACCGATTCGACGCTGCCGTCTTCCTGCAGCCCCTGTACGGCCGAACTGATCAGCGCGATATCCGACGACAGCAGGGCCTGCATCGCGAGTTCGTGGAATTTCGCCGAATTCAACCGCTTCAAGGCCCGCAGCGCTGCGCCTTTGTCCTGCCGGGGCAGGGCCGCGTATTTTTCGGCCAGTTGCTTCGCCGTGTCTTCGTCGCCCAGCACGGCCAGCGTCTGAATCAGCGCCGATTTGTTCGGTGCCGCATCGAAGCGGGCCATAATCAGCGGTAGTGCCCGGCGGTCTTTGACGCGCTCGAGCAGCACCAGCATGTCGGGCGTGGGAGGGGTGGTCTTGAGTTGCTCCAGCGTGAAATTGACGGCGGCGTCTTCGCTTTCGCGATCAGGCCGCGCGGCGAGCAGTTGAAACGCATGTTGCCGGAGCTGCGGGTCGGTTTCGCCCAAGGCCTCGGTCAAGACCGCGAGCAGCCGGGGGTGGCCGACCTGCACCAGCGCGTCGAGCGCCTCGACATTCAGCCCTGACCGGGGGTCTTTGACAAACTGGTAAATCGCATCAGACCAGATTGGCCGCGGGTGCCGCGCCAGGATCCGCACGATGCTCTTCTTCGACTCGGGATCTTCATTGCCCAACAGTTCCAGTACCGCCGCGTGCGCGGCCGAATACCGCGAACCGGCCAGGCTGGCCACCGCCGTCGCAGATAGCGGCTCGACGTTTTTCCGCGCGGCTTCGAGCAATTTGGCGACCGCCGCCGGTTCGCCGAAATGCCCCAGCGCCGCGAGCGCCGCCTGCTGAATGACCGGGTCGTCGTCGTCGGCGCATTTGAGAATTGCGGGCAGCTTGTCGGCGGCGAGCCGACCGGCGCCGGCGGCCAGGGCCGCGGCCCGCTCGAGCCGCGAGCCGGATTGAATCGTCTGAAACAGTTCGTCGCGGGGCAGGGCTTCATAGGCCGAATGCAACGCGGCGAGCACGGCCTCGGCTTCGGTTTCGTGAACTCGCGAGCCATCGCCCCTGGTGTTCGCCCGCCGCACGGCAAACCCCCCGTTGCGGGCAACGGCGTCGGCAGGCAGCGCAGCGATGTGCAATTCGCGAATTGTCGCAGGAAAAGCGGGAAACTGATTGCGGACAAACTGCGCCCGTCCGCCGCCCCCGAGCGCGGCGCTCGATTCGAGCCAGGCGAACAATTCCTGATCGGTGATGCTGGCCGATTCGGCGCAATGCACTACGATGCGCACGACTTTGTCGGCGCTCAGCCGGTCGACCTCGTCGATGAGGCTTCCCACGTTGATTGAATTCAGCACACCAGCGAGATGCACCACCCCCAGGCAGCCGCGGGGGCCGATGCGCTCGACCTGCATGTCGAGTGCCGCCCGCTGCGATTCATTGATGTCGATTTCGGTCAGGTTGGGGCCCGCGCGAAACTTGAGCACCATGCGGGGAATGTGGTTTCCGGCGGGCAGTTCAGGAAACAGCACCCACGACGAACCCGCGCCGCCAGCCGCAAGTCGTATCTGCGCGGGCATGTGCAACGCCCGGAGCTGCAACTGCTGATTGCCGATTTGCACGGTGTGCAGCCCGAACTGGTTGGCCGGCTCCTTGGCGGCCTGCGTCTGGCCGTCGACCAGCAGCTTCACGTCATCGCGTTTGACGACGAGGGGCTCATTCGTCAGGTTCACCAGCATCAATTGGCAGGCGAAAAACCGGGTGTTCGTCGGCGAGCCGAAAAACACGCTGCCCAGGTAGGGCGTCTGCAACACGGCAACCACCCGCTGGTCTTTCCGGTCGGCAGGAACCTGGCCGGTTCGGATGCGCAGATCTTGCAGTTCACGCTCGAGCCGCGCGACGCGATCCAGCAGTTTTTGCAGCAGTTCGGGCGCTGCCGCATCGCGGGCGGCATCGGGTGGCCGCGGCGTGTTTGCACCGGGGCGGGGGGCTTCGGCCCGCACCACCGATAGCGCACCGCACAATGCGGCCCACGCCCCACATAGGGCCAATGCCCGTGGAAATGATACCTGCATGTGCCACCGCTCTCCAAGTCGAATAGACCGCACCTTCCAGACGCTGCAAAACCCTATCATGACCGATGCGCAGACGGAATACCATAGGCAGACCGCAGGATTTGAAATCCCGCGGGGCCGCCGTTCAGCACGCACGGCCGGTCAGCGGCAGCCCGGTTTCCCGGTAACCTTCGACGGGCGGCGTGCAATCTCATGCGCCCGCGCGGCGCCGATATCGGCGGCTGGTTCTGAGCGGGCGGTCGTTGTGTCCCTTGACCCAAGTTGACGTCGCGTCATGCAGCACGTTCCCCTGTTCGCCGTCGCGCCTGTGCTGATCGGCCCGCTGCAAGCCCTGCTGGCTATTCTGCCGGGGCTGCTGGCGGCGCTGGGTGGGCTGTTGCTGTCGCTGTTCAAGCCGCGGGCGTTCGTGGGCGGGCTGCGGCTCGTGTGGCGGCTGAAGTGGCCGCTGGCCGCCTTGGCGTTGGGGGGCGCGGGGGCCGTGCGCGGCGCGGCATGGTTTTGGCCGGCGGCGGCCGCCGCGCCCGTTTCGGCCGGCGCCGGCGATGCCGGCCCGACCGCGTGGCCCATGTTTCGCGGCGGGCCGCAGCGGCAGGGGGCAAGCCCGTTGACCACGGGGCCGACCCGCGGCGGCCTGAACTGGTCGCACCAGCGCGGCGCCGAAGGTTTTTTCTCGTCGCCGGCGATCGTGGGCGGCCGCGTGTACGCGGCCTCGGCCGAACTCAGCCCGTTCAGCCAGTCGGGGGCGATTTACTGTTTCGATGCGGCCGCGGGCGGCGTCGTGTGGAAATCAGCGCCGCCGGGTTACCGACCCACATTCAGCTCGCCGGCCATTGCCGAGAACTGCCTGGTTTGCGGCGAAGGGTTGCATGAAACGGGCGATGCCCGTGTGGTGTGCCTGGACTTGCGGGGCGGCCGCGAAGGGCAGGTGTTGTGGACATACGCCACGCACAGCCATGTCGAATGTACGCCAGTCATCGACGCGGGGCGGGTCTTTGTCGGCGCGGGCGATGATGGCTACTACTGCCTGCGGCTCGCCCCGGCCGGGGCGGGCGAAGAACAGCTTCTCTGGCATGTTCCGGGTACGCAGTACCCCGACGCCGAAACGTCGCTCGCTGTTAATGAAGGACAGGTTTACGCCGGCCTGGGGCTGGGCGGACGCGCCCTGTGCGTGCTCGACGCCGCCAGCGGCCGCG
>JAJXXL010000152.1 GCA_021781115.1 Planctomycetota bacterium
CACGGAACCAGAGTTCGGTGCTATGTGCACTCGCGCCCGCCGGGTAGGTCGAGATTTTGTCGCCACCGAAAACGCCCTTGCCTCCCGGCCAATGCCGCGCCGCTCCGATGATTCCGGCCGTTGCCGTCGTGCCGGTATCAGTGCAGGTGAGGCTTCCCACATCGTCGCGCACCGAATCACTCATGTGCCAGACGCTGAGGTAGCCGTTCGACGCATTGAACACCGCCTTGCCATCGGATTCGCTCACCGCGTTGGCGTTGCCCCAATGTACCCTGATTTCCTGCCGCGCGTTCCCCGTAATCTTTGGCACGCGTACCCAGACGCGCGCGGTGCCGTTCGCCGAATCCCAATCTTCGATCTGATACGCCAGCGGCTCACCCGTGCTTGAGGCAAACCGCAGGTCGGCTCCCTGGGGCTGTGCCTGGCGGAAATCGAAGAAGTCTTTATACAACCGCACCAGGACGGGAAACTCCACTACGGAAGCCTCAGCCGGAAAATCCGCCCCCTCGGGAGTCGTGAGCAGCCAGAACGAACCCGCATGTGCCCAGTCCTGATAGCGGACGGACTTGCCAGATTTCGGCTCGGCCACATCTTTCAATAATTGTGCGTGCGCCACGCGCGCAGTACCCACCTGGATGAGCATTGCCGCGATAAATGATGCCAGGCAGCCAAGCGAAGGCAGTCTCATGAAAGCCCGCGTCCTCAATGTTGAATTGGTGGTGTGTCGGTGTCGTCGCTGAAAACCGACCGGCGAAAGTCCCATCGGCGCGTTGGCCAAAGGCGGCCTTCACCCGCAATGCACGATTTGGCAGGCCAACGTGCCATGAATTCAGAACGAAGCGATTGTACGCTACCACGCTGCCGAAGTCGCGGCTCGCGATGCGTCTCGCCTCCAAAAATCGCACATAAATCATGTGGCCCCCCTGCCGGTGGGACATCAGCCCACGGTCGCGTTCTGTCCAGCCGGCCTGCAGCATCCAGGCAAATGTTGCCAGCGCTCAAGAACACACGGGGTTAAATCACAGGGGGCGAAATAGCGAGCCCATAATATCCAGAATCCCCCCGAGAGACCGGGGCAAGGCGCCTCGACCAAAAGCAGTGGGAGCAATTCACCCAGGATGCCGTACGGGGAGACATTATCGACCACAATTCCGCATCGCGGTCCGCCCTTGGTGAACTGCACAACCACGGCCGGCCGACACCACGCATTTCAATGATCGGAAGCCACTGGCGGCCTGCCACCATCGCACGAGGCCGTTCCAGAACGACGGTGTGGCGCCCGATTTCCGTGCCAGAAAACGCACCTTCCCGCACCTCCTCAGGGGGAAGTGCGGGAAGGTCGGGGTTTGCACCAGCCGTAATCTGAATGCAGGGTTTCGCCCGTCACCTGCTAGCCGGCATGCCGGGCGTCCAGACAATTCGAACTCGCCGCAACCGATCGCGCCAATGCCCGGCATCGCATGGCCCGCCGAACGAACTCCTCACCGACCAGCCGGGGGGCAGCCGATTGAGATTCCTCCGCCGGGCTGACGAACACAGCACGACCACCAATTGCCAGATGGCCAATCAGGCCATGTCTTTCAGCGCTTTGAGAGCTTGAACCTTGACGACGTTCTTGGCCGGCTTGGCGGGAACGTCGCGTAATTCGCCGGGCTTGAAGGGGTTCGGCACGTTCTTGCGGGCGGGGGTCGCCTTCTTGTGCACGATCTTGATCTTGACCAAGCCAGGCAACGAAATCACACCGGGGCCTTTCTTGCCGATGTTCTTGGCCACGATCGCGCTCAGTTCTTCGAGCACTTTCGCCACGCTCTTCTTGTCGATTTGCGCCGCTTCGGCCAGGGCCTTGAGGAGTTCCGTTTTGCTGATTGACTTCGTCTTCGCCTTCGCCTTTGCGTCAGCCATCTTCGCCTCCTTGGTTTGAGGTCTCCAGAATCTTGATATACGCCGCAATCCGGGCAACGTGTTCGTAGTAAAATCAGGCAGAATCGAATTGTCAATGAGTTACCCCCGCTTTTCCCGCGAAAATTCGCGTTTTTCATGGAATTCCTCTGAATTTCCGTCGAAAAACACCAATTGACGGGTCTTAGGCGAAGTGCGCCCCCGAATCTTCCATTTCCGCGAGGGTTTGGCGAACCACTCGTTTTGCCGAGTTTTTCCGACTTGCGGCAGCGGATTTTGCTTGACTCGCCCCCCGGCGAGCGTGATGCTATTGAATAGGGCCGCGGAGCGCGCATTCCTCCGCCGCACTCAGAGTTGAGTTCATTCAGGGAGCAAGCAAGTCATGGCGTACGGCGCAAAGGGCAAGCTGTGGAACGTTGGCGGGTGGCTGCGGCTGGCCGCGGTGGTCGCATCACTCGGCGGCGCGTGGGCCGCGTCCTGCTCCGCCGGAGATGCCCAACCGGCAGCCGCCAAGAAGGCAGCCGCGTCAGCCCGCCGGTCGCCCGCCGCGGCTAACCCCGTTTCCCTGCCCGCTGCCGCTGCACTGGTCCAGGAACAACTCGCCGCTGGCGAGTTTGGCCCTGCCCGCGACCAGGCGCTGGCGACGCCCGACTTGGCCAAACGGACGCAACTGCTGCAAAAAGTGGCCGCCGCCCAGCAGGCGGCGGGCGATTTTCCCGGCGCCGACGCGACGGCCGGCTATATTCCCACGCCTGAAGAACGCTCGCGCACGCGGGGTGAAACCTTGCGCAACCTCGGGCTGAACGGCGGCATGAGTGGCGCCAATTTCGGCCCGCTGATGAACCTGATCCAGGAAACGGTTCAACCCGACACTTGGAGCGACACAGGCGGCCCCGGTTCGATTCAGCAATACCAGCAGGGCGTTTACGTCGACCCCAATGGCATGCTGCACAACCTGACCCGCGCCGAACAAACCGGCGAACTCACCGCTTTGGGCCGCCGCGCCCGAGAAGCCGATCTTAACCAGGACATGGCCCGTTCGGCGAAACTGCGGCTGGTATCGCTGCCCCGGCTCGAGCGGGCGGTCGCCGAGCGGGTTCGCGCGGGGCAGCCGGTGCTGGAAACAATGCAGCGTCTGGCGGGGTTGACCCGCATCACCCACGTGTTTCTATACCCGGAAAATGGCGAAATCGTGATTGGCGGCCCGGCCGAAGGTTGGCTTTACGATGACAACGGCGCCCCGGTGGGCCGCGAAAGCCGCCGCCCGATGATGCAACTCGACGACTTTGTGGTCGTATTGCGGACGTTCGCCCCGGGTGGCGAGAAAGTGTTTGGCTGTTCGATCAACCCCCGCAATGAAAACCTCAAAAAGGTCAAGGACTTTGTCGATGCGTCGAACTCGGCCGGCCCGCTGCGACCTGGGGCTTTGGGCGGCTGGTTGAAAAAACTGCATAACCTGCTCGGGTTGCAGGACGTGGTTGTGTTTGGCGTACCCGCCGACACGCGCGTCTCGCAGGTGCTCGTCGCCGCCGATTACCGCATGAAACTCATCGGCGTGGGCAAGCTCGACGGCGGCCGCGACATTCCGAGCTATTTCGACCTGCTAAAATTGGCCGGGCAAACCAGCGCGGGCGCTCCGATTGACGCCTTGCGGTGGTGGATGACCATGAAATACGACTCGATCCTGCATAGTCCCGACCGCGATTCCTTCGAACTCAAGGGGTCGTCGGTACAAGTGCTCTCGGAAAACCAGTTCGTCAATTCGCGCGGACAGCACATTCCGACGGGGCAGGCCGAACCGGTGAACCGCCTGTTCGCTCAGAACTTCACAAAGCATTACGCCGAACTGGCGCAGCGTGACCCGATCTTTGCCGACGTCCAGAATATCTTCGACTTGGGCATGGTGGCCGCTCTGTGCCGGCAAGAACATTTGCATGAACGGGCAAAGTGGGAACTGGGCGTGTTCGCGCCCGGCGGCGACTACCGTGTCGCCGAAGTCCTGGCGCCGCGCACCGTCGATTCAGTGATCAATCACCGGGTTTATGGGGGCCGCGACATTGTCGTACAGGTTGCAGGCGGCGTGCGGGCCGATGTGCTCACCGCGGCCCGCGACTCGTCGCTGGCCCACGAAGACGCTACACTGGGCGAG
>JAJXXL010000057.1 GCA_021781115.1 Planctomycetota bacterium
CAATCACGTCGAGCGGGTCGCCGACCACATCGGAAATGATCAGTGCCAGCATGGCGCCGCGTTGCATGGCCTGGGCCAGCCCGCCCCCCTTGATCAACGACAGCTTTTTTCGGACGGCGTTCATTTCGCCAATTGTCGCCCCGGACGCCGAGAGAAACCGCGTCGTTTCCAGCTTGTCAGCCAGGGAAATCTCGGGCACAGGCGCGGGTAGCAGCGCACTTCCGCCACCCGACAGTAAAACCAGGCACAAATCGCAGGCGTCAACCCCACGGACAAGGTGCAGCATTTCGGACGCGCCGAGAACGCCGGCCGGCGTCGGTTCGTTGACTCCCGCCGGACGAGCCGGGTTCAGCCTGATTGCCCGCAAGGGGCGCACGCAATCGGCCGGTACATTGACGACCCCCGCGACCTTGGCCGCCGTGAGGTCGTCGCCCAGTGCCTCTTCGACAGCAGCAGCCATACCGGCGCCCGCCTTGCCCCCACCCACGACCACGATCCGCCGCAATTGGTCAATCGAAAACTTGCGCCCGCAAATCGTCAGTTCATTGGCATTCCGATGGATGGCATCGTGGATGAGCTTTTCCGACCGAACCGCGGCGACACCCGTGTGCCAGATCGCCTGCGCGTCTTCGGCCAGGCAGCGCGGCGTCGGCATAGGCCATTTGCTCCGTCAGGGGGAACCGCGGCGGTTCGGTTTCGCCGGAACTTGAAGGGTGACGAGCGCCGGCTCGGCGGCACATGGCGCGGGGTGGTCGAGCTCGTCGCACAGCGCCTGAACGACCACATTTTTGGGGTCGAACCGGGCCAGTTCCGCCAGCAGTTCGCGGCCGGCGGCTACCTGGCCCTGGGCGACGAGGCAGCGGGCCAGGCCGCAGCCCGCGGCGAAAAACTCACCGCTGTACTCCCGCCCCGCCGGGATCCGCCCCTTAAACCCGGGGGGAATCGCTTCGAGCGCGGTTTCATACGCAAAGCCGAAATGCCCGCGCGCGAGTTTAACGTCTTCTTCCTCAATGGCCAGGTCGCCGAGCAAGTTGTGGGCGGCCAGAAAATCGCGGCAATCAGCGACCAGGTACAGCAATTCATCGCGCGCGATTTCCAGCTCGCCCGCGGCGATCATGGCATGGACTTCTTCGAGATCCTCCTGCCGCTCGACCGCAAGATTGGGGGGGAAAAACGCGAAGTCGTTTCCGCCGATCCGGCGGAGGGTCAGCCCGTCGGGCGCGCGGCGTTTCGGCGGCGCGGGGGGGCGTTTTCGTGCGGGCGCTCGTCCGTCGCGCAGCGGTTTCTTCTTGCGAGGAGGGCGATCCATCCGTTCAAAAACTTTCAACTGGGAGGCAAGCCGCCGGCCGGAATGCCGCAGGCAACTTTCGCGGTCGCGGGCGCTGGCACGGGGCAAAAGGCTGAGGAATTCGCATCGTGCGTATCTTCTCTGTTCGCCCCGGGGACTGTCAACCCAGATCGCGTCTGCCCGGCCAACGCCTTCCCCGTCTCGCCAAGAGATTGAGCGAATGTCAATCAGCCAGCATCGTTGCCCACGGGCTTCAGAAAGCCCCGTCGTCTGTCCCTGGCCCCCCAACGCCCTTCACGGCTTGAAATGCAAAGGACCGCCGTTCAGTCGGCGTCGAAATCAAGGACCGCCGCCTGCTTCTGATAAATGTCGGCAAGCGGGCGCACGACGTGCAGGTTCGGCTCAGCGAGCAAGTCGAGCGTTTCGGGTTCAGCGTCGAGGCAACCCCGGTTCCAGGCGGCGACCACCGGCTTCGTGAATGCCGTGCCGTTGGCGCGAAGGACACGGGCCACGCGGTCGTCGTTCAGTTGCACCGACGACCCGATCGGAAACAACGACACTGTTTGCAACAACCCGCGCACTGCCAACGGGTCAAACAGCCCCTGCCGGGCGCCGCGCAGCAGATGTTCCATGGCGTAGTACGGCATCAGCGCGGGCCGATAGGGCCGTGGCGAGACCAGCGCCGTAAACACGTCAGCGACTGCGGCGATCTTGCTCAGCAAGTGAATTTGCCGGTCTTGGCGACCGCGCGGGTACCCACTGCCGTCGCAGCGTTCGTGCACCTGGTAGGCCACCAGGCGGGCCGTGCCAGCCAGATGTTCGACGCTCCGCATCATCTCAAACGTGATCGATGGATGCCGCGTGATTCCCAGAAACGAAACGCGGTCGAGTACGACGGGGGCTTCATACAGCGTGCGATCGAGGTGCAACATGCCGGTATCGTGCGCCAGGCAGCCCACCCCGAGGCGCATCAGGCTCGCCTTGTCGAGGCCGAGGTTGGCGCCCAGTGCCAGCGCGAGCATGGCCGACTGATGGCTGTGCTGCGCAGGGTATTTGTCGATTTCGGGTGTTAACCCCAGGCTGACAAACAGGTCGATGTCTTCAACCGCCCGATTCAGCGATTCGGCGGAAATGTCCTCAAACGTCGCAACGTGTGCCGACCGAACTTCGTCCAGCGATTCAAACATTTTCGCCAGAAAATCAAGCGACTTCTGATTTGCCTCGGCGAAGATTTGCCGGCGGGCCTGGTCGTACCCCGCGGGCGCCCGGCGAACGAGGCTGCTGGAAACCGGATCCTGGTAGCGGATCCGTTCGAGCGACCACTCGACCTCGCCGGTTTCCCTGTCACCCGACGGTTCATTGTCGACCGGTTTCACTCCCCGCCGGCCGCGCCCGGTCGCTGGTTTCGAATTCCGGGCGACACCGCAACCCAGCCGCGCCAGTTCGCTGACGTGGACCTTGACGGCGCTGATCCCGCGCAGTTTCAAGCGATCGACCAGCGACGGTGAAACCGTCGAACCGGCGGCCAGCAACAAGACGTTGGCCGCATCATAAATGGGGCAACGCAGCGTCGCCTTTTTTGTCAGCAGTGAGATCGGTACCGTCGTAAACGCCGTCGAATTGACGATGCCCGAAGTGGTCCCCGATACTTCCGTGACCGCTGCCATGTGCCTGCCTGCTCGTGAATCGGTACTCACCGTCTTTGCTGATTGGGCAAACGTTGCCGGAAATGACGATTTTTTCGGCAACACCCGTTAATACAGCGCGCGGCGCGCTCAGACCTTGTGCGTTCCCGAAACGTAGGCCATGTTCGCGGCGCTGGCAAGCACGCTGGCAGAATTCGCCGCCCGATTTCTCTCGACGCGGAGTTCAGACCGCCGTGCGCGACGCCGCCGGCCCGCGCACACGCAACGCCTCGGCAATGCGGCTCCTCTGGTCGGCGGTCAATTGCCAGCCCATGCCGCCCGCGTTTTCGGCAATCTGGCCGGGCCGCTTGGCGCCACACAGCGCGGCCGTGATGCCGGGTTGATGAATCGTCCAGTTGATCACCAATTCGGCAATCGATTTGCCCGATTCCGCGGCAATCGGTCGCAATTGATCGAGAAAGTCGTGGTTTTTCTCCCATTCATCACCGTGAAACATGGGGTATTTCTGCCGACCGTCGCGGGGGTGGAATTGATAATCGCGGGGGAGTTTGCCTGCCAGCAGCCCCTTCATCAGGGGCCAGTACACCATGACCGACACCTCATGCGCCATACACCACGGAAGCTGGCTCAATTCGATCTCGCGTTGCAGCATGTTGTAGTGTGGCTGGTAGGCCGCCAGCGGGCAGACCGCCGCAAACTCGGCCAACTGTTCGACCGTCGCGTTGGATATGCCAACACTGCGGGTTTTGCCGGCTTCGAGCAATTCGCGCAGGGCCGCCGCCGATTCGCCCACTTTCACCTGCGGGTCGGGCGCGTGCAGGTACAACAGGTCGACCCGGTCGGTGCCCAGCCGCTGCAGGCTTTCTTCGCATTCGCGGTGCAGTCTGGCCCGCGAGCCGTCTTTCACCTGCTGGCGGTTTTCCCAATGAATGCCGCCTTTCGTGGCGATGACAATCTGGTCGCGGCGATGCCCCAGCGCCCGCGCCAGCAAGCGTTCGCTTTCGCCCTCATATCCATAACAATAAGCCGTGTCAAAAAAGTTGATCCCCGCGTCGAAGGCCGCGGCCAGCGTGGCCAGGCTGTCGGCCTCGGTGACGTCAGATCGGAA
>JAJXXL010000532.1 GCA_021781115.1 Planctomycetota bacterium
ATTCGGGCGGGCTGGCCCACGGCACCTCGTACAATGCCAGCGCGACGTTCAATATTCCAGCGGGCGTTGCCGGCACCGATTACGTGTTCGTCGTTGCCAACAGCGACCAGGTGCTGGGCCAAGGGTCGGCGGTCTATGAAACGAACACGGCCAACAACACGGCCTACCAGGCCCAGCCGGTGGTCATTTCGCTGCCCACGCTCGTCAACCTCGTCGCTGGCACGATTACCGTGCCGACTTCGGGGCTGGCCGGGCAAAGCGTGCAAATCACGTACAACGTCAGCAATTCGACCGGAATTGCTTCGACCGGCAACTGGACCGACGCCCTGTACCTTTCGCCCACGCCCTACTTTCAGGCCAGTGACCCGTTGCTGGGCCTGGTCGATCACACCGGCGGCATTACGGCCAATGGCAGCTACAGCGGCACATTGAATGGAACGCTGCCCGGCGTGGCCTCGGGCAGCTACTACGTGATTTTGCGGAGCAACATTTTTGATACGGTGCCCGAGTCGACGCTGGCCGACAACCTCAGCGCATCGCTCACCCAGGTGTCGCTGGATGTGCCCGCGCTCACGCTTGGAACGGCTTCTACCGGCACGCTCGGCGCGACGCAATCGGCCTGGTACAAGGTCACCGTTGCCGCGGGCCAGACGTTGAATTTGAATTTGACGAGCACGGCCGGCGATGCGGTGAATGAACTGTACGCCAGCTTGGGCACGATGCCCACCCGCAGCCAGGCCGACTTCCGGTTTGCCAACCCGCTGTCGCCGAATCAGCAAATCACCATTCCCAGTACGCAGGCGGGCACGTACTTCATCCTCGTGTATGCGGCGAACGTTCCCACGACGAGCGACAACTACTCGCTGACCGCCTCGATCGTGCCGTTTTCCATCACGCGGGTCAACCCGGCTTCGGTCGGCAATTCGGGGCAGGCCACGATGGAAATTGACGGCGCGAAGTTCGATCGCCAGACCACGTTTCAACTTATTGCACCCAACAATTCCGTGTTGCAAGCCGTCGCGACAACATTGCAGGACGGCAGCACGGCGTTTGCCACCTTCAATCTTGCCGGCCAGGCCCCGGGCAGTTACACCGTGCAGGCCACGCTTTCCGATGGCACAACCACGACCCAGGCAGTCGGCGGTTTGACTGTCACCGCGGGCGTGGGCGGCAACCTGCAAACCAGCCTGTCGGTTCCACCCGCCGTGCTGGTGGGCCATATCGGCGAATTCCAGGTGAAATACGGCAACACGGGCGACGCCAACGTCGGGGCGCCGCTGCTCACAGTCGAAAGCCCCACCGGCACGCAAATGGGTACCGACCCGACCGCCCTGAAATTCGGCATCAACCCGCAGTTTCTCGGCGTCAGCGGTGTCGGTGCGGCGGGGATCCTCGCGCCCGGTTCGAGCTTCAGCACGCCGGTTTATTTTGAAAGCCCCGCCCCGGCGGGCACCCAATACCAATTCACCGTCAGTGTCACGACGACGAGCGACCCGGCGCCACTCGACTGGAACACGGTGGCCGGCATGGTGCTCACCGAGCGCACGCAATTGTCGAACTGGGGCGCTGTGTGGGCCCAACTGCAAACGCAAATCGGCCCGACCTGGGGTGATTTCGTCGCAATGCTCGATCGCAACGCCAGCCTGATGCCAGCCAGCCTCGGTTCGAACAACGACCCGGTGCAATTGCTCGACCTGGAAGTTCAAAAGGCGATTGCCGCCGTGAACGGCTCGCTGTCGGGCAACGTGGCCGCGGTCGACCCGAATGTGGTTGTCGCGGGCAGCGTCATCGACGCCCTGAATCCTGCCACCAACCAGGGCGCCGAAACCACTATCCTGAACGACGGCAGCTTCATCTTCGATAACCTGCCCGCTGGCACGTATAACCTCGATGTGCCGGGCGTGTTGATCGTATCCAGCTCGACCTCAGGAACGACGCTGCCGCCGACAGCAACCGTCGTGACGGGCCAGCCGACCGTCGGCGTTACCCTGAACGTCGTCGCGGGCGTGGCGATTTCGGGCAACGTCATTGACCAGACAACCAATGCGCCGATCGCGTCTGCCGACGTTACCGCCGTCGCCAGCGATGGCACGCAATACTTGGCAACGACGAGCGTGAGCGGCAGTTTTCTGTTTACCGGCCTGCCCTCTGACACCTACACCGTCTATACCGACGCCTCGGGTTACGCTCGGGGTTTCGCCACCGGCATTACGGCCACCAGCGGTACGGTCTCCCGCACGCTGGCTTTGGCAACCCAAAGCGAATTCAGCGGCACGATTAACCTGCCGGTGGGCGGCCCCACGGGTGGAACGCTCACCGTCACCGCCGAACCTTCGGGAAACACCGACGCGACGCAGGTGTACAGCGTGCAATTGACCGGCTCGACCTTTACGCTGGGCGGCCTGCCCGCCGGCACCTATGACGTAACCCTGGCGCTGCCCGGCTACGCGACGCAAACGATAACCAGCCAGGTCGTCGCCGCCGGTGGCAATACGTCGCTGGGCACGATTTCGTTCGTACAAGTGGCCGGGGTGACCGGCACGGTTGCCTCGAGCGACCCGGCATCGCTCGCCGCAGGCATGGAACTGGGCCTGTACGATGCATCCAGTAATCTGATTGACACGACGACGACCGATGCCTCAGGCAATTACACATTTGCCAACGAAGCCCCTGGCGCGTGCACCGTGCAGCCGATGGGCATTGCCGGCATATCGGCCCCGGTGGCTGTCACGCTCACTGCAGGCAATACCGATTCAGGCGTGAACGTTTCGGTTCAGCCGGGCGGGGTAATTTCGGGCACCGTCACAAACACGCTGTCGAGTTCTCCGGCGGCCGACGTAACTGTCGTGCTCGTCGATTCGGCGGGCGACGCCTTCACCACAACGACCGACGCGAGCGGCAACTACCTGTTCCCGCACTTGGCTCTCGACACGTACCAGGTTTACCTGCCAGCCGACGTGGCGGGCATTACGAATGCGCAAACGGCCACTGTCACCAGCCTGGCCAGTTCACCCGCCGTCACGGTGAATCTGCAAATCGCCCTCACTGCCACGATGTCGGGCGTTGTCACCGATTCCACCGGAAACCCGCTGTCGGGCGCCACGCTCTGGCTGAACGACGGCACGCAGCTTGTCGCCACGACGACCACCGCCGCCGATGGCTCGTACAGCTTTACGGTCCAACAGGCGGGCACGTACTCGTTGCTCGCTGCGCTGCCCGGCCAGTCGTTCGCGCCGATCAGCAATATCGCCGTTGGCCTGGGTGCGGCCCTCGTCGAAAACTTCACCGCCGGTACGGCGACCCTCGACCTGACCCTGTCCGACACGAACCCGCTGACGGGCGATGTGGCCCTGCTGCAAATGGAAACGGGCAATGGCCTGTTCACCATCAGCCAGGCAACGACCGATTCCACTGGAACCGCCTCGTTTGGCGGCCTGGCCGTAGGAAGCTACGTCGTAACGGCCACAAGTTCGTCGGGTACCGGCGTGCAGACGAACGTCACCATCAGCACGCCCGGCGTCCATAAAGCCGCCACGGTCACGCTCGCCACGCAAGGCACTCTGACGGGTACGATTACCGACGATGCCACGACCCCCAACCCGCTGCAAAATGCGACAGTGACGCTGATCTCGGGCGCCGATACGAACCTGAAATACAAAACCCATACCGATGTGAACGGCAATTTCTCGATCAGCAACCTCCCCCCAGGAACGTACTCTTTCACCGCATCTGATCCCGGCTATAAGACGGCCGATTTCGCGACCACGATCGCGGTGGGCGCCAATACCGCGGGCGCCGCGCTGCATGTGGCATCGATTACAGTCAATGGCAACGTGGTCGACGCCGCCGGCTTTCCCGCCCCCGACAGCCTCGTCGAACTGCGCGACGGGTCGGGCAAAGTCATTGGCCACGCCTATACCGGTTCCAGCGGCTCGTTTACCATTTACAGCGGCACTGGCGACGGCCGACTGTTGCATCTTGAAGTGTTGGCTCAGGGCCTCGATGTCAACGGCCAGGGCCCCACATTCAATGACCCCGGCGCCACGGGCTCGAAAACGATCAACGCCGGCACGCTGGTGCTGACGACGAGTGGTGCCGACCAGCTCATTGCGGGCCTGAAAAAAATCGCCACCCCAACGTTTCAGCCGCAGGCCTGGCTGCAGTCGATTATTTACGGCACGAGCGCCCTGTTCGTGTTCGACCCCAGCGTACCCGAAGCCGATTGCCCCGAGTGCGACAAGCAGCTTCAGGCCGTTTACAAAGCGATCAGTAGTGCCGAGAAGGCTGCGTTTAAGGCGATTGTCGCCGAGATCCAGCTCATTTGGGGCGCGACGCAAGCCGAAGCCGATTTCAAAAAGGAAACGGTGTCTTTTTTGAAGCTGATTTCACCACTGGTCAAAACGGCGTTTACCGCGGCGCTTTCGACGTTTGACGCACAAGGCCCCTCGGCCGTTACCGTCAGCGACCTGCAAACCCTGACAACTGACCTTCGCGGGCTCACATCTGCGATCGTCCAGGTCGAAAGGGTGCATGCGATTGGCAATGACGACCAGTCGACCGGCGACAGCGGCGTGATCGATCAGGCGCTGACAGCGTTCGATTCGGCCCGCTCCAAACTCGTCACCGAAGTCGATGCGCTCGCCGCGAAATGGCAAACTTCGGCGTCGCAAGTACACAACGCGACTGTCGTGACGAACCTGACGGCGTCGATTACCGCGTTCAAGGCCGCCGGCGATGCACTGTCTGCCGACCCCTACACGAAATTCAAAGGCGATGAAGAAGAAGTCGAAAGCAAGCTGAAGGAATTCTTCAAAAAAGGCGAGGAAGTTTTCAAAAAGCAGTTTGAAATCACTGTCAAAATCGACGAATACCTCGAATGCGTCGACGAGCACCAGCAGACCGACCCCGATTGCGACGGCGATAACGGCGGCGACAACGACGACGATGACAAGCAGCCGCCGAAGCCGCCTCCCCCACCGAAAAGCCCGCCGGGCGGCGGCGGCGGCGGTGGTTCGATTACACCGCACGACCCGAACGACATTCTTGGCCCGCCCGGTTTTGGCGATGCGCACTTCGTGCCCGCGACCCAGCCGCTCGCCTACCAGATCAATTACCAGAACGACGGCAACGGCCCCGCACAGGAAGTCACGATTACCGAGCAGCTTTCGCCCAACCTCGACTGGCGGACCTTCCGGCTGGGCGATTTCGGTTGGGGCGGCATGCGGTTCTCGCCTCCAGCCAATTCAGCGTTCTATCAAACTCAGGTCGACCTCACACAGACTGATGGTTTCGTGGTCAACGTTACGGCGACGATTAACGTGCAAACCGGCGTCGCCACGTGGGACTTCGTCACGATCGACCCTGCGACCGGCCAGAAACCCACCGACCCCACGAAAGGGTTTTTGCCGCCCGATGACGCGACCGGCATCGGCGAAGGCTTTGCCGATTACAGCATCACGCCGCTCGCTTCGGCCCACACCGGCGATCTGATCAATGCGCAGGCCACCGTCGTATTCGACACCCAGCCGCCGCTCAACACCACGCAGATCTTCAACACGCTCGACACCGGAACGGCCGCCGCCGCGTTGACGGCGCTCCCCGCCATTACGAACAACCCCGCGATTTCCCTGGCGTGGAGCGGTTCCGCCGCGGCAGGCAGCTCGGCCCTCGACAGCTACACCGTGTACGTGTCAGACAACGGCGGGGCCTACACGCCCTACCTGCAAAACACGTCGCTGACCTCGGCCACGTTTACCGGCAAGGATGGGCACACCTATCGGTTCTACACGCTGGCGACCGACAACGCGGGAAACACGCAAAGCATTCCGGCGACCCCGCAGACATCGACACTCGTCGACACCACGCCACCGACGAGCAGTGTCACTGCACTCCCGCAGTTTGAGAATCCCGGCGCGGTGACCGTCAACTGGTCTGGAAATGACGGCGCCAACGGATCGGGCGTGGCGTCGTACAATGTGTACGTTTCCGACAACGGCGGGCCATTTACCCTGTTTCAGGCCAACACCACAGCCACATCGGCACCGTTTACCGGCACGCCCGGCCACACGTATGGGTTTTACAGCGTCGCCACCGACAACGCCGAAAACGTGCAAGCCACGCCCGCGGCGGCCCAAACGACGACCACAGTGCTGTCGCCCATTGTGTACACTGCTCCTACCGGCACGACGCCTCAGAACCTCGTGCTGGAGGTCAATAACGGCCAGTTGCAGTTGGTCGACGCCAACAATCATAACGCCGTCGTTGGCGGCGGGCCGCTTTCAACGACGAACACGGTCACGATCACCGGCGTCGACGGCCAGAACCAGACCTTGTCGCTCAACCTGAGTGGCATCGCCAACATTCCCAATGTCACGATCAACTTCGCTGGCGGCCAGAACGCCACCAACACGATCAACGTCTCCGCCGGGTCGTTTTCCGGCAGCTTGTACGATTACACCGGCGCCCACAGCGGCAGCGTACAGGTTACCGGCGGAACGGGTACGACCACGATCAACTACACGAACCTGACCCCGCTGACAAATGCCGGCAGCGCCACAAGCGCTGTTTTCAATTTGCCGGCCGGCGTGAACGCCGTCCTTTCGAACGCTTCGACTGCCGGTACGTCGCAGTTGGTCAGCGGCAATGGCACGTTCGAACAAACCACATTTGCCAACCCCACTGCGTCGGTCACTTACAATGTCGCTGCCGGCAGTGTGCTGAGCATTAACACGTTTTCGCCCGGCACAACCACCGCGACCGTTAATGATACGGGCGACAACAACGTCGTCAACGTGCGGCCCAGCACGACGACGGCCATTACGATCAACGGCGCCGCGGGCGCGACGAACGAAGCCCTCGTACTCGACCTGACGAATACCCAGGTGACCGCCGCCCCTGGCAGTTTTTCGAGCACGTCGGGCACATGGACCTTCAGCAACCTGTCGTCGGTCAGCTACACCGGCGTGCAGACGATGATCCCGATCGAGCGGTTCTACCGGGCCTACAACCCCAACGCCGAGGTGCATGTGTTTACCACGTCGCCCGGCGAGTTCTCAACAATCGTCAAGAACGGGCTGAACGACGAAACGACGAATCAGCCGGGGTTTGCCGTCGCCGCCGCACAAGTGGCCGGCGGTACTCCGATTTACCGCCTTTACAACCCCAACAACGGTCAGCACTACTACACGGTCGACCCCAGCGAAAAGGCCGGCCTCGTGCACCTGGGCTGGAACTACGAAGCTGTCGAAGGTTACATGTACACGACCCAGGTGCCCGGCAGCACGGCGATTTACCGGCTGTACAATTCGATCGGTGGCGAGCACCTGTATACCGCCAATCAGGGCGAAGCCAACGCAATCGTGGCTCAGTTCCCCAGTTGGAGTATTACTTCGAACCTGGGTTATGCGTTTTCCGTCACCGCTGACGAAATCACCGTGTCGCCCGCGGCCATATCCGCCGGCAGTGCCGTGCAGGTCGCCACCACTCGCAGCGACCTGGCCGCCACGCTGCCCGCCCAACTTGCCGCTCCCAATCAGCCGATGACGGCAACCGGCGGGGTCGCGCTGGCCGTTTCGCCGAATTCAATGCCGGTCGTCGCGGCCGAAGCATCGCCCGCGGCAACACCCACCCCCGCCGCCCCGCCGACCGCATCCTCCGAGGCCTCGTCCGCCGACCAGCCCGCCCTCGACAGTTTCTGGTCTCAACTCGGCCAAACTCTGTTGCGTGGCAATGCCGGGAATTTGTTCGAATGACGCGCCAGAACCGCATCCAGTAGCACGACGAACAGCAGGTACTCGAGACTCTTCACAAGGCTTCGCCCCCCGGGCCTCCCGCCCGGGGGGCGAAGGCAATTCGTACGCACGCGCTACCCAATCGCCTTGGCAATGATAAATGCCGCAGTCGCCGCGAGGCCGCCCACAACGACCGTTTGCCACGCGCTTCGAAATGGCTTGGCCGTGGTGAACCGGCCCTTGATATATCCAAACAGGAACAGGGCCAGCAGCGTCACGACGACTGAACCGATCAACGCCGAATGAATTGAGCGGATAAAAAAGTACGGAGCCAGCGGGACAAGGCCCCCGGCGATGTAAGAGAGCGCGATCGTGAAGGCGCTGCGACTGGCCCGCTGCGGGTTCGGCTCCTCCAGGCCCAGCTCGAAACGCATCATGAAGTCCACCCACCGCCGCTTGTCGGAACAAAGGGAGCTCACGACGGTTTCGACCTGGTCGTCTTCCAGCCCATAGGAACGCAGTACGTCGGCAACCTCGGCAGCTTCCTTGTCTGGTACGTCTTCGATTTCCTGTTCCTCCCGCGCTCGTTCTGAAACGAAGTGCTCGGCGTCGGTGCGTGCGGCCAGGTACCCGCCCAAGCCCATCGCAATTGCCCCGGCCGCGACTTCCGCCAGCCCCGCCGTGACGATAATCTCACTTGATGCCACGGCTCCGGAAAGTCCGGCTGCCAGCGCGAACGGAACCGTGAGGCCATCGGACATGCCAATGACGATATCTCTGACCGATTCCGAGGCCGTGAAATGCTTTTCGACGTGGGGTGATTGCGGCATGTCGCCTCCAATGGTTCGTGCAGCCCGTTTAATTTCCTGGCCGTCTGATCTCGACCGCGTACGGCAGTGTCATCGTCAACAAATTCTCGACGTCGGTCTTCGACGGCATCCGCCGCACCCTGAAAAAGCCCCCCTGGCGGGTTCCTCATCAGGTCGGGCCGATCACGATCCTACCGGGCGGGGCTAATTCCGACGAGTGATTCAGCAGAACCGCTGGCGTTGCGACGGCGAAACACCACGCGGCGGGGTAAAACTGTACGTGGTCAGGCAGGGCGCAGTCGCCGGGGCACCTGTTTCTTGACAAGCGGAGCCGGCTGTCTGCCGACGCACAGTTCGATGCCACATCCGGGCGCCCCGGCACGCCGCCCGGCGGTGACTTCTACATGTTGCATGCGGGCAAGAGACATTCAGAGTCTGGCGCCGCGATCGAATGTATTTGATGCAGGCTCAGTCGTAGTGTATGCGAGCGGCGCCATGAATCGTCGTGTGTAAAATCGCGAAACGGTGGTGGCAACCCGGGGTGCCTGACGAAATGTCAGCCTGTCGTCAAAAATGTCGGCATTTCTCCCGCCTGCACTGACTGATCGCGTCGACCTGTCTCGATCGGTGTTTGTACGATGAGGACTGGTGTTTTTGCGATTTCCCTGGCGGGGAGAACAGCCTGGGGATTTCTTTCGGAAGCTGCGTGGCTAAAAGATGAGAGTTGAACGAGTTTCATTTCTGCAACGATACCAGCCCGATTTGATGCGTCCAGAGAAAACCTTATGACCGTTGAACCCCCAACGCGGTCGATCTCGTCGTTCGAGAAGGCGCCGGTCGCCAACACGCCCCCGGGGTCACGGCTTATTCGCTGCGGTCAGTCAGTGCAGTGCGGCCGGGAGCACCGAGAAGACGGCTGGTCGCTCGATGGCCGCGTGTTGCCAGTGCACTGCCATTCGAGCCGGCCCATCGAACAATTGGGCGAAGCCCCGGCCAGGGCGGCCGCGTGCGCGAACACCAGGCCGGCGTGCAGGCAGTCGTTTCTCCGGTGAGTTGTTATAACAGTACGTCACGGGTCTTCAGCGCGACCGCAAGTTTTGAGGGCGTAGCGTTTTTACCGGTGCCGCTTAAATCTCGAAACCGTGAACCAACTGGCGGAGGCTGCACGTGTGAATCCGACACCGGGCGACGTGCCGCATCGCGTCGCTGACTCGCGATTGAAAATTACGCATATTTTGCTCGAGGCTTGGTACAGTGTTCGGCATATATCATGCTTTCCACAGAGATCGCGGCGTTTTTTGACCATCTGCGAAATGGCCATTTGCTCACACCTGAACAACTCGCAGATGCGATCTGTCTGGGCGAGGCGGCGGGGGCCGCGGCAACAGCCGCAGGAATTGCACAACAACTCGTTGAACGCCGCCTGATCACGCCGTGGCACGCGCAAATGCTGCTGGCGGGGCGGCACGCATTCTTCATCGGGAAATACAAACTGCTCGAACAACTCGGGCAAGGGGGGATGGGAACGGTCTATAAAGCCGAGCAGGTTCCGCTGGGCCGCACCGTGGCCCTGAAAGTCATGGCACCGGGTCTTGTCACAGACTCGGCTGCCGTAGCCCGCTTTCATCGCGAGATCCGGGCGGCCGCAGCTCTCGACCACCCGCATATCGTTGCCGCATACGATGCCGAAAGCGTACAGAACACGCACTTTCTCGTCATGGAGTACGTCGCCGGTCAAGACTTGGGAAAATGGATCCACCAGGTGGGCCGGTTGCCGATTGCGTGGTCGTGCGAGTGCATCCGGCAAGCGGCCCTTGGGTTGCAGCACGCCTGCGAATGCGGCGTTGTGCACCGGGACATCAAACCCGCCAACCTGCTCGTGACCCAGGCTCCCGGCGTGCCCGGCCCGTTCGTGAAGATTCTCGACATGGGCTTGGCGCGATTTGCCAATCCTGCAAACACTGAGGGCAGCCTGACACACACCGGCGTTGTGATGGGAACTGTCGATTACATCGCGCCCGAACAGGCCATCGACGCGCGAACCGCCGATATTCGCAGTGATATATTCAGCCTCGGTTGCACTTTGTTTCGAATGCTTGCGGGCAGGCTGGCGTTTCCTGGCGAAAACGTAATCGAGCGGCTTACCGCTCGAGGCGCGACCGTTGCGCCGCGCGTGCGCGGCCTGCGGCCCGAAGTTCCCCCTGCGCTCGATGCCGTTCTGGCAAAAATGTTGACCCGCGACCCTGGTCAGCGATACCAGACCCCGCTGGAAGTATCGCTGGCGCTCGCGCCGTTTGCCGAGACGCCCGTCTCGAACAATTCCTCGGCCGTGTCGGTCACCGAACCTGGTTCAGCCTCTGTGCCGAAAATCGCGCATGAAATCCACCCCGCGCCCGACAAGACATTTGAAAAGCCGGACATGTCATTTCTAGATGCGTCCCCGTTGTCGGCCACCTTGGATTTGGAGGCGGCGGAAATTCGTGACTCCGGTCCGATTTTCCGAAAACTGGCACAACGGCGAGATCCGTCGACCACAGTCGAACAGGAAATTGGCCGGTCGATTCACCGCCCGATCGGCCGGCGACGTTCGATCATGCGTGCCGTGGCGCTGAGTGGCGCCGGCGCCGTTGTGGTATTGCTGTGCGGGCATGCCATGTGGAATGCGCTGGGAAAGTCGACATTGATTATCGATTGGGCGCCGGAGGAGCGCCGTGATGCACAGCTCGAACTCGATGGCCGCGCAATGAGTGTCAAGAAAACCAGCGTTCTCAGGTTTCCGTGTCAGGCGGGAACGCATCGATTGCGTATGACCCGCCGCGGGTTTGAGCCGGTCGAATTCACGATCACATTGGGGCGTGGAGACGTCAAGACGGTCGACGCGTCGTGGAAGCCCACGCTGCAAACTCAATCTCGGCGGCAATGGGCAGCGCTGGACCGCAAGGTTCGGCAGGCATTGCGCGGGTTGGGCCCGCAGCTCGACACCAAAGGCTCACGCGAGGCTTTCGCGCTCGTCGAAGAGTTGAATGCGTTTCGCGTGCGCTGGGTCGGAACGAAGGAAAGCGCGCGGGCTGCGACGCTGGTAGGGCGGCTACCCTCGCCGCTGGATCAACTTTCCATGTCGAACGTTCCCGTTGCACAACGCGATTCGTGGCAACCGGCAGAACTTGTCGCCATCCTGGGCGACCCCGGGCCGTGCCACGCCGGTTCGGTATTCTGCACCGCCTGTCGCCCCGATGGCAAGCAGGTCGCCAGCGCGTCGGGCGATGGCCTGATCCGCTTGTGGGATGCCTCGACAATGCACCTGCAAGCCGAAATTCGCGACGTCAACCACTGTCTGGTGTATCTCCCCGACAATCGCACCCTCGTCGCGGGAGGTTCCGCGGTGCGGTTTTACGACCTCTCAGGTGCCGAACCGCGTTGCAGGCTGGAAATCCAGGGCTTGACCGGAACCGTGCGTGGCATCGTGCTGGCGCCCGATCGAAAGACCCTGGCGTTATGCGGCGACCAGGTACGGTTGTGGGACGTTTCCTCAGAATCGCCGCGAGAAATCCTGTCGTTTGCGCCATTTGACTCTGCGTGGGGCGAGGCCGCCTTTTCGCCAGATTGCCGAATGCTCGTCACCTGGTCCAATGACAAGACCATCAAGCTCTGGAACCTGAACCTCGATCAGCCCTCCCTCGCGCCGGTCTTGCGCGCCGAACTCAAGCCGCATGGGCCTCCGCAGGATGGCGATTACATTTGTGGCGTGACGTTTTCGGCCGACGGCCGCAGGATGTATTCGTGTGGGGTCTGGGATTGGAATTTGATCACCTGGGATTTGACGGCAACCACCCCGCGACAGATGCAGACTGCACGCAGCAAGCATGCCATCACGGCCATGGCACGTTCACCGGACGGCCACTGGTTGGCCTTGGGGCTTTGGAACGGGGAGATCATGATCTTTGACGCTGCCCGCGAGCCGCTCGGACTGGCGGCCGACTTGCCGACGCACGACTCGCAGGTGTGGGGGCTGGCATTTTCTCCGGATAATCGGCGGCTTGTTTCGGGCGCGACCGACGGCCGCGTGCGCCTGGCGGAATTAGCCGGCACGACCTGGCAAGAACATTCCTTGACTCGCGCGGGCCATGACCGGGTGGTGAGCGGCGTCGCGTTCAGCCCGAACGGTGCGTGGCTTGCCTCCTCGAGCTACGACAAACAGACGATCCTGTGGGACACCGCCAACGGAAAAGCACTGCGGCAGTTCCCCCATGAACAGCCAGTGCTTTCACTGGCCGTCAGCCTCGATGGCCAGACGCTGGCAACCGGTGAAATGAACAACGGCGGAATTACGCTGCGCGACGTCGCCACCGGAAAAATCCGGCAGACGCTCCGCGGCATCGATTGGCCCGACCAGATCGCCTACAGCCCGAACGGCACGCTCATTGCGGCGCCCCACGGCACCACGGTCAAACTCTGGAACACCGCCACGGGTGCCGAAGTCACTTCGGTCGGCATATTTCGGCGGAACGTTTGTCGCTTGGCGTTCTTTCCTGATGGCGACACGCTGCTTGCGGCCGACACCACCCCGGAATTCGCCCCGATGCAACCCATCGATTTACGCACTTGGGACGTGGCAACGGGAAAAGAGCGGTTTCAGTTCGCGGCCGCCGAGGCCCCTTCTTTGTGTGACGCGCTGGCGATTTCGCCCGACGGAAAATCGTTGGCGATCGCAACGGGATCGCCCCTGTTGACGTTTTGGGATGCCCAACGTCACGCCGAGCGGTCGAGCGTCAAAATTGAGCCTCGCGTGGCCTATATGACGTATTCGCCTGACGGGAGCGTGCTGGCACTGCTTGGTAAAAACATGGAGGTCAGCCTGCGCGACGCCCAATCAGGTTTCGAACTCAAATCGTGGAATCTTCCAGGGTTGCCCCGCGCTCTGGCGATTTCCCCCGACGGACGCCACTTGGCCTTGGGAAACGCCAATGGCACCGTGCTGATTCTGCGGCTGGAGAATCGCTCGACCGAAGCTGACTTGCCAGAGGGGAATGATCTCTAATCCCGGGCCAGCCCCGCCCGCAGGGGCCAGCGACACTGGGCGACTTGCAAATTCAGGCGGAAATGCGAAACTCGGCCTGCGGGCGAGAGCCGCGCCGGCAGGGTGCGAAGTGCCCAATTTACCCGCGCCCCAACATTGGAAAGGACTTGGCACGATGCGTCTGCGCTGGAGTCGCCCGTTTGTTTCCTTCCTGCTGTGCCTGGCCTCCTTTGCCACAAGCGGGGCTGTCTGCGGCGCCGATCGCCCGCCGGCAGCTCTGCCAAACATCGTGTTCATTATTGCCGATGATTTGGGGCGGGGCGATCTGGGGTGTTATGGGCAGCAGAAAATTCGCACGCCAAACATCGATCGGATCGCGGCGGAAGGCATGCGGTTTACGTCGAGCTACTCGGGGCATAACGTGTGCGCCCCATCGCGGTGCGTCTTGATGACAGGCATGCATCCCGGTCACGCATATATTCGCGACAATCATCAAGCCAAGGGGTTTCCAGAGGGGCAAGAGCCCGTGCCGGCGGGCGAACTCCGTCTGCCGAGGCTGTTCAAGCAGGCGGGGTACGCGGTTGGAGGGTTCGGTAAGTGGGGGTTGGGGCCCATGGGCAGCACCGGCGACCCGTTACGACAGGGTTTCGATCGCTGGTTCGGGTACAACTGCCAGGCGGTTGCGCACAACCATTATCCCCAGTCGTTGTGGGACAACGACAAGCCCCTGGCTTTAAATAATCCGAAATTCGCGGCCTATCAGAAGCTGCCGCCCGATGCCGATCCGACAGCGCCCGAAAGTTATGTGGCGTATGCTGGCCGCGATTATGCGCCCGACCTGATCGGCGCGCAGGCGCTGGAATTTATTCGCAGTCACCACTATCGCCCGTTCTTTTTGTATTTCGCCACGACGATTCCGCACCTCGCGCTCCAGGTTCCTCAGGACTCGCTGGCCGAATACGCCGGACAATTCGCCGATGTTCCGTACGTTGGCGACCGGGGCTACCTGCCGCACCGCCAGCCGCGAGCTGCGTACGCGGCGATGATCACCCGCATGGATCGCGACGTGGGTCGCCTGACGGCGCTGATTCATGAACTGGGCCTCGACGACCGCACGATCATCGTATTCACAAGCGACAATGGTCCGCTGTATGACCGGCACGGCGGCACCGATGCCGATTTTTTCAACAGCGCCGCAGGCTTGCGCGGACGTAAAGGGTCGTACTATGAAGGCGGGTTTCGCGCACCGTGCCTGGTTCGCTGGCCGGGAAGAATTGCGGCAGGCAGCGTGAGCGACCGCGTGACCGGCTTCGAAGACTGGTTGCCGACGCTGCTCGACCTTGTCGGTCGCCCTGAGGCCACGCCGGGCGACATCGACGGGCTGAGTTTTGCCCCAACCCTGTTGGGGCAGGCGCAACCAGCCCGCGCCTTTTTGTACCGCGAATCGCCCAGTTATGGCGGTCAGCAGTGCTTGCGCGCGGGCGACTGGAAGGTGCTGCGAAGGAACCTGAACCCGAACCCCAAGGCCAAAGACCAGCAGCCCACCCCGATCGAGTTGTACAACCTGGCTGCCGACCCCGCCGAAACGACGAACGTCGCCCATCTGCACCCCGCGATCGTGGACCGCCTGACTGCTCTGATGGACCAGCAACACCGCCGATCCGAGGTTTTTCCAATTCGTACGCTCGACGCCGCGGCAAGCCGCGAATGACAGCGTCTTGAAGGCGCAAGAATGGAACTGTTCCGCCACGCGTGCTACACCGGCGGCGTTGCAATGCCGATTTGTTGTAAAATTCCGGAGGGTGCACCGCCCGGAATCGGATCGGGTCGGATCCTCACAATCTGATTGTCGCGCACGCGGTAGAAAAACGTCTGGTCAGGTATTTGCACCCGACGCTGGGTGGGGGCGATCGGTTTCAGGCCGGGCAGGGCGAACACACCCGTGTGGATGCCTGCCTGCCGCCAGCAAATCGCGACTTGATCACCGTCCAGACAGGGGGCATCGTGTTCGTAGCTCCAGTCGGGAAATCCGGCATAAAGGGCGGTCAGCATCGCCAGAAACTGCGGTTTGTTCAGGACGGCCACCGGGCTGATAAACTCCAGCTCCTCTGAAATTGCGCCGGCAATTTGAACGACATCATGTGTCTTGAGCCCCGCAACGTACATATCTATGACGGGCGGGATCGGTTTCATGGTGGGCACAGGTTTTTCAGCAATTGTCGGGCTTCGCTGGCCGCTTCCGAGGAGGCGAACTGTTCGACGATTTCGCGCAAGCGGCGTTCCGCGGCGGCGAGTTTGTTATTTTTCAGGAACAGGCGCGCCAGATCAAGCTGACTTTCGGCGAGTTTCTCAGGAACCTCGATGGCGCGGTCCAGAATCTGTTGCAAGTCTTCGGGCGCAGCCGCTTGCGGCGGCTGAGGTTGTGTTTTCAATTTCCTGGTGGCGATCTGGGCGTTCGTCGGCATTGCGTTACCGTTTGAGCAAGCAGGGTGCGAAGGAATCAGTAAGGCAATCAGCGACTATATATGTCGTCACGTCCCGCGGGCGAGTTGAGTCTCGAGCCCACACGCCCCTCCCGATCGCCGGCGACCGAGGCCGGGTTATGAGGCAGGGCCAGCGCACACTAAGTCGTTGTGCCGGTGAGGATTTCGAGCAGGACGTTTTCGTCCCAGCCACAGCGGCGGCGGTTCATGGCCACGCTTTTCTG
>JAJXXL010000209.1 GCA_021781115.1 Planctomycetota bacterium
CCTTGCTGTCACACGCACAACAGGCGGGAACATGCCGCTCGAACAGCGGAAAAGAAGCGCGGCCGGTGCGAAAGCACGCGCGCCGCCAGCCCCGTCAAATCACGAACACCTGGTGCGCAATGACCAGGTCGGTGCCGGGCAGTCGGTAACGATTCTGCCGCACACATTCGGTGTCGAAACAGCCCGCGCACACCGGAGTCGAATCGACAGCCACAAGGAACGGCTGCACATCGAGCAAGGTCGGGGCGATGGCCGCCTTGACGGTTGGCGAAAACACGGGCACAGTCAGCTCTGGGTGGCAGCACCGCCCGGAACCATTTGTGACTTGCGTCCCTTCGCCACCGCACGCTGTCGATTGGTCACACGAATCGGCTGAGGCGAGCTCGGCTTCATGCATGTCATGTGAGCACGCCGCTGATTTGCCATGACAGCAACTGCACGCCTGCTCGTGTTCGCCGCTGCGTATACTGGCCCCAATTTGCTGGGGATACGCTGCATGGCCCTCACACCCGCCACGCTCGCAGAACAACTTATGCTGGCCGTTAGCGCACACACAGCCCATGCGGGGCATGGCACCGAAAAATGCGAGCGGAATCATCGCCCACATCACCGCTGCCGAAATTCGCTTGCGAAAACGCCGCATGGTCAAACTCGCCAACACCGCGACAGCTTGTTGCCTGTCTGATTTGGTCGGACTTCCAGCAATTGTTCCAAAACCCTCCTCAGATCCTGCCATTAGGATTATCGGCCGAATGGACGAAGGAGTCAAGTGGCCTTGCGGCAAATATCGCACGCATCAAGAAATCTGGCTGTCTCCGCACAATTCTTATTGCCACGCGATACAGTGGCACAAAAGCGCCCGAGGAAAGCCCCGCATCATGTTTTGCGCAGGGAATTGCCGAAAACGCTGCCGCGATTGCGGCGGGGCACAACCCGCCCACTTGCCACTCAGCGCGTCGCCCGTCATCCAGCCCCGACGGGGCGAAACATTTCCAGCCGGGGGCAACGCCCAGGGAAACGTAGCGACGCGAATGCCAAAGCCCTGGAGGGGCGAAACAAGACCGTGGCCTGGTCGCGAAACACCGATTGATCATCACCCGCATTTTGTTTCGAGCTTACAGGGCGGCGCGCCAAACGCCCCGCGACGTCCGGCAGAACACGCGCTGCGCGGGCCGCCATTGCAACACTCCGCCTGGCTGAAAAAAAACAGAAATTGGCTGCGACAAAACCTGTTCAACGTCGCCGCTGCCAATTCTCGATTTGTGTCCATCGCACGTGCGATCAGTATCACGAATTCCGAAGCCCATCCGATTGGCATCGAACCAACTGACATGGATGAAAAGGGAGTCGCTGACGGAGTGATTTTTTGGTGTTAATCTGGCGTGACTTTAGCGGCGGCGCCGGTCGAATGGGCCAGGCCGGTTCGGTTTGTAATGGATAGACGCAATTCACCGGATCATCTGATTCTTTCGATGAAATGGAGCCGATGAGTGTTTCCGTTCCGCAAGGAACCATCATCTGGCTCTGTCTGCTAACCCGCCAGCCCGTTGAAGCCCGTGCGTTTCATTCTGTACGCGATGAAGTTTGACGCCGGTTGCCCGCCTCGTTGACACACGGCAACCGTCCAGCCGCGCGGCAGGTTATGATGCAAGTACGGAGATTTTCATGTCGCTGCTTCATCATGCGCTGATTCGCGCAGGGCTGGTCGCAGGCGCTGCTCAACTCATCGCGGGCTGCGCCACGTCGCGGCCGCAATCCGCGATCAACCTGCAACCTGCCGCCGCGGAGGCCGCCAGCAGCCGAATCGCAACGGCCAGTTCGGAGGCAACGCCAGCCGCCAGCAAGATCCGACTGGCAGCGGCCGAAGAAGTTGGGGGGGCCTCGAAAGTTGATGTCGCCACGCCACCCGACAATGCCGCAGCCGCCCGCGAAATCGCTGATCTTGCCTATGCGAGCGACGATGCAGATCCATTTGCCGAACTTACGGAACTGCCCCTGGCCGAACTGGTGACTGAGGTGCAGCGCCGCAACCCGACATTGCAGGCGGCAATGGCGGCCTGGCAAGCCGCCTCAGAGCGCTACCCGCAGGTCGTGGCACTCGACGACCCGATGTTTCAGTCGATGACCGCGCCCGAATCGTTTTCCAGTTCCGAAACCGGGGCGCAGTCGTCATATTACCTGGGCTTGACTCAAAAGATTCCGTGGGCAGGCAAACGGGCGCTCAGGGGCCGCATCGCCACGGCCGAGGCCGCCGCGAATTCGCTCGATTACAAGGATTCGGAGCTGATGCTGGCTCAGGCGGCCCGGCTGGCATACTTTGACTATTTTCTAGTGCATCGCGAATTTGAAGTGAACGTCGCCAACGTGCGGGTCATGCGCGACTTTCGCGAGTCGGCCCGATCGCGGTATGAGGCGTCACAGGTAACGCAGCAGGACCTACTGCAAGCCGAGGTCGATCTTGCCGAACTCGACCGCCGGAAGCTCGAATTAAATCGGATGAATCGGGTGACCATCGCGCGCCTCAATACGCTGCTGCATCGCGTGCCCGATCATCGGCTGCCGCCGCCCCCCAAAGACCTGGCGCTGCCCGACGAACTTCCGCCAGTCGAACAATTGCGGGAACTGGCTGTTGAACAACGGCCCGATCTGGCGGCGCTGGCGTCTCGGCTCGCGGGCGAACGCGCCGCGGTCGAACTCGCATGCCGCGAGTTTTTTCCGGATCTCGAGGTCATGGGCCGGTATGATTCATTCTGGACGGTGCTTTCGCAGCGTTCGCAGGTCGGTTTGAACATGAACATACCGTTGAACCAGCAAAAGCGGCGGGCCGCCGTCCGAGAGGCAATGTTCAAGGTCAACAAACTTCAGGCCGACTACAACCAGCAGGTCGACAACATTCGCAATGATGTCGAGGCGGGTTATGCCCGGCTGGAAGAAAGCCGCAAAACGGTGGCCCTGTACGCCGAGCGGATCCTGCCCGCGGCCGAAAGCAACGTGGCCGCGGCCGACTCTGAATACCGAGCAGGTAAAATCGACTTTCTGCGGTTAATCGAAGCCCAGCGGCAACTGATCGCGTTGCAGGAAAAGCGGTATGAGGCGGTCGTCGAATTCCATCGCCGCGTGGCCGAGTTCGAGCGCGTGCTCGGCACGCCGCTGCCCCAGGACGACTTGCACGCCGTCCCGCCGGCGGTTCCCCCCGCGTGAATGCCAGGTGCGGCACGCCCGGCGTTGCGCTGGCTCACGATCTCTCGTCACGACCGATTTTGGGGCGCACAGGCGAAATTCGGTCACAGAAAAAACCATCGGGAAAATTCGGCACATCAGGACTGCCCGCGATTGACAACCTGGACGGCGTACAATATCGTTAAATGACGATGGACAAAAACGCAGACGATCAATGCGACAAGGATCAGGCCTGCCCTGCGCCGCCGGTTGGAATTGACCTGCGCCCCGTCGAAGGCGACCAGGCCGATGACGAGCTGGCGCTCTTGACCAAGGCGTTGGGGCACCCCGCCCGCGTGCGGATCCTGAGAATGCTGACTCGGCGAGAATCGTGCATTTGTGGTGAAATTGTAGATGAATTCTCGTTGGCTCAATCGACGATTTCACAACATCTGAAGATTCTCAAAGAGGCCGGGCTGATTCGCGGCGAAGTCGATGGGCCGCGAATCTGCTATTGCGTCGACCTGCCCACCCTGCGGCGGCTCAAGGCGCTGGTGGCTGTTATTTGATGCCTGCTCGTCCGGCAAAAAAATTTGCACCAAGCTATCGTTCATCGACGAATAGCGAAATTAGAAAGGCGGCGTCTGCACGTGCGTTCGGCAAGACAATGGCTGTGGTTCGTGACAACCCTGGTACTGAATGTTGCCGTCGGCGTGTGCCCGGCAGGAGAATTGTCTCAAGCGACCGCCGCAAAGGGAAGCCCCTTTGTCGACGTGCTCTGGCTCGCGCAACATGTGGGCCGCCCGGCTGCGCTCGCCCCGCAGCGCGACGTGTCGCTCAAGGCCGACATTGCCCGCGCGTTACGCAAAGATTTTAT
>JAJXXL010000383.1 GCA_021781115.1 Planctomycetota bacterium
GCGTGCGGCATCGCGACCTGCGCTGGTTCCGTCAGGGGCATCGTCATGAATAACTTGCTATTCGGTAAAGGGTTGCAACGCGGCTGACGATGATTTGCGGCTGCGGCGACTGAAGCAGGGCGTCAGAACCGGGGGTGCCAGGAAACGCCAGGAGGCAAGCCGGGCGGTTGAGTAGCCAGCTCGCCCCGCGGCTTGCCCGGCCCACCAAGGTTTATCGATGTCTGATCGTTTACCATTCGCCGTTGTAGTTTTCTTTTCTGACAACCGACAACTGACAACTCGATTCTGCCTCGCGTATAATACAGCACTGCCGTATAAGACCCGCCGCGAGGAGCGCCATGCCGCGAATTTCAGGACTGTTATTGCTTGTCGTGTGTTGCCGCTGGGCCGGGGCTGCGGAGCCGGCGCAGCGACTGACAGAAATCGGGTTCAATCGCGACGTGCGCCCGATTCTGTCAGACAACTGTTTTGCGTGCCACGGCCCTGACGCGGCGTCGCGGAAGGCGAAGTTGCGGCTCGATCAGCGCGAGTCGGCCTTGGAACGTGGAGCGATCGTTCCTGGTCAAATCGACGACAGCCTGCTGGTCGAACGCATCCTGTCGGACGATGCCGACTTCATGATGCCCCCGCCTGCGGCGCACAAAAAACTGTCGTCGCGACAAAAGCAGGTGTTGCAGCAGTGGGTGGCCGAGGGGGCCAAATACGAGCCGCACTGGGCGTTTATTCCGGTCGCCAAAGCGGTGGCTGTTCCGCAACCGCCCGATGCGGGGCACTGGGTTCGCAACCCGCTCGATGCGTTTGTGCTCGACAGGCTGAGCGCCCTGGGTTGGGTTCCGGCGGCCGAAGCCAGTCGCGAAAAATGGCTTCGCCGCGTGACATTCGACCTGACCGGCCTGCCGCCATCGCTTGAAGAAATCGACGCGTTCCTTGCCGACGAATCGCCCGGGGCGTATGAACGGGTGGTCGATCGGCTGCTTGCCGCGCCGGCCTACGGCGAGCGCATGGCGAACGACTGGCTCGATGCGGCCCGGTACGCCGACACGTTTGGCTTTCAGGCCGATCGCGACATGCACGTCTGGCCGTGGCGCGACTGGCTGATCAGGGCGTTTAACGACAACCTGGGGTACGACAAGTTCATCACCTGGCAAACAGCGGGCGACTTGCTCGACCACCCCACGCGCGACCAGTACCTGGCCACGGCGTTCAATCGGCTGCACCGCCAGACGAATGAAGGCGGCAGTATTGAAGAGGAATTCCGGGTGGCCTATGTGGCCGACCGCGTGCAGACGAATGGCACGGTGTTTCTGGGGCTGACGTTCGAATGCGCCAAGTGCCACGACCACAAGTATGACCCGATCCGACAGGCCGATTTTTACCGGTTCAGCGCATTTTTCAACAACATTGACGAACACGGGCTGTATTCGCACTTCACCGAAACGGCCCCCACGCCGGCGCTGTTGCTGTACGCGGGCGACCAGGAAGCGCGGCATCGCGACTTGCTCGACCGCCGGCAGGCGCAGGAAACCGAACTGGCCCGCCTGCGCACCGAAGCCCGGGCCCGGTTCGACGCAGCGGCTGATCCCGCGCCGGTCGAGTTGCCCGCGCCGGTGGTACGATTTACGTTTGACGACGCCAAACCGGGGGGTGAAAACCACCTCGTGCCCGGCAAATCGGGGCAGGCGCTCGAATTTGGCGGCGACGACGCATTTCCCTGCCCGGGCGCGGGCGAATTCAAGCGCTCGACGCCGTTCAGTTTTGCGTTGTGGGTCAAACCGGCGGCGCACCGCGATCGTGAAATCGTGCTGCACCGCTGTGTCGCCGCCGAAGACGCCGCGTTTCGCGGCTTGTCACTCGTGCTTGACCAGGGTCACGTGGTGTTTTCGCTGATTCACTTCTGGCCCGGCAACGCGATTCGCGTTCGTTCAAATGCCGTCCTTCCCGTGGGAGAGTGGACCCACCTGGTGGCGACTTATGACGGCGGCAGCCGGGCAGCGGGCGTGCAGATTTACGTGAACGGGGCGGCGGCAGAGCTGCAAGTCGAGCGCGACCGGCTGACGCGCGACTTCACCTACCGCCCGGAATGGGGCGATTCGGGCAAGCCCGACTTGGCACTGGGCGCGCGATTTCGTGACAGCGGTTTTCGCGGCGGGGCGGTCGATGAACTCGTGGTGTTTGATCGTGCCCTGACGCCGCTCGAAGCGGCACTGGCCGGCGGGTTTGAACTTCCTGCGGCGCCCGACGCCCGGTTTGCCCATCACCTGGCCCGGCACGACGCGGCGTACCAGACGGCGCTTGACGAACTGCGCAAGCTGCAGAATGCCGAAAACGACCTTGTCAGCCAGGTTCCGCAAATCATGGTCATGGTCGAACGGCCCGACCGCCGCCCGACCTTTTTGCTCAAGCGCGGGGCCTACGACGCCCCGGGTGACGCGGTATTGCCCGGTACGCCCACGGCCATACCGCCCGTGTTGGCCGACCTGCCGCCGAATCGACTCGGTCTGGCCCGCTGGATGATCGACGACCAAAACCCGCTGACGAGCCGGGTGGCGGTCAACCGGCTGTGGCAACTGTTTTACGGGCGCGGGCTGGTGATAACCACTGAAGACTTCGGCAGCCAGGGGTCGCCGCCCAGCCACCCGCAACTGCTCGACTGGCTGGCCCGGCGGTTCATGGACAGCGGCTGGAACGTCAAGGAGATGTGCCGGCTGATCGTGCTGTCGGCAACCTATCGGCAGGCGTCGGTTCCCGCCGACCCGCGGAGCGTTGCCGAAGACCCCGACAATCGGCAGTTGGCCCACGGCCCGCGGCACCGGCTTTCGGCCGAACAGATCCGCGACAACGCGCTGGCGGTCAGCGGGTTGCTCGATCGGCGAATCGGCGGCCCCAGCGTGCGGCCGTATCAGCCCGCCGGCCTGTGGGAAGAATCAGGCACCGGCAAAAGCTATGTGCAATCGCATGGGGCCGATCTGTACCGCCGCAGCCTGTATACGTTCTGGCGGCGGACTTCGCCCCCGCCGGGCATGATGTCGTTCGACGCCACGAGCCGCGAAGTGTGCACGGCGCGCCGCGAGCCGACCAATACGCCGTTGCAGGCGCTGGTGCTGCTCAACGACCCTCAGTTCGTCGAGGCGGCCCGCGTGCTGGCCGAACGGTTGATCAAGCAGCACTCAGAGGCCGAGGCCCGGCTGAACGCAGCGTTTCGCCTGCTGACGAGCCGCGCGCCCACCCCGGTCGAACTGGCGATTTTGCAACGGTTGCACCACGACCAGCGCGAGCGGTTTGCAAAGTCGCCCGATGCAGCGAAAGCCCTGCTCGCCACGGGCGAATCGGCCCGAGATGACGCCCTTGACCCGGCCGACCACGCCGCACTATCGGTCGTCGTCGTCATGCTCATGAGTTTCGACGAATGCGTGACGAAGCGCTGACGAACGGTTTTCGCACCGGGCCTTGCAACGTCCTCGCAATGACCCGGCGCAGTGCCCGGCGAATCTTTCGCGAAAGGCCCGATTCGCATACCATGAGTTTGAAAACCAGGAGCATCCGCCGCCGGCCGGCAGCCGAGCAACAGCAGGAGCCAGTCACGGACGCGACGACCGAAAGCCTGACGCGGCTTGCCGCCGAACAACAGCGGCAATTTGACGCGACCACCCCGCCCCGCACGAGGAGGGAACATGGCCATTTCGGAACGGCCCCCGCGATCGCAGACTTCATGGCGGGAATGTTTTCGCGTCTTCCGAACGGGCCCGTGCGGATCCTCGACCCCGGCGCCGGGGTCGGCACGCTGTCTGCCGCCATGTGCCAGAAGGTTCTGCTCCAGCAGATTCCGCGGAGTCTCGAGTTCGAATTATGGGAAAACGACCCGCGGCTCGAAGACCACCTGCGTGCCACGCTGGCGGCTTGCCGCGAAGCGCTGCTGAATGCCGGGCACGAAATGGCGTTTACCATACAGACGGACGACTTTGTGCTGGGGCATGCCGAATCGTCGTTGTTCGGTGCGACGGCAAGTGCCTCGTTTGACTGTGTCATCATGAAC
>JAJXXL010000418.1 GCA_021781115.1 Planctomycetota bacterium
CCACACCCAAAGTAAGTGCCATTGCCTGCGCGCCCGCGGCCAGATGGTCAAAACGCCTGCCCCCGCCCGTGAGTCGGCGCGGGTGGGCGGCACCAGCAATGATGGACGTAATCCATGTTTGAGAACAAATCCGGCATTCTGCTCGTGGCAGGCTTCATTTTTTTCGGATTCGCGTTCGTTTCGAACGCCCTCGTCCCGATTTTGATGTATCGGAACCTGCCGGAAAAAACCGCCGAAGAACTCGTCAACGGCAACGTGCGATACCAGTTTGAAGACTTGGCGCGGCGTTTTCCCGAGGCGTTTGAAAAGACGTATGGTAAACCGCCCACACAACCGGCCGAGCGCGAGGCGTGGTACAACGCGAACTGTGCCGCAGCGCTGCGGCTGGGGCGAAAGATTTATACCGGCGAAGCCTGCTGGCACTGCCATAGCCAGTTCGTGCGCCCGGTTTCCAACGAAGAGCGGCGGTGGGGGCCGGTTTCGCAGTCGGTCGAATATCAGAATGAGCTGCAGCGCCCGGTGCTGTTCGGTACACGGCGCGTCGGGCCGGATCTGTCGCGCGAGGGCGGGCGGCGCTCGAGCGACTGGCACGCGGTGCACCTGTTCCAGCCGAAATTGCTGTCGGAAGGCTCGCCCATGCCTGAATATCGCTGGTTTTTTGAAGGTTCGCCCGACAAGCCCAACGCGCGCGGTCTGGCCGTGCTGACGTACATCCAGTGGCTTGGTTCGTGGCTCGAAAGCTACCCCGATTACGAAAACTACGAGCCTTCGCCAATCCTCAAGTTCACGGCGGATGCCGCGTCCCCCAAGGCCGCCGCAGGAGGCCAGCCATGAACCGCCCCACAACGCCCCGTCACGACGAACCGCCTGCCGCCCGGCGGCATTCGACGCTCATTACGGTCGTGGCGGCACTGGTCGTGCTGATCCCCAGCCTGTGGGGCTTCAGCGGCAAGTTCGCCGAATTCATTGCGCTGTATCGGGGCGACGTCGACGGCGTATTTGCCATTTCGCCGATCATCAATTACCTGCTGGCCAGCCTGGGCTTTTTCTGCCTGTTTGGCTGGGCCCTGCTGCATGGCATGTTCCACGACATTGAAGAACCGAAACGCACGATGCTCGAAAACGAGGCGCAACTCGACCGCGCCACCGAAACAAGGAGTCGGCAACATGGCTGATCACGACCCTGGCAGTGTCGAACAAGAAGCCCGGTATCACCGTTATACGGGCAACGCCATTCCTTGGTACGTGCATTTGCTGTGGGTGCTGTTCTGGTGTTTCAGCATGTACTACATCGGCAGCTACCTGCTGCCGGCGTTGAAATCCGAACTGGCCGCTCCTCCATGATCAGCCCGGTTGCCTGTTGCGACTACTGCGCATTGCCGCTGCCCGGTTGGGCCGGCCGCGCCCCGCGGTGCGGGGGCGTGGCCCCGGTGCCGCAGTATTGCTGTTTCGGCTGCCGGTTTGCGGCCGCGGTGACCCGCGAACGCGGCGCCGCCGGTGCGGCCCACCTGAAGCTGGTGCAGTTGGGCCTGTCGATTTTCTGCACGATGAATGTGCTGGCGTTTACGATGGCCCTGTGGGGCGAAGGCGTGTACGGCGACCCGGCGGCCACACCGGCAGCTCAGGCACTGGCTGACCTGTTCCGATACCTCGGGCTGCTGTTTTCGCTGCCGGTGCTGTTTTTCCTGGGGCGACCGCTTGTCGTCGATGCGTGGCAGACGCTGCGCCACGGTGGGCTGACGACCGACCTGCTGCTGGTGTGCGGCGTGGCGGCTGCATTCATTTTCTCGACCATTTCGGCAATTCGCGGCGCGGGCGACGTTTATTTTGAAGTCGGCTGCGTGATCCTGGTCATGGTGACGCTGGGCCGCTGGCTGGAGGCGACCGGCCGGCTCAAGGCCGGCGCCCACCTCGACGAGTTGCAACAGTTGCTGCCCGAGCGGGTCCGCCGCATTCGCGGCGGCGTCGAAGAGTCGGTGTTGCGCACGGCCCTCGTACCTGGGGATCGGGTGCGGGTGTTGCCGGGCGAACGAATACCCATCGACGGCCGCCTCCAAGGCAACTCGACCTGGGTCGATGAATGCGTGGTGACCGGCGAAAGCTGGCCCGTGGCCCGCACGCCCGGCGACCCACTGTTGGGCGGGTCGTTGAACCTCGATGGTGAAATCGTCGTCGAGGCGGTCCTGGGCCCCGCCGAAGCCGCCTTGGCCCGCCTTGTCGATGCGGTGCGCCGCGCCCGGCTGGCCAAGGGACGCCACCAGCTACTGGCTGATCGGATTGCCGCTGCGTTCTTTCCAGTCATTTTAACGGCGGCGGCGGCGGCCGGCGGGTTTCATGCATGGCGCAGCGGTCCTGCCGCCGGAATTCTTGCCGGGCTGGCGGTCGTGCTGATTTCGTGCCCGTGCGCGCTGGGGGTGGCTGTGCCGCTGGCCGTCTGGACGGCACTGGGCCGAGCCGCGCGCCGTCAGGTTCTGTTTCGCAGTGGTGAGGCACTGGAGCGACTTGCTGAAATTCGGGTGATTTGCTTCGATAAAACCGGCACACTGACAACGGGGACGGCCCAGGTCGTGGGCTTTGACTGCGAGCCGGGCGATGACCCGGCGCTGACACTTGCCTGGGCACGCGACCTGGCGCGCGGTTCATTGCACCCGCTGTCGCGGGCAATCCTTGCCGAAGCCGAACGCCGCCCACTGTCGAATCCTGCAACCCCCCTGGTCGAAGCGGTCCACTGCCGGCCGGGGCTGGGGGTCGTGGGACGGCAACGCGCTGGGGGGCAAACGGTGGCATTAGGCAGTCAGGCCCTGATGGATCATGCCGGTCTGACCGGCACGCCCCGCCTGGCCGCCGCCGCCCGCGCCGCGGTCGACGCCGGCTGCCCAGTGGCATTGATCGGCTGGCAGGGGCAGATTCGCGGGTTGTTTACCTTTCAGGAAGAACTTCGGGCTTCGGCTCGCGAGACGATTGCCTGGTTCCGCCAACGCGGCATCGAGGTGCTGGCGCTGACGGGCGACCAGGCCCCGCGAGCCGCAAAACTCGCCGCCGAATTGGGAATTCCGGTTCGTTCCGGACTGCTGCCCGAAGACAAGGCGGCGGCCGTTCAGGAGTTGAGCCAGCGGGTCGGCCCGGTGGCCATGGTTGGCGATGGCGTCAACGACGCCCCGGCGCTGGCCGCCAGTCATGTCGGCGTCGCTGTCGGCTGCGGGACCGATCTGGCGCGCGAATCGGCCGGGGTCTGCCTGATGAACAACGATCTCCTGCGGTTGTGCTGGTCGACCGACTTCGCCCGGCGTACGATGCGCACGGTCAGGCGCAATCTCTACTTTGCTTTCGCCTACAACGTGGTGGGCGTGGCGCTCGCGGCTTCAGGGCGGCTGAACCCCGCCACCGCCGCGCTCTTGATGGTCGCCAGCAGCCTGCTCGTAATTCGCAGCGCATTACAGGTCGGTGACGAACCGGCTGCCGCCGAGACGCGCCGCCAGCCGATGATTGCCCCCGGCTAGGATCACGGCTCTCCGTTTTTGTTTTAGAACAGTGGCCCCTATGACTGATTGGCCTTTGATCTTCATCGGCGGGTTTTTGGGGTCGTCGCACTGCGTGGGCATGTGCGGGGGCTTTGTGCTGGCGATCGGCGCCCAGGCGCCGAGTCTGGCGGCCAACCTGCGGCGGCAAACAGTGTACACGGCGGGCCGGGTGTTTACGTATATTTTTATCGGCGCCGCGGCGGGGTATGCGGGCCAGCGGGCGACGGCGGTGACCGTAGGCGCGATCAGCGCGCAAGCGCTATTGGCCCTTGTGGCCGGGGGCTTGCTGATTTGGCAGGGTATGAAATCGGCCGGCTGGGCGCCGCACCGATTTGTCACGCGGTCGACAAGCCATTTCTGCCCCGAGCAGTTGCTGTTCCGCTCGGTATTGCGGGGGCCGGGGTTAGCCGCCGCGTTTGTGGCCGGTTTGCTGACCGGCTGGCTGCCGTGCGGGCTTGTTTATGCCTACCTGGCGTTTGCCGCCAGTTCGGGCTCGATGCTGGCAGGCATGGCGACGATGGGCTTATTCGGCGCAGGAACGGCGCCGCTGATGCTGCTGGTGGGCAGCGGGGGTTCGTGGCTCAGCCTGGCGATGCGGCGCCGCATGCTGCGGCTGGCCGCCGTGTTTGTCATCGTCAGTGGCTGTATCACGCTGGCGCGTGGTGCGACGTTTTTGGGGCAGGGGGCGCAACCCCACCTGCCGGCCTGCCCGTTTTGTCCGGCCAAGTCGCCCTGATTGCATGGTGGGGCGTCGAGAACAGAGCCATTGGAGGCGGGTGATGGCACGAATAAAAAAAAGATTTTCGCTATAGACATTAGAAACCGGCAATGCTATTATTTCGCCTGAATTGGAGATTGTTGCTCGTGCAGGGCAACTCTTGGCTTGGCTATGAAAGCTCTTGCCGCGTTTGCGGAAAGGGCTTTTTTTTGTTTTCTGCCTGGCAGGAACTGGCGTGGCATTTTTCCCGCAGGATCCAATGGATCTGCCGCCCCGGTTATGCCCGACCCATTTCAGCAAGGAGTGCGAACAATGCTGGTTCTGACCCGAAAAGTGAGCGAAGAGCTGGTCATCGGCGACGATGTGCGAATTCGATTGATTCAGGTCAAGGGGGGACAGGTGCGCCTGGGAATTGAAGCGCCGAGACATGTTTCCGTGCGCCGCACGGAAGTTGCCGACCCGCGCGAACCGGCAGGCCGTGCCGCGGAAACGGTGCATGGTCCGTTGCACGGGTATCGTCAGATGGCCGCAGCATTGTCGTGAACGACGCCATGCATGACGCACTCTATGCACGTTACCTGGAAATGCAGGCGTACGTCGGCTGGACGTCCGACGACGCCCGGTGCGTCAGTTCTGTCGCGGTCGACGTCGAACCGTATCTGCCGCCGCTGATTGACGACTTTTACGACGAGATTCAGCGGCACGCCGCCGCCCACCGGGTCATTACCGGGGGCCAGGTTCAGATCGAACGATTGAAAGGCACGTTGCTGGCCTGGATTCGCGAGCTCTTTGGCGGCGATTATTCGGCGGCCTACTTCGGTCGGCGGTGGCGCGTGGGGTACCGGCATGTGGAAATCGGACTGAGCCAGATGTATACGAATCTGGCGCTGTCGCGTCTGCGGCGGGGGTTGATGCGCGTCCTCGAAATCGTGTTGCGGTCGCGGCCGCTGGAGGATCAACTGGCGATTCGCCGGTCGCTCAATACGCTGCTGGATCTCGACCTGGCGATTATTGAAGAAGCGTACCACACCGAGTATATGAACCGGCTGGGGCGCAATGAACGGCTGGCCGCCATTGGCCAGGTGGCAGGCGGCGTGGCTCATGAGCTGCGGAACCCGCTGAATGTCGTGAAGACGTCGGCGTATTACTTGCTGAATGCCCGCAATCAGTCGCCCGAAAAAACAGTCGAGCACCTCGCACGGATTGAACGCCAGGTGCACATGGCCAACGGCGTCATTACGGCACTGGCCGACTTTGCCCGCTTGCCCATGCCTGATTTGCGGCCGGTGATGCTGGCCGAGCTGATCGCCGACTCGTTTCCCGACGACGCAGGACCGGAAAACATCGAAACGATCGTCGATTGTCCGGGCGGGCTGCCGCCGGTGTGTGCCGACGCGAACCAGTTGAAAATCGCGTTTTCGAACCTGATTCGCAACGCCCGCGACGCGATGCCCGCCGGGGGAGTGCTGACGATCGCGGCCCGCGCTGCCGGCCCTGACAAAATCGAGGTCAGGGTCAGTGACACGGGGGTGGGCATTGCCGAGGAAAACCTGCGGCGGATCATGGAGCCGTTCTATTCGACGAAGGCGCGCGGGATCGGTTTGGGCTTGGCCTTGACCCGTTCGATTGTGGAGCGCAATATGGGGCAAGTTCGGGTTTCGAGCGAGTTGGGAAAGGGAAGCACATTTACCGTTGAGCTCGCGGTTGCGAAATCCTGATTCGGAAGAAAACGCATGCCGGACATCAAACCTTCGATCCTGATTGTCGACGACGAGGCCGACACGTGCGCCAATCTGGCCGACATTCTGACCGATTGCGGGTATACGGTGCATACCGCCCTGAGTGGCGACGAGGCGCTGGGGCGCGTGCGCGAAGCGGCCTACGACGTGGCACTGCTGGATCTCAAAATGCCCGGAATGGACGGGCTGACGCTGTACCGTGAAATCAAGAAGCTCCGCCCCGCCACGGTGGCAATTGTCATTACCGCGTATGCTTCGCGGGCCACGCAAGACGCGGCCCGCAACGCGGGCACGTGGCACATGCTGCCCAAGCCGGTCGAGGTGCGGCAATTGTTGCCACTCGTCGCGGCGGCGGCCAACCAGCCGCTGGTACTGATCATTGACGACGACCACGAACTTTGCCATACGCTGTGGGATCTCCTGCGGGACCAGAATTACCGGGTGGCGCTGGCGCATTCGGCGGCCGACGCCGATTTTCAGTTGGGCGCCGCGGGGAATTACCGCATTGTGTTGCTGGATCTGAAACTGCCTGACGGCAACAGCCATGTCCTCGCGCAACGAATTCGCCGCACGCATCCGGACGTGGGCACGATTTTGATTACGGCCCACGGCCGCGAGTTGTCGCAACTTGTCGACCAGGCCCTGGCCAACGGCGCCGACGCCGTGTGTTACAAGCCATTCAATGTCGACGAACTCCTGGGCATCATGTCGCGGCTGACCTCGCAGTGACATGTGCCGCTGCTCCAGCGCGGCCCGCGTGCGCGGGGATCCGTGCCATGTGCGTCGAATGCACGCTTTAACCGCAGTTGCCGGACCCGGTATTGGCCTGATGCCCGCTTCGAACCGCAAACCGCTGTCGCCACTGTCGATTCTGGTCGTCGAAGACGACACCGATACGCGCCGCAACCTGTGCGATGTACTGGAACTCGACGGGTACAAGGTGCATGCGGCGGCGTCGGTGGCTGAAATGCTGGCGGCCTGCCAGGCCGAGGAGTTTTTTGCCATCGTTCTGGACCGCAAACTGCCCGACGGCACAGCCGATGAAGTCTTGCCGCGGCTGAAATCCCTCGCGCCGACGGCCGCGGTGTTTATCGTCACCGGGTGGACTGACCTGGAAGGGGCAATTTCGGCATTGCAACAGGGCGCCGCCGACTACATTATCAAGCCGCTTGACATGGAAATGATTCGCACGCGGCTGGCGCGGGTCGCCGAAAGCCGGCGTGTCGAGCGGGCGCTGGCTCAATCGGAAGCGACGCTGCACGCGATTTTGCAGGCGGTGCCGTGCATCATTGTGATTTTTGCGGCAGACCGCACGGTGCGCTATTTCAGCCCGTTTGCCGAACGCCTGACCGGCTACGCCGCTGCCGAAGTGCTGGGCCAGGACTGCGCTGACCGCTTTCTGGCCGGCCGCGATACGCGGGCAAGCGTGTCGGCCTTTATGCGGAGGGTGCTGGAGGGCGCGCCCGCATACAGCGTCGAAAACTGCATTCGGTGCAAGGACGGCAGCCTGAAGACGATCATCTGGAACGCGCAGCGGATGGGCGACAAGCTCGACCCGGCGGTGCTCGCCGTGGGCCAGGACATCACCAACCTGAAACTGGCCCAGGAACAGGCGCTGCAATCCGAGCGGCTGGCGGCCATTGGCCAGATGATGGCCGGGCTGGCCCACGAAAGCCGCAATGCGTTGCAACGCAGCCAGGCCTGCCTCGAAATGCTGTCGCTGGAAATCCGCGACCGCCCCGCGGCGCTTGACCTGCTGGCCCGGCTGCAATACGCCCAGGACCACCTGCACCAGTTGTACGAAGAAGTCCGTGGGTATGCTGCGCCGATTCATGTGCGGCGTGCCTCCCATGACCTGAAACTGATCCTTCGCGAAGCGTGGGACAACCTGGCGGTGACTCGCCAGGGCCGCACGGCGAATTTGCAAATCCTGAGCGGGGCGGCCAGTTGCCAATGCCATATCGACCGGCTGGCGATGCTGCAAGTGTTTCATAACATTTTTGAAAACTCGTTGTCGGCGTGCAGCGACCCGGTCGAAATTGTTGTCGAATTGCGGTCGGGCGCGCTGCCCCCGACCCAGGCGCGGGCGATCAGGATTTCGATACGCGACAACGGCCCCGGGCTCGACGCCGCTGCCCGCGAGCGGATCTTCGAACCGTTCTTCACCACGAAAACCCAGGGCACCGGCCTGGGCATGGCCATCGTGCAGCGGATCGTCGCGGCACATGGCGGGCGCGTTGCCGTGGGTTCGTCGGCCGGCCCGGGCGCCGAAATCATCGTGACACTTCCCTGTGAACAGGCCCCGAAAGGACCAGCATGACAAACCCCGCGTTGCGAATTGCCGTGGCGGACGACGAGCAGGATATGCGCGATTACTTTCAGAAGATTCTGCCGCCGCTGGGGTATGACGTTGTTTCGGCCGCAAAAACCGGGCGGGAACTGGTCGACGACTGCAACCGGCTGAACCCCGACCTGGTCATTACCGACATCAAAATGCCCGAACTCGACGGCATCGAAGCGGCAACGCTGATTTATCAGCAGCGGGCGATACCTGTCATTCTCGTGTCGGCCTTCAGCGACAAAGAGCTGATTGATCGCGCCGAGGCCGACCACATCATGGCGTACCTGGTCAAACCGGTCAAACAGGCCGATCTGGAACCAGCCATTGCCCTGGCGATTCGCCGGTTCCAACAGTTCGAGGCCCTGCGGCTGGAGGCGGTGGGGCTGCGGCAGGCGCTGGCTGATCGCAAAATCATCGAACGCGCCAAGGGCATTCTGATGAAGCGGGCCAGCCTCGATGAGCAAGACGCTTTTCGCCGCATGCAAAAACTGGCCAGCGAAAAAAACAAGAAACTCGTCGAAGTCGCGCACATGATCGTCACGTTCGAAGAAGCCGTGCAATAGGGCGGCCCGTTCGACAAACCAGAACCCGGCAGCCGGCGGTGTTGATCAGCCCACGGAATTCACAGATAAGAACCATTCAATGCGTCGAGAGTCAGAGGCAAGGCCGTGCGACAGGTCTTTTGGGAATTGCCAGGGAATTCTCAAACTGGCGGGCGGGCGATCGTCCATGCGTGATTCCTTCCCGATTCGTGCTCCCGGTTTCGACGGTTGTTTGCCGGTGCCCAGCCACCAGTTTCGGAGGGCGAGCGCGGGGTTAAGCGGGCCCTGAAACGCAGGTTTTCGATTTCGGCGGGGCAGGGGGCGGGGTGGCAGGCCGATCAACCCGAAATCGGGTTTTGAGTTACGCGCTTGACAGGTTGACTTCAGAACAGTATCGTCAACAGACTTAGGAAGCGACTTCGGCGGCTTTTTGCTGAAAAACGCCTTAAAGGGAACCCGTACGATGTAGCCTTCACCGAACGGTACAGCCATAGGGCTAATCACTTGCAGAACATGCGCCGGGTCGTTTTTCCTTGGAAAATGATCGTAAGGCGGGTGGTGCTGGCAAGGTGCGAAGTTGTGGTGAAGTGGGATCTGGTCCCGCTTTTTTCGTTAATTCAGGTGGTTAAGAGCACTCAGGAAGCTGGTTTCAGAAAGCTGTATTTTCGAGCATCGTTAACCTGCAAGGAAATCGAAGAACTGCATCGCGGCGGCGTCTGGATCCGTTCGGTGCGAACCCATTCCGTAGGGATTGTGAAGCGGGTGACCCCAAGCCCACGGTACGAAGCGCGTGCTGCGATACGGAATGGTTCGGGCCGGTTCGAGAGTTGTGCCGCCAGGCCGATCAGGAACATCATGTCCATGTCACTCAGTGCTTGCCACAGCGGCAGCGCCAGGTTGCGATGAGGGGTGAGGGAAGGAAACTCCATGAACGGGAACGAAATACTCAGGCTGGTCGATTCGCTGCATCGCGATAAAAACATCCCCAAAGAGATTGTGTTTGAGGGGCTGGAGCAGGCGATTTTGTCGGCGGCGAAGAAGCACTTCGGCGAAGAAGAAGACGTAGTGATCCGCATTGACCGCGAATCGGGCGTTCCCACGCTGATTCACGACGGCATCGTGCTGGACTCGGAAATTCTGGGCCGCATCGCCGCTCAAACGGCGAAGCAGGTCATGATTCAGAAAATTCGCGAAGCTGAGCGCGATGCACTGTACGATGATTACGTGCGGATGCGCGGGCAGATCGTCACCGGTACGGTGGCGCGGTTTGAAGGATCGACGGCCACGGTCACGCTCGGCAAGGTCGAAGGCATTTTGCCGCGCAGCGAGCAGATTCCCGGCGAAAGCTATCGCACCGGCGAACGTGTGCGGGCGGTCATCATGGACGTGCGGAAAGTGGCCAGCCGGGTCAAGATCATTCTTTCGCGAACGCACCCCGATCTGGTGCGGCGGTTGTTCGAACTGGAAATTCCCGAAATCGGCGAGCGGATTATCGAAATTCGCTCGCTGGCCCGCGAAGCCGGCTACCGGTCGAAGGTCGCCGTGTCGTGCATCGATCAGAAAATCGACTCGGTCGGCGCGTGTGTTGGCGTGCGCGGTTCGCGGATCAAGAACATCGTCGACGAACTGGCGGGCGAACGGATCGACATCGTGCGGTGGAACGAATCGCTGACGGTGCTGGTGCCCAACGCGCTGCAGCCCGCCGAAGTCGAAGACGTCATCTTGTGCCCCATGCTGGGCCGCGTGATCGTGCTGGTTAAGGACGATCAGCTCTCACTGGCGATCGGCCGCCGCGGCCAGAACGTGCGCCTGGCGTCAAAACTCGTCGGGTGGGACATCGAAATCATGACCCGCGACGAACTTAACGAGCAACTGGACAATTCGATCGCGGCGTTTGGCGCCATTCCCGGTGCACCCGAACAGCTCGCCGAAAATCTGGTTGAACAGGGATTTTTCAGTTTCGATGATCTCTCGGTCATCGAACCCGATCAGTTAGCCGAATTGTCGGGCCTGAGTATTGAAGATTGCGCCCCCATTATTCAGTACGCCGAAGACGAAAGCGCCCGGCTTGAGCGCCAGGCGGCAAATCGGCGGTCTGATGACCGGGCGGCGGCGCGAATTGCCGATGAGGCGTCCGGCGGTGATGCGGGCGAAGCCCCCGAGCCGGAAAGTGTTGTTGCCGAATACGAACCCATTCCGGCGGCCAAGGTGCTGGAACCTGAGTCTGCAAACCTTCCTGCCGCCGAAGCCGAGGTTTCAGCCGACGAACCGAGTGAAGCGGCGCCGGGCGATTGACGCCGTGTTGACGGCGCCTGACGATTGACGATGATGGACGTACGCGGGCGGTGGTTTTGGCGCCGCCGCCCGGCCGAAGAATACTTGAGACCGGGTGTACCTGACAGCGTGGCCGCAACGCATTGAATTGTTGCCGCCGAGAGACGAAGCCCTTGAACCGTGTGGGAGAAATGCATTTGAAGATACGGATCTTCGCGCTCGCCAAAGAGCTGAACATGGACAGCAAGCTGCTGATTGAGTATTGCCAGAAACTGGGCATTGAACTCAAGAATTCAGCACTGGCGAGCATTTCACCCGAAGAAAAAGACAAGGTGCTGGTGCTGATCAAGCAGGGCCCGCTGGCTGAGGGCGGTGCTGAAGCCTCAGAGTCGTCGGTGCCCATGCGCGACGTCCCGCGAGTCGTCGGGGGCAAAGTTCCGTCGATCAAGCCCGTTGCGCCGCGGCCGCAGCGTGAAACCCGCCGTGAGCCGGCTCCGCCCCTTGCCGAGCCTGCGACGGACGTGCCGCCCGAACCTGCTTCGGCCGAGCCGGTCCAACCGCCCGCGTCCGTTCCACCCGAGGCGTTGCCTGTGGCAGAACCCGAACGGCCAGCCGAGGTTGTCGAGCCGCGCCGTGGCGCCGCGGCCGCCGAAACCCGGCCCGACGCGCCCGACCATCGCAGTGGCCGCGAAACACCGGGCGGGGCGCCGCCACCGTTACGGCGCGAAGATTACATGCCCGCCTCAGGCGCCGGCGCGCGGGGCGGGGCCGGCCGCGAATCGACCGATCCTGGCGCGCGGCGCGGCACCCGCCAACCCAAGGGGCGGCCGGGCCCGGTGCTGCCGATGCTGGCTTCGCCCCCCCCAACGCCCAAAACGACAGGTGGTGGTGCAGCCGAGACGCCGGCTCAGAAGCCCGATGTGCGGTTTCCCAAGGCGGTCATTGCCGAGGGCAAGCCGCTCGGTGAGCATATTCGCCAGCATGCCGCTGAAAAGCAAAAGAAAAAGCATCCTGACGTCGTCGACGAACCGTCAGATGAACCAGCCAAGCGCCCACCGGGCAAAGCGGGGGCGGTCAAGTCGCCTGCGGCGGCCGGCATGGGGTTGCTTTCGGAACGCAAGAAGCGGCAGACGAATCGCGGGCGGGGTACGGCCCTGCTTGAAACGGATGAAGACGCCGCGACGCCCACCAGCGAACGCATTCGCCCGCACCGCATGCGCGGCAAGCGCATGAAAACGACCACCGAGCTCAAGACTTCGGCGGTCATTGAATTGCCCATTACGGTTCGCACGCTGTCGGCCGCAATTGGCCGCACCGCGTCGATTCTGATCAAAAGCCTGTATGGCCGCGGCACCATGGCGACGATCAACTCGGCCGTCGATGAAGACACCGCGGTCGAGCTCGCGCTGGAATGCGGCGTCGATCTGGAAATCAAGCGCGGGCGCGACATCGAGCAGGAGTTGACCGAGTCGGTCTCCGCGAGCAATGGCGAGCACCGCGTGCATCGGCCGCCGATCGTCACGATCCTGGGGCACGTTGACCACGGAAAAACCACCTTGCTGGACACGATTCGCTCGGCCAACGTGGCCCAGGGCGAAGTTGGGGGCATCACGCAGCATATTGCCGCGTACCAGGTCGAGCGGCACGGAAAGAGGATCACGTTTCTCGATACGCCGGGGCACGCGGCGTTTGGCGAAATGCGGGCCCGCGGGGCGAACGTCACCGATATTGCGGTGCTCGTCGTTGCCGCCAACGATGGCGTCATGCCGCAAACGGTCGAGGCGATCAGCCACGCGAAGGCGGCCGATGTGCCGATCGTCGTGGCCTTGAACAAGTGCGATTTGCCTGATCGCAATGAACAGCGCGTGTTGCAGGAACTGGCGCAGCATGGCGTGCTGACGGCCGACTGGGGGGGCGACACCGAAGTCGTGCGCACCTCGGGGCTGACGGGCGCGGGCATCGACGACCTGCTCGAAACGCTGCTGACCGTTGCCGAATTGCGCGAGTTGACCGCCGACGTCGAACGCCCCGCCCACGGGGTGTGCCTCGAATCGTTCCGCGATGAAGGCCGCGGCGTGCTGGCCTGGCTGATCGTGCGCGAAGGCGTGCTGCACAAGGGCGACGTCGTGCTGTGCGGCCCGGCGTATGGCCGGATCCGCAATATTTACAACGATCTTGACCAGGAAGTGCTCGAAGCCGGCCCCTCGACGCCCGTGCGCGTCGCCGGGCTGGATATTATTCCGGGCGCCGGCAGTCAGTTCTTTACACTGAGCGAACTCGAAGAGGCCCGGTCGGTGGCCCTGTCGCGCCGCGACCGGGGCCGCGCCGAGCAGCTTTCGCAACGTGGCAAACCGCGCACATTGCAGGATATTCTCGACGCGGCGCAAGCCGGCGAGGTGCGCGAGTTGCCCGTCATCGTCAAGGCCGACACGCCGGGGTCGGTCGAGGCGCTCAAGGGCGAATTGCTCAAGTTCCAGCATGCCGAGGTGCGGGTGAATATCCTGCATGAAGGAGTTGGGGGGGTCAACGAAAGCGATGTGTACCTGGCCAGTGCGTCGGGGGCGATCATCATCGCGTTTCACGTGGTGCCTGAAGACCGCGCCCAGCAACTGGCGGTGCAGGAGGCGGTCGAAATTCGGCGGTACGGCATCATTTACGAAGTGACGGACGACATCAAGCTGGCTCTCGAAGGGTTGCTCAAGCCGGAGATGGTCGAAATACCCACCGGGCGTGCCGTCGTGTTGCAAACGTTTGCGATCAGCCGTTTTGGCACGATTGCCGGGTGCCGCGTGCTGGGCGGCCTGATTGAACGCACTAACCGCGTGCACCTGATTCGTGACCAGCGGATCCTGCACGATTACAACATTCTGTCGTTGAAGCGCGGCAAGGACGACGCCAAGGAAGTTCGCGACGGGCTCGAATGCGGCATTCGACTCGAGGGCTTCGATGACATCAAGGAAGGCGACATTTTTCAGGCTTACAAGATACAGGAAGTCAAACGCACCTTGTAGCGGCCGTCTGGGCCAGCCGTTAAACGGGGCGACTTTACTGAATCTGCAGCGGAGCGTGTATGAGTTCGCGACGAAACGCCAAAATCGCTGAGGCCGTGCGCGAATCGGTCAGCTCGACCGTGCTCTTCGGCCTCAAGGATCCGCGCGTCAAAAACGTAACGGTTCTGCGGGCTGAGGTTGCGCCCGATTTGCGCAGCGCCAAAGTGTACGTTTCTGTCCGCGGCGACGAGCGCGTGCAGACCCTGACCATGCATGGTTTGCGGGCGGCGCGGGGGTTCATTCAATCGCAGGTGGCCGATCGCCTGCAAACCCGCTATACGCCCGTGCTTAACTTCGTGCTCGATACGGGTGTGCAGCTCAGCGTGCAGACATCGGCCATTCTGCGCGATGTCTTGGCCGATGCGCCGCCCCCTCCTGACGACACCGCGCTGCCCGAGCCGGGCACACCCGAATCGGCCGAACTGGAGCCGGCCCAACTGGAACCGATCAACACGTCAGACGGAGGCCTTGCCCAAGATTCCTCCTGAACCGGTGGCCGCCGGTCGAACGGCGCCGGCCGGTTCCGCGAGTGCATCGAAATCAATCCGTATCCAATTGTCAAAACGCCCATGGTTGCCCCACAGCGCATGAAATCGCCCGACAAGCAAGAGGTCTGCAAGAAGGTTTTGACCCTCTTGAAGAAGAATTATTCATCGACGGCGCTCAAGCCCGAATTGCCGGTGCTGGAAACGCTGATTTACGCCGTCTGCCTGGAAAACTCGGCGTTGGATGCCGCCGAGCTTTCGTACGCCCGCTTGCTGAACGGGTTTCACGACCTGAATGAGGTGCGGGTGAGTTCGATTTACGAATTGGAACATGTGTTTGCGGCACAGTCGCAGCCCGAATGGCGGGCGTTGCGGGTCAAAAATGTGCTTCAATACGTGTTTGACACGACGTACTCGTTCGATCTGGATCCGCTGAAGCGCAAGACGATGGAGCTGGCGACAAAACAACTGGGCAAGATTCCGGCGTTGTCGGCGTTTGTGCGCTCCTACGCGCTGCAAAACTCATTGGGCGCGCATGTCCTGCCGCTTGACGATCGGCAACATCGAGCCCTGATCTGGATCGGCCTGGCTGCCCCCGGCGACACGGCCGACCACGCGGCGGAAAACCTGCGCCCGTTCGTCCGCAAGGCCGACGCGCAGTTGTTCTGCCACTTGTTGCGGTGCCTGGCCACCGACCACCGGTTCAGCGACTGGTTTTCGCCCGTGGCCGCGCCTGCTGCCGATTACGCCGCCACCGATGCGTCGGTCGGTCTGACGCGTCTCGAAGAAATGCTCCGCCGCGGCGCTCCGCCCAAAAAAGACGCCGGGCGCAAAGCCCACGACAAGCCGGTCGAAAAGGCGGGCGCCTCCAAATCGGCGATGGCGGGCGCGGGCAATGGCTCGACGCGGGCCCAGTCGCGGCGCGACAGCCGTGCGGGGTCTGCCACCTCCGAAAAAGGAAAAGCGAAAAAGGCCCCCGCCCGGAAGGACCAGTCGCGGGCGGCCCCAAAGAAGCAGAAGTAGCCGCGGGCGCACGTCATCGCGGGGTCGGATCCCGCGGACCGGCGGCATAGGTTGGATTATGCGCAAGCGCGCTTTCACAAACCTGATGGAGATGGGTTGATGAGAGGCCTCAGTTTCCTGTTGGCGGCGATTTTCTCGGTGGCGACTGACGTTGCGGCGACGCGCGCCGACGCACCTTTGCCCGGCACCCGCGCAACGCCAGCGGCTGCGACCGCGCCACCGGCGAACCCGGCAGCCGAGCCAAAGCGCCCCACCGGCGAGGGATACCGGGTTCAGGAATTTGACGACCCGCTGGCTCCGCTGGTTCCATTGAACCCGCGGACCACGGCGGTGCAAAACCGCGTCGAGGCGCTCGCCTGGTTTGCCGCCGGGCAGATTCTCGAAGGCCGCAACGACGACCAGGCCGCCCTGAATGCCTACAAGCGTGCCGTCGAGCGGGATCCGCGGGCGCTGCCGGTCTACCGGGCGATGATTCCCCTGGCGTTCAAGCTGAACCTGGCCGACGATGCGCTCAAGTATGCCGAAAAGGCG
>JAJXXL010000412.1 GCA_021781115.1 Planctomycetota bacterium
GGTTGCGCCATCCCTGGCGACCGCCGCGCACTGGGCCGATGATTCATGCCCAGGAACGGTGGACGGCAGCCGTTCGCCCGTGGCGAGGTTCCAGCTCACCGCATGCCCCATGTTCGTGCCGATGGTGACAGTCTTTCCATCGGGTGCGAAGGCGATGGCGGTGCCGACTTCATCGCAGAGTCCATGTTGGAGTTGGATCGCCCGGTCGGCGACGTTCCAGGCGTAAACGTTAACGGTGACATCCCAGCCCGCCGTCGCCGCGGCGAGCGTCTGGCCATTGGGGCTGAATGCAATTCCACCGATTGGCGAAAATTCCTCTTCCGGCTTTGGCGGGGGAGGGTAGGTGCCCAAGGTGCCAACGTCATCGCCTGACAGCGTATCCCAAATGCGAATTCTTCCATTGACGCGTTTACTGACGGCCACGGCTAAAAGCGAGCCGTCAGGGTTGAATACCAGGCTTTTCAGGGACGGGTCCGAAAAGTGCAGGGAAAGCAGCGCCTTCTTCTGCTCGACCTGCCAGACCGTGATCGGCTCGCTTGCTCGCTTCCAGGCGAGCAGGCGGCCATCGGGGCTGTACGCGAGTGCTTGCACGCGCCGATCGACCGGGGTATCGCCGACGTTGGATTCCTTCACGAGCGGGTCCGGCTCATTCCAAACCACGGCAGCCGGTTCGGGCGAGTTCAGATTCCAGGCCACGATTCTGCCGTCGGTCGTCCCGCCCGCGAGGTAGCGGCCATCGGGGCTGAATACCAGCGGCGAGATCGGTAGCAGCGGGTCATCCAATTCCAGTTCCTGCTTTCCCGTGTCGAGGTTCCAAATCCGAATCGTGTCGTTTTCGTCTCTGCACGTCGCCCCCAACCGCCGCGCGGCGGACACCGCGGTGAAACTGACCTTGTCAAAAAAATGTTTTGGTTCGCCGGTCTTAAGATCCCACGACATCGAGTGCATGTCACCGATGACCAGCAAGGTTTTGCCATCGGGCGCGTAACTCAACCCGCGAACGCTACCCCAGGTCTTCAATCGCCCGCTCCCTAAAATCGCGACGAGTTCAGCCGGCGCGCCGTCGGGCGACCCCAACCCGGCTAATCGCAATTCCTGGGCGGGAATGTCCTCGCGGCGCAGCGAATCGACCGGCCAGGGAAGTCGCGACATCAGCTTGGCGATGGCGGGCGACTCGGGCGATGCCACATGCTCGCGCGCGAACCGCGTCAGGTCGCCCCGCAGTTTCACGGTTTCAGAACGCTCGGGATCAGCAGAGGTGATTTCCGCGACCCGGCGGGTCAGCTCCGTTGCCTCAAGATTCCGGGCGGTGGTCGCCGTGGGCCGCCACTCGGGCGTGAATGTCGCGACCCCGCCCGAGGGCAAATCCCAGGTTTGTTCGACGCTCTCGTAGCCGTCGCGCGACAGCCGCAACGAACGCCGCCCGCCTGATCGTTTGAACTGCAGCTCGCCCGTGGCCGGCAACGCGAGGCGAACGCCGTCGACCTGCACGTTGCCGCCATTCCGTTCGGATTCGGGCCAGTCGACGATCAGTGTCGTCATGTTCGCCTCGCGCCACGCTGTCGCCAGCGCGACAACAACGCAAATTGCCAGCATGATCGTCGCCGTCATGAGGGGAACGCGCCAGTGGCGACGGGTTGTCGCGGCCGGTTGCTTCAGAGTGCCTCTCTTGCGCAGCGGCTCAGCGGTTGGCAGGCCTGGTGGGCGGGCGGCGTCGCCTGCTGTCACCTGCGTTGAAAGCTGATCGCGAAAGCGTCGCGTGCCGGCCGGCAGAGCACGTTGTTCGCCCGGCGCTCGCGCGGCGGCGGCCTGCGCAGTCGCCGCGACAAACTGCACCCCCTCGGCAAGCACCGCGAAGGGAACGAGCGCGCCGGCCACGTCCGCCGGCGTCTGGTGCCGCGCGGCGGGGTCGCGGGCCAGCATGCGGGCCACGACCGCGTCGAGCGCCGGTGGAATCTCGGGACGCAGGCTGCTCGCCGCAGGCGCCTCGCGCATCACCCGCGCCATCAGTTTTTCCATGAGGGTTTCGCCCGGATAGGGAATCGTTCCCGTGAGCAGGCGAAACAGCGTGCAGCCCAGGCTGAAAATGTCACTGCGAATATCCGCCGTTTTCGAACTTTGCGCCTGCTCGGGGGCGATGTAATCGGGCGTGCCCATGACCTCCCCCGTTTGCGTCAGACCGCCGCCGTCATCGCCCGGGGCGGCGAACCGCGCCAGCCCCAGGTCGAGCACCTTAACGATCGGCTGCCCTTCGGTCGTGCTGGCCAGCAGCAGGTTCGAGGGTTTAATGTCGCGGTGCGCCAGCCCCCGCTCATGCGCGTGCTGCAAACCGGCGGCCGCTTGCCGCACGAATTCGCACGCCGCGCCAATCGGCAGCCGGCCCACCCGCTTCGCAAGTCGGTCGAGGTCTTCGCCCGCAACCAGCTCCATCACCAGAAAATGGGTGTTGTCGACGCAGTCGGCATCAAATGCGGCGACGATGTTCGGGTGATCAAGCGCCGCGATCGCCTGGATCTCCCTGTGAAACCGGGCCACCGCCGCCGGATTCTTGAGCGCCTTCGAGGCCAGCACCTTGAGCGCCACCGTGCGCTGCAGCGTGACGTGCATTGCCGTGTACACCGTCCCCATGCCGCCTTGTCCCAATTCCTGGAGCAGCTTGTACCTGCCCAGAAGGAATTCGGTTCGCCCGGCGAGCAGCATTTCGGCCTGCCAGCGAGTGATGAGCCCCGTGCGGATAAACTCCTGGAGGACCGCCGCACCGCCGGTCGCCGCATCGCCGGTCGCCGCGGTCGCGGGCAGAAACTTGCGACATTCGTCAATCTGCTCGCTCGTGATCAGCCGCGATCGAATCAGTCGATCGATCAGTGATGCGCACCCGGCAGAGATCGGCTGTGTAGCCCCCAGGTCGGAATCGTTCGTCGGTTTGCCCGATTGGTTCATGATTAGCCCCGATCGCAACCCTTGAGCTTTGCAATTCACCCACAGACCGATTGCCGAACTTACCCATGATTGCGGGCGCTATTTTACTACAGCGCGGCCGCCAGTAAAACCGTAAATACGTAACGGGCCATCCACTGTTCGCCATTTCTGAACAATGGGTGGCCTCTTACGTTCCTTACGTTCGCCCGCTCGCCGGGTATGCCGCGGGCCAGCCGGCCACGAATCCTGAGGCGGGAATCCTTGGCGGTCCCTCGTGCCAGTTCGTTCCACACGCAGTCTGCACGCGCGTTGAAAAACGCAACTCGACATCGAACCGCAACGGTCAGGGAGTCGTTTCCTGCGAATAATTTGGAAAGTCGTGCCGCAGACTCACGGTCGCGACTCGTTGGAATGCTGACTGTGACACCACAACGCCACCACGATTTCTCGTGATGCCGGTCACTGGCCTGAATTGGCGGGTGACTCGTACCGGGCGAGAACCGTCGTGCCGGCGGCAACCTTCTGGTTAAGTCGGGCCACGATCGTCAGGCCGGGTTCGCGGGGCAATACCAGTTCGGTGCGCGAACCGAGTTTAATCATGCCGAACTGAGCCGCCGCCGAAAGTTCATCGCCCGGCTTGGCCCAGCACACGATCCGACGGGCAATCGCGCCCGCAATCTGGCGGACGATCATTCGCCGGTGCGGCGCCGCCATTTCTTCGAGCCGAATCGCCAATTGCTCATTCTCGCGGGCCGAGGCGGCAAGCAGGGCGTTCAGAAATTTTCCCCGGCGGTAACGCAGCCCGACGACCCGCGCGGCAACGGGCGTGCGGTTGATGTGTACGTTGAACACCGAAAGAAAGATTCCGATCAGCACTGCCGGCCCGCCGATGAATTCGTCGAACTCGAGTTCCTCGATGTGCACGATTTTTCCGTCGGCCGGCGAAACAATCAGCCCCGCTTCGGCGGGAGGCGTGCGCCTCGGGTTGCGAAAGAACCACACGATGCATAACCCCAGCACCGCAGGGGGCGCCGCAGCCAGCGGATGAATGCGATAGCCGCCCGCGGCCAAAGCGAAAAACGCACCGGCAATGAGAAGCAGTTCGCACAACCCGACGCGGGCAAAGGGCAGCCGATCGCGCCACGCAAATGGGTCATCGCCCGGAGCCCAATGACAGTCGGTCAGGTTGCGGTAGTATTTCAGGTCGCGCGGGTCGAGCACCTCGTGCGGGCAACCGCCAGGCTCGCCCCGCCGCAACCCGCGCATGCGGGCGACATAACGCGGTCTGAATGTTTTGAGATACCAGCGGCGAACATGGCCCCAGCCCAGCTCAATGTTCATACAGATTCCGCCGCCCGGCTGGATGGATGTCATTTGTGGATCCATCGGTTCGAGCGGAACACGACCGGCCGTGCCGCGGCCACTGTCGCCGCCGACTGCCGGGTCGGTTGCAGCGGCCGCAGCCGGATTGGTCAATGTGACTTCAGCGTCAGGCATGAAATTTCCCGGTAATCCTTGGGCGAAATCTGGCGATCGGGCTGATCGCCTGCTGGTCAAAACGGGGGGCCGCCGGGCGCACCGCGCACCCTGCGCCGCTAACGGCATTTGCGCTCATCGCCAAGTTTTCAGCCGCGTGGCGACAAGCCGCGGGCCTCCAGTGTAACCGGCAGCCTGCCGGCCTGCGACACTGCCGCCGCGTTTCGGGGCGAAGCGCCCGTGGCGTGTGCGGTGGAATTTTCGCGGCGAATCGACAACAATGCGGCTCGGCCAACGCCCGCCGGTATTGACCGGCCCCGGCGACGCATCAGGGTTCGCCTCGCCCACTGGCCTGAGCATGACGAATGCGTACGCGTCGGTCCCGAGGGTGCCGACGCGTTGCCTGGTCGCGGCGAAGTTTCGCCGCACTGCAGCCAATACGAACCTCGCGGCGGATGGCCGCCGCTGAAAACTTTCAAAGGAAGGACGACAGATCATGAGCATGTTGATTGAATCGGTGCACGCCCGGGAAATCCTCGACAGTCGCGGCAACCCGACGGTCGAAGTCGACGTTGAGCTGGAAGACGGCACGATCGGGCGGGCGGCGGTGCCCAGCGGGGCCAGCACCGGGCGGCACGAAGCCTGCGAACTTCGCGACGCCGAAGACAAGAAGCGGTTTCTCGGCAAGGGGGTGCTCAAGGCGGTCGACAGCGTCAACGAGGAAATCGCCCCCGAAATCGTGGGAATGGACGTGACCGACCAGCTCACGATCGACGCAGCCATGATCGAGCTCGACGGCACGGAAAACAAATCGCGGCTGGGGGCGAACGCCATTCTGGGCTGCTCGCTGGCGTGCGCGCACGCTGCGGCACGGGCCAGTTTTCTGCCGCTGTTCCGCTACCTGGGCGGCGTGGGGGCCAAGTACCTCCCCGCGCCGATGATGAATATCATCAACGGCGGCGCGCATGCCAACAATGGCGTTGACGTGCAGGAATTCATGGTCATGCCTCTGGGGTTCGACTCGTTCAGCGACGGGCTGCGGGCTGGCGTTGAGATTTTTCACGCCCTGAAAAAGGTGATCGCCGAGAAAGGCCTGAGCACTGCCGTGGGCGACGAGGGCGGGTTTGCCCCAAACCTCGGCAACAATCAGGCGGCCCTCGACGTGATCATGACGGCGATTGAACGCGCCGGCTATCAGCCGGGCGACCAGGTGAAAATCGCACTCGATGTCGCTTCGACCGAATTCTTCAACGCCGACAGCGGGCGATACCAGTTCGAGGGCCGTCAATTGTCTCGCGAAGACATGGTGGCCCTGTTGCAGTCGTGGGTCAAAAAATACCCGATCTGCTCGATTGAAGACGGCTGCTCTGAAGACGACTGGCAAGGCTGGAAAATGCTCACCGACGCCCTGGGAACCGCCGTGCAACTCGTCGGCGACGACCTGTTCGTTACAAACGTCAAACGGCTGCAAGACGGCATCCGCCAGGGAGTCGCCAACAGCATTCTCGTCAAGGTGAACCAGATCGGCACGCTCAGCGAAACCATTAATGCGGTCGAACTGGCCGGGCGCAACGGCTATACGGCGGTCATGAGCCACCGCAGTGGCGAAACCGAAGACACGACGATCGCCGATCTTGCCGTGGCGCTCGGCACTGGCCAGATCAAGACCGGCTCGGCCAGCCGCACCGACCGGATCTGCAAATACAACCAGTTGTTGCGAATCGAGGAATTGCTGGGAGGCGAGGCGATTTACGGCGGCAAGCTCTGGCGGAAATGACGCCTGCCGCAGGAAAACGCGGGCCGCAGGGGCCGCCACGCCGATGAACACCAAGAGCCTCTGCCGTTGAACCCCGTCGCGCGGCGCCGGGTATTGCCGCGCCCCGTTCTGCACTGCCCCGGTCATTCTGTCATGTCGTCACGCTCAGGCTGGTTGACTTCGCTGACGTTTTGGCTTTGCCTGCTGTTTTCAGCGGCGATCTACGCCACCGTCGCCCTGTCGCCCAAGCTGGTCAACTGGATTGTGCTGACCCAGCAGCACCGCGCCAATCAACTTCGGCTCGTGGCGATTGAGAATCAGGTCGAGCATCTGAAGAAGATCGTCTCGGCCCTCAAAACGGAAAAAAGTTTCGCCCAGGAATTGGCGCGAGTCGATTTTCACGCCGCAGGCACTGAAGAGCAGCGCATTCCCGTCGCGCCCGACTTGGCGCTCAATACCCGCTCTGACGCCGCAAACCTGAACCTGCCGGCGCCCGAGCTTCCCTGGTACACGCCCCTGCTGCAAACGGCCGCCTACAACGCGCGGTTCGGTGACGCCCTGCTGGGCCTCGCCGCCGGCCTGATCATTTACGCCTTCACCTGCCTGCACGAAAACGGGCCCGGCCTGGCGCCACGACCGGCACAGCGCGAGCCAACCGCGGTTCGTCCGGCGGCGTGACTCATTGGCATTATGCCAGCAGTTCAGGAATGACGCGGCCGTGCACATCGGTCAGGCGACGGTCGATGCCGTTATGGCGAAACGTCAGTCTTTCATGATCGACGCCCAGCAGGTGCAGCGCCGTTGCATGTTGATCGTAGCACGCCGTTGGGTTTTCGACGGCCTTGTACGACCATTCGTCGCTGCTGCCATACGTGATGCCGCCCTTGATTCCGCCGCCGGCCATCCAGCTCGTGAAGGTAAACGGGTTATGGTCGCGTCCCTTGCCGCCCTGGCTGCACGGCATCCGGCCGAATTCGGTCGTCCAGATCACGAGCGTGTCATCAAGCATGCCGCGGGCCTTGAGGTCTTGAATCAGGGCGGCAGCGGGTTTGTCCATGCTGCGGCCCATGTCGCCGTGATCGCGGGCAATATCTTCGTGACTGTCCCAATTTCGCCGCGGAAACCCGTTGTCGGCCCCGCTCCAGACCTGCACAAACCGGACGTTGCGTTCCAGCAGTCGCCGGGCAATCAGGCAATTCCGCCCAAAATCTTCGGTGATTTTTTCATCGAGTCCGTACAAGGCGTGCGTCGCGGCGGTCTCACCCGAAATGTCGAGCACTTCGGGAGCGCTGAGCTGCAGCCGGGCGGCCAATTCGTAGGCGGCGATTCGCGCCTCGAGTCGCGAATCGTCGGCCCGAGCCGCCAGGTGTTTGCGGTTGAGCCGGCCCAGCAAGTCGCGGCCGGCCGTCTCGCCGGGTTTGGAAATGAACGTTGCCGTCTCCGGCGGAAAGAGATCGGCAATCGGCGCTTTGGCATTAGGGCGGATCAGTGTTCCCTGGTGCGTCGCGGGCAGAAACCCGGCACTCCAGTTGCCGGGGCCGTTGGGTGCAAACCCCCGCATGTCGGGCAGTACGACAAACGTCGGCAGATTTTCGTTGAGGTTGCCCAATCCATACGAAACCCACGCCCCGAAATGAGGAAACCCGGGCAGCGTGAACCCCGTGTTCTGCATGAACGTCGCCGGGCCGTGCACGTTCGATTTCGAATACATCGAGTGAATAAAGGCGATCTCGTCGACGCACCCGCCCAGGTGCGGCACGAGGTCACTCATCCATTTGCCCGACTGGCCGTACTGCCGCCATTTCCAGGGGCTGGCCATGCAGTCGCCGGGGCTGCTTTGAAAGAGTTCAACCTTTTCACCCGGGTCAAACGGCGTTCCGTGGCGTTTGATCAATTCGGGCTTATAGTCGAACATGTCGCACTGGCTCGCCGCTCCCGACATGAACAATTGCACCACGCGCCGCGCCCGGGCACGGTGGTGCAAGCCACCGTTTCTTTCGACCGCCGATTGGCGCGACGCGTCGCTGGCAACGAGGCCGTCGCGCCCCAACAGGTCGGCCAGCGCAATTCCGCCCAGGCCGCCACCCAGCTCCCACAGAAATTCACGCCGCGAGCGACGTGGCCGCGGGCAACCGCAAACCGCATTGCCCATCGGGGCGACTGAAGGTCCATGCAACATTGGGCACCTCAATTGGCAGCAATCAATCGACGAACAGAAATTCATTGCAATTGAAAAGCAGCCGGCAGACATTGGCCATGCCATATTCCGCCGCGAACGCCTCAATTTCCCGAGCCTCGTCGGCCATCGGGGCTCGGCCCAGTGCCAACCGGTACGCCAGGTCAATTTGTGCCGCGCGATTTGGAGCGACGCCTTCGACCCGGGCCGCGAACCGCCCGGCCTGGTGAATGATCAACTTGTCGTTGAGCAGCGCCAAAGCTTGCAGCGCTGTGAGCGTGGTATTGCGCTTGGGGGTCAACAGCGAAGGATCAGCGGCGTCGAGACATTCCATGAACGGGTCGGGAACGCTCCGCACGATGAAGCGATACACGCTCCGCCGCCGGCTCAGCGGGCTGGCAACGTCAAATCGGTCATAATCATAAACGGGCGAGTGATCATCCTTGAAAAAAAATTGCTGGTCTGAAGGCCCGCCCCGCCGGTCGTCAAGATCGCCGCTGACATAAAGTACGGTATCGCGCACCGCCTCAGCCTCGAGCCGCTGGCGGTTCATGCGCCACAGCAGCAAGTTGCCCGAATCAACTGCTGACGCCGCCGGATTTGGTTGCGAACTCTGCGCGTAGACGGCGCTCGTCAGGATCAGCCGGTGCAGGCTCTTCAGCGATTCGCCTGACTCCTGAAACTCACTGGCAAGCCAGTCGAGCAGTTCCAGATGAGTCGGCTGTGCCCCCTGCCGGCCAAAATCATTTGGTGATTCGACCAGGCCGCGGCCGAAGTGATAGTGCCAGACGCGATTGACGATCGACCGCCGCATGAACCCGTTGCCGGGGTGCGTGACCCACCGGGCCAGTGCCGCCCGGCGGCTGCCTTCGTCGTCAGGATCGGCCAGTTGGAAATCGGCGTTCAGACCGGGAATACCAGCCACGGCGCCGGGCACAGCCAGCGGGCCGGGCGTTTTATCGCTGCCACGGTACAGAAAGTAAACCGGTCGCGGCTTCAGCGGCGCTTGCGAGTTCGCGTCGCCCGCAACGCGATGCGCAGCCGCATAAACCTTGCCGGGCGCCGGCAGCGCGGCCAACCGCTGATTGACAAGGTCGCGTTCGCGGTTGACCGCTTCGCGTTCGGTGCGGGTGGCAGCATCAAGCCGGGCGCTGACGGCCGCTTCGCGCGCCGTCCGCAGGCGATCGAGCTCGCCCTGAAGTCCTGACCGCCGTCCCAAGCCGGCCAATGCCGTCGCCAGCCCGCCAATCGGGCCGCGACTGGTGAAGCCGTCGACCAGAAACTGCCGGCTCCAACGACCGCCTTCAATCGAATCGAGCGCACTGACAGCGGAGCCGGCCGCCAGATTGGTCGAACGCGCCATGACCTGCATCTCGGCGAGAGCGAAGACGAAGTCGTCCGTGCGCTTCCACAGCCGTTCAGCCGTCAGGCGAATGAATCGCCCTGTATGTCCCCCCGCGGGAACGACGACCGCGGTATCGCCGGGATTGGCAAAATCAGCGCCCGTATGATCGGCAATGATTGTCGGTGCCGAGAACTTTTCGTCATTGGAGATCTCCAGCCGGAATCGCACGGGAAACCCGAACCCGGGCGTATCGGCAAAATCGGTGGGGCGGGCCGACAACAGGCGAATCTCGTCAATCGGCGCACTCTGCCCCAGGTCAACCTGAACCCATTTCACCACGTCAGCCCGCGATTCAATGCCGCTATGATACCCGTTGCTCGGGCTGTGGTCGTTCGCGCCAACACCGACCAGAGCGGGCACGGCCACGAGGCTTGTGAAACCATCGACCAGGTTCGCTTTGGCCCAGGATTTTCCGGCTTCGATCGAATCAAGTGCCGCAACAGCCGCCCCGGCGGCCACGTTTTCACCCTGCGAAAAGACGAGCAGTTCTGAAAGCGCAAAAATCCAGTCGTCCGTCCGTTTCCACAATTGGACCGCCGTCACACGCACATACCGCGCCGTTTTACCCACCGGGGCCACCACATACGGTCCGTCGCCGGGGTTTGCCAGTTCGCCCCGTGTTTCGTCGCCAACGGTTGAGAATTGTGAAAAGCCGGGGTCATCTGAAACATCGACGCGAAAACGCGGCGGAAAACCAAACCCCGGGCCCACATGGCCGCCATACTTGACATGCGCCGGCAAAAGCACGATCTGGTCGATGGAAACCGCCCGCCCCAGATCGACCTGCACCCATTTTGTCATGTCGGGCGACGAGGCAATCTGACTGTGATAGCCCAACCCCGGGCTGGGTGGGCCGGAGTTTGGCCGAGCCGCCACCGCGGCCACGCGGCGGGCCGTGTCGGCAATTTTTTCATCGAGCTGCGTAATTGCGGGGTCCGTCACGCGCGCCACTGCGTGCTCGACCGATTTTTTCCGTTCGTCAAGCGCCGCGAGTTCGCGTTGCAGGGCGCGACGGGTGTCGTGCGTTGCGCGGTCATGGTCGTAGGGTCGATCAGCCCGGTCGACTCCGGCAAAGACCGCTTGCAACCGATAATAGTCGGCCTGCGCGATTGGGTCGAATTTGTGGTTATGGCAGCGGGCGCAGTGCACCGTCAGGCTCATGAATGTTGACATTGTGGCAGCGACCATGTCATCGCGGTCGTTGGAACGCGCAATCAGCTTGTCGAGCGTTCCCTCGCGCAACTCGACGTGGCCCACGAAGTCCCACGGACCGGCGGCAATGAACCCCGTCGCCACGATTCCCGCCGGGTCACCGGGAAACAGCACGTCGCCCGCCAGTTGCTCTTCGACAAACCGCGACCAGGTTTTGTCGCTGTTGAAGGCATCAATCACATAATCGCGGTAGGGCCAGGCATTCGGCCGAGGTTTGTCCTTGTCATAACCGTGCGATTCGCCGTAATGCACGACATCCAACCAGTGCCGCCCCCACCGTTCGCCGTAGCGCGGCGATGCGAGCAGCCGCTCGACGAGCCGCCCCGTGGCACCGTCCCCCGTGTCGCTGAGAAATGCCTCGATTTCATCGGGCGTGGGCGGCAGCCCATGCAGGTCGTACGTCAGTCGGCGAATGAGCGTACGCTTGTCGGCTGCTGGCGCCGGCGACAGCCCGGCGGCTTGCAATCGCGCCAGAACAAACGCGTCGACCGGCGTTTGCACCCAGTCAGATTTCACGCTTGGCGTCGCGGGCCGCGTCAGCGGGCGCCACGACCACCAGCCGTCGTTTTCTCCGGCCAGACGCTTGTCGCGGAGGACCGCATCGGCCGGCCACATTGCGCCGGCAGCGATCCATTGGCGAACCGCCGCAATTTCCGTCGCCGCCAGCGGCGGGGCTTTTTTTGGCATGGCTGGCTGCGCGCCACTGATCATTTCCAGGATCAGGCTGTCATCGGGCCGCCCTGGTTCGATCGCCGCCCCGCTATCGCCACCCTGCAACGCGGCCTTGGCATTGACAAGCGACAGCCCGCCTTTGGGTTTCTCGCCCTGGTGGCACACCACGCAATGCCGCTCGAAGAGTGGCCCAATTTTTTCGCGAAACAGCGCATCATCGCCCGCCCAGGCCGTCGACGCGGCCAGCACGCTCAGGCAACTGAAGAATCCCGCGGCCTTCAAGATTTTGTTCTCCAGGCGGTTCGTGGCAAAAGTGGTCAGACCACTTTCGATGATATCGGTGGACCGGCGGCTGTCAAGCACGAAACGGCGCGGGCCTCGAATTTCAATCGTCGCGCAAGCTTGCAGAGCGGCGCGCGGGGTGCCAAGATACGGTTCTTGATTTCGTCCGCCAGGCCACAGGGAACCACAATTCAATGCGCAAGATTCATAGCCAGGAAGTCACCGAAGGCCCCAGCCGAGCTCCCGCCCGCGCGTTCATGCGAGCCATGGGGCTGACCGACGAAGACCTTAACAAACCGCTCATCGGCGTGGCCAGCACTTGGAACGAAGCCACACCGTGCAACACCACGCTCGACCGTCAGGCAAAGGCCGCCAAAACCGGTGTTTCGCAGGCCGGGGGCACCCCGCGCGAGTTCGTTACAATTGCCGTTTCCGATGGCATTGCCATGGGCCACGAAGGCATGAAGGCTTCGCTCGTCAGCCGCGAAATCATTGCCGACTCCATCGAACTCATGATGCACGCCCACCGTTACGACGGCCTCGTCGGTTTGGCCGGTTGTGACAAGAGCCTGCCCGGCACCCTCATGGCCATGGCCCGCCTCAACCTGCCCGCTGTGTTCATTTATGGCGGCACGATTCTGCCCGGCCGGTTTCAGGGCCGCGACGTCACAATTCAGGACGTGTACGAAGCGGTCGGGGCCCATGCGGCGGGCAAAATGACCGACGCCGAACTCCTGGAAATGGAACGCAACGCCTGCCCGGTGGCCGGGTCGTGCGGTGGGCAGTTTACGGCCAACACGATGGCCTGCGTCGCCGAGGCGATTGGCATGGCTTTGCCGGGCAGTGGTTCGCCCCCCGCCGTCGAAACCGCCCGCGACCAGTTCGCCGTCGAATGCGGCAAAACGGTCATGAACCTGCTGGAGCGCAACATCCGCCCGCGCGACATTATGACCCGCGAAGCGTTCGAAAACGCCATTGCCATTGGAGCGGCCACCGGCGGCAGTACGAACATCGCCCTGCACTTGCCGGCCCTCGCCTGGGAATGCGGCCTCTCGCTGACGCTCGATGACGTGCAGCGCGTCAGCCAGCGCACGCCAACCATTGCCGACCTGAAACCTGGCGGAAAGTACGTCGCGGTCGATTTGTACAAGATCGGTGGCATTCCGGTCGTGCTCAAGGCCCTGCTCGACGCCGGGCTGTTGCACGGCGACTGCCTGACAGTCACCGGCAAGACACTTCGCGAAAACCTGGTCGGGGTGACCGTGCCCTCCGATCAGAATGTCGTCGTTTCGCCGTCAAAGCCGATCAGCCCCACCGGTGGGCTCGTCATCCTGCGCGGCAACCTGGCGCCTGAGGGCGGAGTGATCAAGGTCGCCGGGGTGACGAAGCTGCAACACCGCGGCCCGGCCAAATGTTTTGACAGCGAAGAAGCCTGTTTTGCCGCCGTTCAGCGGCGGGAAATCAAGGCGGGCGACTCCGTGATCATTCGCTATGAAGGCCCCAAAGGCGGGCCGGGAATGCGCGAAATGCTGGCTGTCACGGCGGCCATTATCGGGCAGGGCCTGGGGTACGACGTGTGCCTGATGACCGATGGCCGCTTCAGTGGCGCCACGCGCGGACTTATGGTCGGCCATATCGGCCCGGAAGCCTATGTGGGCGGCCCGATTGCACTCGTGCAAAACGGCGACATGGTCAGCATCGACGCGGCGAAGGGCACGATCGACATCGAAGTTTCTGCCGAAGAATTGGCGCGGCGTAAAACGCAATGGAAACCAATCGCGCCCCGTTACACGCGCGGAGCGCTGGCCAAGTACGCCACGCTCGTCGGCCCCGCATGCGATGGCGCCATTACGCTGGCCCACCCTTAACCCCTGACCCCGGCTGCCCCGCCCTGCCCTGTGCCTGGCTGTTGAGTTGATTTGACGAAGGAGTGATGCACGCGATGTCGCTGGCGCTTAGGGATGTTCGCAAATCGTTTCGCGAGCCGGGTGGCGGATTGCTGCCGATTCTCGACATCCGCACGTTCGATTTGCTCGCTGGCGAACAGGTGGCACTGCTTGGCCCCAGCGGCGGCGGCAAGACCACGCTGTTGAACGTCATTGCCGGCATCACGCTGCCCGACGACGGATCCGTGACGGTCGACGGCACCGACATTGTCCGCTTGCCAGAGGCGGCGCGCGATCGATTCCGGGCGCTGAAGATCGGGTTTGTCTTTCAAACCTTCAATCTGCTCGCCGCGTTCACCGCGCTCGAAAATGTCCTGCTGGGCATGAGCTTTTCGGGGCGACGGGCCGATCGGAAGCGGGCCCAGGAACTGCTTGGGCAGGTGGGCCTGGGGCACCGGTTGCATCATCGCCCGACGATGCTGTCGGTGGGTGAACAACAACGTGTCGCCGTGGCTCGGGCTCTGGCAAACAGTCCTACTTTATTGCTCGCCGACGAACCGACGGCCAATGTCGACCCGGCCAATCAAAGCACGATTCTGAACTTGATACGCACAGCGTGCCGCGAGCACCAGGTGTCGCTGCTCATGGTGACACATTCACTCGATGCCGCGGGACAGTTCGCGCGGGTCGATCGGCTGACCGAATTCAATCAGCCGGGGGGGGCGGGATGAGCCTGTTTGCCATCGCATGGAAAAGCATCCGTCAACGGGCACTGGCGTCGTCGCTCACCGGGCTGAGCGTGGCCTTGGGCGTGGCGCTCATGGTGACAGTGCTCGTTCTCAACGGTGTCGTGACGCGCCTGTTCAGCCAGAGTGCCACCGGTTTCGACCTGGTCATCGGCCCCGCAAAGGGCAGCCCGATGCAACTCGTGCTCAACACGATCTATTTCGTGGACCAGCCAATCGATAATCTGCCGTTCAAGGAATATCTTAAGTTCAAGAAACATCCCTCGATCGCCCACGCAATTCCCTTTGCGCTCGGCGACACGACTCAAGACGCCCGGTTTCGAATTGTCGGAACCATTCCTGAATATTTCGCATTGGAATACGTCCCCGGCCACAAATTTGAAGTCGAACCCGGCGGGCGTTTTTTAAGCGAGCCGCTCGACGCCGTAATCGGCGCACGCGTCGCTCGGGCTCAAGGATGGAGCGTTGGCAGCCAGTTCCCCATCGCGCATGGCGGAAACGTGAACGATGTGCACGATCAGAAGTTCACGGTGCGCGGCGTCCTCAGGCCTACAGGAACGCCCTCAGACCGCGCCGTGTTCATTCACCTCGACGGGTTCTACGAAATTCCGGGGCATGAAAAGCCGCTCGAAGAGGCCTTGGCCCGCGAACGCGCATTTGCTGGCGATATTGCCAATCACCAACCGCCCGCCGCCGATCATCCGCAACATCTGCCCCAAGCCGAAACCCGCGATGCTGGTGCGCCGCACCGAATTCCCGACGAACAGAAGGAAGTCACGGCAATTCTCGTGCAAACAAAGACCCGCACATTGGCCATTTTGCTGCAAGCCAACGTCAATGAGCGGCCCTTTGCCCAAGCCGTCAACCCGATTGAACAAATCGGCAAATTGCTGCGGAACGTGGTCGGAAATATCCGCACGATGCTCGTCGTCATGACGGTGTTGATCATCATCGTGTCGCTTGTTGGGATTCTCGTGAGCATTTACAACTCGATGGCCGATCGCCGCCGCGAAATTGCCGTCATGCGCGCGTTGGGCGCAAGTCGTACCACCGTGTTGTCGATCATCGTGGCAGAGGCCGTCTTGCTCTGCGCCGTTGGTGGCAGCCTCGGCTTGCTGCTGGGGCACGGCATGGTGTTCGTCGCCGCTCCGATTGTCGAGGCCCGCAGCGACCTGCTGATCGACCCCTGGTCGTTCGAAGCAGCCGAGGCCGTGCTCCTGCCCGCACTCATCCTCCTGGCGGGCCTCGTCGGCCTCGTCCCCGGTTTTACCGCCTACCGCGCCGACGTCGCCCGCAGCCTGACCGAATAGCTCCTTACCTCTGCAATAGTAAGACACCCGTTGATATCGACGGCGATCAGAAGATCGCGGCATTCGCTGCACAGACCCTGCGGCACCCCGAATACCGCCCGTTTACCACGACACCGGGCGCAAACGCCCCGATAATGCCCAGATCAAGCGATTGGCGTGCCGGCCTGCGCTTGCCATTACGCGACGATCGGCCTTACGCCCCCGCGTCAGGCAAACGCCGACTGCGCGTGCGCCAGGCCCTGAAACCACTGCCGACCATTGCCCGCCGCCGCGTCGGCCAGCGACACGGCCCGCCCGGCCGCCCGCTTGAACCAGATGCCGAAGTTGCGCACCGTTTC
>JAJXXL010000419.1 GCA_021781115.1 Planctomycetota bacterium
CTGCGGCGTGACTTGTATTTCACTGTCCCGCCACGCAAACCGGTCGCTGACGCTGCCTGACGGCGCGTACCACTCCGGTGGCGATCCATCGGAAAGCGCCGATGCTGGCGACGAATCATCCGTGACTAAACCGCAGACACCGCAAAATCGCATTTCGATTCAAATTGCCAAAGATCATCGGCGCAAGGCCGACTTTGAAATCGCCCCGCAGCCGTTGCCCCGCTCCTGGCATTATTGGCAACAGGCACACACCAATCAATCCGGAACTTATCCGTCAACAATATGCGATATATGTACGGTGTCAGAGATCGCCGTCAACCACAAGCACGCAGCCAGTCGCGCCGTGTTACGCCAAACCGGCCAGGCCACTCCGTCTTCCTGACCCCCGTCGCTTCACATCGCGCGGGTTTCAGAATGCGGCGTCGACATGGGTGCCGGGCTCGGCACCGCTTGGGCAACACACCGCTCCCGAAAAGCACCTGGGAACTCTGATGAGCAGGGCCGGCCGCTTCAGGATGTTCAAGGAAATGGAACCACACCGGCAGTGACGCCGGTGCCACCAAGGGCGGGCCGGTTGTCAGGGCTGGGCAAGGTCAAGGCACAACAGGTGGTCTTCGCACCTCAGGTACAGACGCTTGTGCGACAAGACCGGGGCGGTCCAGCTCGGGTAGTGCATTTGCGGGTATTTTACCCGTGCGAGTTCGACGAATTTCCTGGGGTTCAGTTCGACCAGCGCCAGCGTGCCACGTTCGGCCAGCACGATGAGTTTGCCGTCGGCCAGAATCGCCGAGCCGCGGCCGTAGAACTTCGGAGCAGTGGCGCCTAGGCCGGCCTTGGGGTCGGGGGCGTCGTCGGCGTTGACGTCATGGGTTTGCCATTGGACAACGCCCGTGTTGAAATCGACGCAGCGCAGGCTTGAACCGGGTTCGTGGCGACCGCTGAAACCATACACGAAGCCCCCGTGGTAAATGGACGTCGACCAGTGGGTTTGCATGCAGTCTTCATTGCGCCACACGGTTTCGACGCTGCGGCAGTCGGGTGCGACGTGCAGCAGCACGGCCCCGACGTCATACGCAGCCGAGAGGAAGATTTTGTCATCCACGACGACCGGGCGGGCCGCGTTCACCGAGTCACGCAGCACCGACCTGAAGAAATGGCTGAACAAGATCCGGCCGTTCGCCGGGTCGAGCGAGATCAGGCCGGGCCGCATAAAACAGAGCACCTGCCGCTGGCCATGAATCGTAACCGGCAATGGCGAAGCGTAGCTCGCCAGCTTGTCATCGCGATGGTACCGGGCGCCGCCGTCGTTCCAGTCTTTGAGGCCCACATTGTGCCACGCGGTTTTGCCGGTGGCCGCGTCGAAAGCGACGACGCCCGCGTCGGGCTGGCCGCCCACCATGGCGATGAGCCGGCCGCCTTCGAGAATCGGCGTGCTGCCGACGCCGAAAAACGCGGGGGGAATGTTGAAATCGGCCGCCGTGTCGCGCGTCCAGACCGGTTTGCCCGACTGAAGTTCGAGGCAGGTCAGCCGGCCCTGGGCGCCAAACGTGTAGCAGCGGTCTGGCGTCAGCAGGGGCGAACAGCGGGGGCCGTTATTGTAGCCGTAGGGGTCTTCAAAATCGGTGGCCGCGGCGTGCCGCCAGACGAACTCGCCGGTGTCGGCCGTATAACATTCGGTCGCTTCTTCATGGCCCCAGCGATGGAACAGCACCAGCCGGTTGCCCATGACCGACGGGGCGCTGTAACCGGTTCCCACGCGCTTCGACCACAACACCGGCGGCCCCGACGCGGGCCACTTTTCGAGCAGGCCCTGCTCGCCCGAAATTCCGGTGTCGCGCGGCCCCAGAAACCGCGGCCAGTCTTCGCCCATGCGGCGGGCCGGGCGCACATCGCCGCTGGAGGCGGCACGATTCGCCGGCGGCGCGGCGCGGGCCACGCTGCCGGTTGCGATGAGGCACGACACGGTCGCCGCAGCGACGAAGGCGACCAGCGCGTTGCCCCGCGGCTGCCGATGCGGCTGCCCGGTGCGACGGACTGGGCCGGCCATTGAAACCCGGCGCCCTTGGCCAGGTGTCGTGCCGGCGACGGTTACAGAGTGAATCGTGGTTGAATCGTAATGGTTCATGAGACACTCGATCAGAAAAAGTTATTGAGTCAGTCGTCATGGGGACGGTCGGCCGCGCTCACGGAGTTCGCGGTGCCCGGGGCGGCGCTGCGCGCGGCGCTGGCCGCATTTTTCAGGCGCCGTCGGCTGGAACGTTCGCGCGCGGGGGGCGCGAACGAGGCGTACACTGCGAACGAGGCGTTGCGAAACACGGGCGCGTAGCGGTACGGGTCGCCCGTCCAGGCGACGATGAAGTCAATTCCCGTTTGGCGCCGCAGTTCGGCGACAGCTTCGGGTGTAAAACCATCGGTGGCGTAGTGGGCCGTGCGCCAGGCGCGAACCCGATCGAGCCGGCGCTGCCATTCGACGAGGCTCGCCGCGTCTTGCGGGCAATCCTTGTAGGCGACGTATTCGGCGCGTTCGGCGTACCATTTGAACCCAAAATTGCCGCGGTGCGGCGTCAGGATCAAACTGTCGTACGGCAACCGCTGCTTGACAAAGTTGCACGCATTGCGCCAATCGTCACGTTGCGCAGCGGTCAGGCCGCCCGGGTTGGCTGCCGTGACGGGTGCGGCGAACGCCGCCGCGAGCGCCAGGAACGGCGCACACCCTGCGGCACCGCGCAGCAGCGCATTGCGGGGCGAGCGTGCTGCGCCCCGCAGTCGGCGTTGAACATCGCTCCAGACGCGGGTCAGCGTCAGGGCGGCGGCGGCGGGCAGCAGGACGTCGAACAGCCGGAAGGGGTAAAACTTCATCAACGCGGGCGCGCGAATCAGGCCCCCGACCACGACGCCAACGCCGGCGATGAGCGCCGTGACCAGCACGAACCGCGCGAAAAAGTAGTTGCGGTCGATCGCCTCTCCTGCCGCACCCAACTTCGCCGCCAACCGCATCAACCCCAGCCAAGAGGCCAGCAACAGCAGGTAGTGCAGCCAGGCCGACGGCCGAAAGCGGAGCGGGTCGAGATGATGGCTTAACCGGTCGAACACCTGGATTTCGGCCGCCCGGCGTGAAACTTCGGGCGACGCGGCGGCGGCGAGAACCGCGGCGGCGGGAATCAGCCCTGGCAGCGCAAACAGCACGGCCAGCGCCGCCGCAGAAGCCGCCTCGCGGGCAGAAGCGGGCCGCCACGGGGCGGCGCCGCCGCAGGGTAGCGCAACCGACCGGTGGCGAATCGGCCAAACCTGCGTCGAGACCCATGCCAGGGCCAGCGCGATCGAACCCCACGCCCCGACAACCGGGTGCAGGCTGATCGACACCCCGGACCAGATCCCCGCCCGGTTCCAGCGGCCCCCGCAGGCGTGCGCGAGCGCCAGAAACAGGCAGCCGTAGGCAAACACCTTGGCCTCAACCCCGCCGAGGAGCCATTCGCCCGACAGGCTGCCCAGCGACACCAGGGCCAGAAAAAACCAGGCGCTGCAAATGGCGGCGACGGCGGACGAAAGGAGTTCCTGCGCGAGCCGCATCCAGCCCCAGGCGAGTGCGAGCCAGGCCAGCACACGCCCCAGCCAAGCGGCTTCCTCCAACGTCAAGACGCGGGTGACGCCGCCAAAGAACGCGAGAAACACGAGGTGCACATCGGCCGAACTGAGAAACAGGTCGCGCCCGCACCACTCGGGGGCGAACAGGTGTTTCGCTTTGCAGAGATAGTGTGGTTCGTTGACGCCCGGAACCGGCGCACGCCACGCTGCAAACAGGGCAAAACTGAGAAACACGCCGAGCAACGTCCGATGCGTGAGGTTGTGCCCCCCAGGGCGCGCGTCATCGACGGCGGCCCGGGCCGGTTCAACCGGCCCGGCAATCGAGCCGCCCGCAAGCCCCCCGGTCGGTAGCGCCTGGTCGTGTTGCTGCACTGGGGAACCGCAGGTTGGAGGGGACACTGAACCGCAGCCGCGCGCCAGCGTA
>JAJXXL010000491.1 GCA_021781115.1 Planctomycetota bacterium
CGAACCATTTGCACGAAGAAAACGCCTACGAACGCTTCGAGAAAGCAGTCCGATTCGCCAGCCGATGCAAGATCCCGAACCGACCAAACCGTCAATTCCCACGCCAAGCCTACGCAAAACGCGCGAAGTCAACGCAATCGCAACGGCGACCAAAAAAGCCACACCCAAAGTAAGTGCCATTGCGCTGACGCTCGCGGCTCGAAAACCCCGAACCGATCATCGCAACACTCTACTCAAAAACAAGTTAAGTACAGCGACCGCACCCAATCCAATTTAACCGGTCCGATAAATGTGGGTGTCTGGTTTTGGCGTGCCTGGCGAGTCCGCTGGCTAAAACGCTCGTTGCCATGCCGCCCACGCCGGCTTCGGCGGCGCTGCTCACAACGCGCCGTCGTAGGGCTCACACCAGTGGATTCTACAATCGGGCAGTTCCGCTTCCAGTTTCTGGCGTCTCCCGGGATTCACCGTTTTATGGTTCAAATCCAGAACGTGCAGCTGCTTCAGCGTCGCTAGGATTCGCAATTCCGAATCCCGGAACGGACCCCCTCCGATCATATAGAGCTTCTTCAGATTGTGAAAGTTCTGAAGATGCTTGATACCCGCATCCGTCAATGCGGGCGTGCGTTCAAAGCTCAGGAAGTTCACTTGCGTCAAGTCGCGAATGGACGACAACGCTTCATCGGTGACGTTCGGCAAATGAAGTCTTTCGAGCCAGGTCATCCGTCCAATCTGCCGGATTGCCGCGATAGTAAGGTCGGTATCGCCCACGTCCAATCCACGCAACTTTGTGAGATGGGCGAGTGGCGACAGGTCGTTGTGCACCAATGTCCGACGCAGGTCGAGCGTCTCCAGATTCTCGAGCCCGGTGAGGCCCGCAAGGCTTTCGTCGGTGACTTTGGAATTTCCAATTCCCAATGAGCGGAGTTTATGGCACTGGCCAATGTACTGCAGCGCTTCCACAACTTTGTCGGTCGGCGTGCAATGCAACCCTTCCAGGGCAGGCAGTGTCGTCAACACCTTCAAGGCGGGCCCGCTGACAGGGTGCCCATAAAAATTTAAGCGCCGCAGGTTGGGCATTCCGCGCAGGCATTCCAGGTGCCTTTCATCAAAATCTGTACAGAGTGTGTTCCAACCGACATCAATTCGGACCAGGCTTCTGATTGCGCCGAGGCGGGGCAGCGTGGTCGCGGGTCCACCGAACTCCACCCCCCCGTGGCTGTCATATTCAAACGAGTTTCCCGAAGTTTTTTTCAATTCCCGAATTATCTCCCGCTCGTCTTGCGTCATCGGTTGCCTCCAGCCATTGACTGCGATTACGATCGAAATGCCCAACAGGGCGACGCCTGTGACGCACCAGCGAACCATTTTTGCACCGTTCATTTCTCCAGCGGACCGCGGATTCCCGCCTGGCGGGCACGATCGTACACACTCCACCGCTCGCGCCACAAAAAATTCCACAGCGCGTCGTAGGCCGGAATCACCGCGATTGCCAAAATGGCCTGGGTTTCATAATACCCGCCAACTGTTTTGGCCCACTCATTGGCTGCGGCAATCCCTGCCGCACTCATCGTGCCGTCGGCCGCGTACGCGTCGCTTGCGGCCTGGATGATCGAGTAGGCGACCGCCAAGGCCGCCGCCTTCCGCAGCAAGCCAAACTTCGCTTGCCGCGCTGCTGGGTCGAGCAGCTTCAATTCTTCGCGGAGCGCATTCGAGACCTTTGCGGCATTTGCCGACAGCTTTTTATTCGACTGGCCGAGCCATCCCTGCGTCATCGCCTTGACTTCTTCCTTCGTCAGCGTAACGCCCAGTTGGGCCGCTTTGTCAGTGAAACCTTTGGCAAGCGCTATGCTGTCGAGAAACCCGTTTCGCCAGGCGATAATCGTTTTAAGTTCGGCGGCGTGTGTCACGGCAAATGGCAGGTCGAGGTTTTTTCCATCCCGGACCATCTCAAGGAACAGCTGCGCCTCGTCGCCCGTAAGCGGGCGACTGCCATTCGTTGTGAATTTGATGAAGTCCTGCAAAAGTTTTTTGACCGTCGCCGTGTATTGGGGGTGGGTGACCTTGTTCCAGGTATCGGCCCCATGATTGTAAAAAATAGGATCCAACGTTGCAGTCTCGAAGACCCTTTTAGCGAGTTCATCCATCGCGCCACCGAGCGCCTCATAAACTGACTGCGGGATCCAATGATGGCCATCGCGTGCGCCGGGCATTCCCACGCCAGCCTGCGCCAGCAGGTTGGTTACCATGCCGGCCAGCCCGCCCGTGGTGCCGCCGCCGGATGTCGGCGTTGCCGGGCCGGTCGTGATTGAACCCCCGCTGCTGCTGCCTGCCTGCGACGCATCGCCGCCGGCGGCGGCGGGGTCAATCGTGATGGCGAACGCCGCACTCGGGGCGGTCGTGGTGCCGAAGTCGGTTTCGGCGGTGTGGGGGATCGGCAGGGCGTCGGGCGGGGCGACTGTGATGCCGCCGGAACCGGTGACGCCCAATATCGGCATGCCGCCGCCCAGGCCGGGCCAGTTCGCGAAGTAGCCGCCGGTCAGCCCCGGCGCGATGAACAGGCACAGCGGCCCGGCCACGTTCCCGGGCTGCGCGATTGTCGCCCGCCCGCCCGCCTGCGGCGCGTCGCCATTCGGAATGGCGCTGGCGTCGGTGGGAATGATGCCGCCCAGCCCCATCAACAAGTCGTCGAGCGTCCCCAGGTCGCTGAACACCGCATCAATCGGCGCAATGAGCGTCACCGCGCCCTGCGCCGCGACCGCACCCGGGTTGCCCAGCAGGCTGATCCAGGGCAGGTTCACCCCGCTGGCGCCGGCGCCCGTCGTGGTCGACATGGAGGACGTCACCACGCCGTCGACTTCGACCGTCGTTTCGAGCCATGTGCCGCTCGGCCCATAAAAACTGCCATCCACGCTGATCGCATCGACGTCGGTCTGCGTGTTGTTGCTGACCGGTGCGTTGCCGGGCGTTGTGGCATCGGTCTGCTGCACGAGTTCCATTTGCGTTTCCGTCGTGTCGTTCGAGCCGCCACCCGATTCGACGTCAGTCGTCGTGATCCATTGGAACTGCGCTGTGTCGTACGAGGTCGTCGTTCGCCAAGGCCCCGCGCCCCGCCGCCACCCCGGTCGCCACCGGAAAATCGTCAGGTTCTCTGGTGATGAATCAGCCGGGATTACCTTTCGTTCGCTTCAGGGGCGTGCCACGGTTCGTTCGGTGTTTTTCGCCACTGGTGATCTTCAACCCCGTAGTCGAGCTTGCACGCGTGTTTTGCCATTTCGAGATCCGCTTGGAGTGTATCGATGTATGGTTCCGTCGATGTCGGCGACTCAAAAACATTCACGTAAACTCCTTCGTGGCGCTCTTCGAGAGACACCCGATATGCACCGGGTAGATTCAAAACGGCTTCGTAGCCCATTACCCCCCCTTTTTACGGCAGAATCGGAAACCGGTGTTTGCCGGGAACGGCATCTACAAAGCGACCATTTGGCTCCATCGTCTCAAAATGCGCATGCGGCGCGCCCGGCCCTCGAAAATCAATGCGGAACTGCCGCAGGCCATCGGCACTTTGAATCACGAACCCGCCGGTATCACTACGCAAAACTCTCGCGCCGACGCCAAGCCAGTTGCTAATGGCACCGCTGATTTCGGTAACTGTCGATCCACAGGGAGGGCCACCCACTGTTCGACACTTCCGAACAGCGGGTGGCCCTTATACGTTTGTATCCCACGCATTCGCCGTACTGTCAATCCCCACATCCGAGTCGCTGACAACGTACCCGTCCTGCGTCGTCACGCCGGGGCTGGCGCGCGTGGCGACGAAAGCCCGATCCGAAATCAAGCCGACCAGCAAACGCGACTGCCGCCGATGAATATGTGCGCGTGTACACATTTCCCGACGACAAAGTATGGGTGTCTGAGTGCGCCGGCATAAGCCGGAGGAGAGTCGCGAATGCAAGAGTCGCACGAGCGAAGGCCTAGCCAGCCAGCTCGGCCTCGAGTGATGCGTGGCGTC
>JAJXXL010000554.1 GCA_021781115.1 Planctomycetota bacterium
GCTCAAGCACCGCGTGCTTGACGTTTCGGCGGGCGGCCTGAAATCGTGGAAGGTCGAACCCGCCGAAAAGCACCAGGTGCTGACGGTCGATCTCCTGGGCAGCGACTCGAAAGCGGTTGCCATCGAAGTGCATACTGAGCACCCGGTTCCAGCCGATGCATTCGACGTCGTGGGCATCGACCCCGAGGGGGTCTGCCACGGCATCCATTCCCTGGACGCCGTGCGCGAAAGCGGCCTCCTCGCCGTGGGCCACGGGCCCGAATTGTCGCTGGCCGTCGAAGACCAGTCGGGCCTGGCGCGCGTCGAAGCCGCCGATGTTCCCGCCGCGTTGCGCCGGCCCGAGACCCGGTTTTACAAATTCTACAGCCCCCGCGCGCGGTTGCAGGTGGCGACGCGCGCCGTCGAACCGAGGCTGCTGACCGATCAGGCGGTGCAGCTCGTGTTTCAGGACGATGAGTTGCGGCTGGTGGCACAGCTCCATTACACGGTCGAGCGGGCGGGCGTGTTCGAGCTGCGGTTCAAGCTGCCGCCCGGCCTCCTGATCGACCGCGTCGAATCGGAGCCCATGCGCGAATTCCAGGTTCCCGATGGCGCCAACCTGCTGATTGTTTCGTTGAAGGAAAAAACTCAGGGCGACATCGCCCTGACGGTGTTCGGCCACCAGATTGTCGATGGGGCCGCCAAGGAATCGCGATTGCTGCCGCTGCTCGAACCTTTGGGCCTGGCCCGCGAAACCGGCACGATCCTCGTCTACGCCCCCGAATCGCTGGAGGTGCTGACCGACGAAAAAGGGCTGCACGGCGCACAGCCCAGCCGGCCCGACCCCGCGCAGGTGCAGGCCAGACCCGGCGTTCGCCTGGCTTCGGCCTGGGCCTATTCCCGCCGCCCCGTCGATATTCCCGTCATCACTGAACGCAAACCGACCCGGCTCAGTGCCGTGGTCAGCACGCTCGTCGATGTGCGGCAGGATCTCGTCAGCGTCATAACCGACCTGCGCTATGAAGTGCTCTATGCCGGCCTCGACACTTTCCGGTTTGCCGTTCCTGAAGCCGCCGCCGGCACTGTGCAAATTGAATCCGGCAGCGCTGACAGCCCGGCCATCAAACAGAAAAGCCGGGCCGACGCCGCCCGCGACGGCTGGGTCGAGTGGACCGTTGTCTTGCAACGCGAAACCACCGGAACCGCCGCGTTTCGCGTGAAATACGACCTGCCGGCCGATCCGCAGGCTCAAGCCGCGCAAACCCGCGTCGTCGTGCGGCCCGTGCGCGTGCTCGACTCGCCGGCCAAGACGGGTCAGGCCCAGCCGGTGCGGCTGGCCTCGGTGTCGGGCGAAGTGGCCATTCAGAAAGATCGTTCGCTGGCCATATCGGCCGTGGCGAAGGATTTTGAAGCGATCGACGTCCGCGAGTTGAACCATTTGCCTCAGGAAGGGTTTCTCGCCTACCGCTATTTCCACCAGCCCGAAAAACTGTCTGAGCCGCAGGAACTGGAGCTCGCCTACGTGCGGCACGAAATTCAGCGCGTCGTCGAAACCGTCGTGCGCCGCGCGTTGATCGAAGCGGTCGTCACCGACGAAGCGGTAATCACCTATCGTTGCCGTTACTGGTTGCGGTCGAGCGAACGCCAGCGATTGCTGTTGGAATTGCCGGCGTCGGTCGAGTTGCTCGATTCGCTGGTCGCGGGCAAAAAGGTCGATCTCGAAAAGAGCGACGCTCCAGCGGCCGACAAGCGGCAGGCGTATTTCGTCAACGTCGCCCGCAAAAGCAGCTCCGATGAACCGTTTACCCTGGCCCTCGTGTTTCGCGTGCCGTATCAGCACCAGCCCCTGCGCGGTGTGGGCGGGCGGTTGGCGCTGGTCGTGCCACACATCGGCGGGGTGGCGGCGGGCATACCGCTTGTGCCGGTGCAACAGATGCGGGCGGCCGTCTGGGTGCCGCTCGAGTTTTCGCTCGTGGGGTCGCCCGAGCGCTACACGCCCGAACGCCCCACCCACCTGACCCTGCTCGCGGGCGCGACCCCCTCCGAACAGGGCCCGTCGGAACTCGACGCCTGGTTTGGCGACCCGGCGGGCGGGTTGTTCGACTTTCACCCTCAGGGCAATGCGTATGTGTATCGCAATCTGGGGGGAGCCGACGATCTCGAAGTCACCTACTGGCGTACCGCGCGTTACACCTGGGTCATCAGCGGCGCCGTGCTGCTGATTGCCATCATTCTGGCCGGCACCTCCTGGCAAAATCGCCTGACGATTGTTCTGCTGGCCGCGTTCGCGGCCGCAATGTACACCCTGCAAGACGCCGATCTGGTCTTGCATGTCGTGGCAGCGGCCCGCTTCGGTTTGCTGGCCATGCCGGCGTATTGGCTGATCCAGGCTCTGAACCGGTCAGGAAAACCGGCTGCGAAGCCGCCGGCGCCGAATGCCCCCGTCGCGGCGGGCACGCCGCCTTCGGCCTCGTGAAGCGGGCCCGGGTCAGGGCGATGCGCCTGGCGACCAGGCCACGCGATTGCGATTGTTGCCCCCCAGCGTGATTCTCAGGGAAGGTTTCACCGGTTGAACATGCCAGACGCCAGCGCTGCAATTCCTGACGCCGACGATTCCTCACGGCGGCTCGGCGTATTGACCGGAACGCTGCTGGTCGTGGCGAACATGATCGGCACGGGCGTGTTTACCACGACCGGTTTTCTGGTGCACGATATTGGTTCGCCGGCCGCGGTGTTACTCGCCTGGCTGGCCGGGGGGGCAGCCGCGCTGTGCGGCGCACTGGCCTACGCCGAACTCGGCGCCGCGTTGCCCCGCAATGGGGGCGAGTACCTGTTGCTCTCGCGGATCTATCACCCGGCGTTGGGGTTTCTGTCAGGGTGGGCATCGCTCGTGGTCGGTTTTTCTGCTCCGCTCGCGGCGGGCGCGCTGGCGTTTGGCGAATACCTGCACCCACTGCTCGGCGACCTTTCGGCTGCGTCTCCGACCGGCGCCTGGTTCAGGCCGCAAACCGGCTACGCCCTGGCATTGATCGCCATTCTGGCCACGATGCACGCCTGGCACATCGACGGCGGCGCCCGCTTCCAGAACGCCATGACGCTCGGCAAGGTGTTGCTCATTGCCGGCTTTTCAGCCGCTGGAATGTTTGTCGGCAATGCGACCCGTTTGACCGCCGCCAGTGCGACGCCATTTTTGACGGCCGTGGGCTCGGCGCCCTTTGCGATTGGGCTGATTTACGTTTCGTTTTCCTATGGGGGCTGGAATTCGGCCGTTTACCTCGCGGGCGAGATCCGCCGGCCTGAGCGCTACCTGCCCCTGGCCCTGATCGCCGGGACCACCCTGGTGACCGGCCTGTATGTGGCCCTGAATTACGTGTTTCTCGTGTCGGCCCCGGCGGCCGAACTGGCCGCTTCGGGCGAACGCGTGGGGCATGTCGCCGCCGTCGCCCTGTTCGGCCGCCAGGCGGGCGATGCCGTGTCGCTGCTGATCGTGCTGGGCCTGGTCTCCAGCGTCAGCGGGCTGATCATGGTCGGGCCGCGCGTGTACGAAGCGATCGGCCGCGATTACCCGGCCCTCAAAATCCTGGCGATTCGCCGGGGGCGGGGCGGCCCGCTGGTCGCCATTGTGCTGCAGGCCACCGTCGCGGCCATCATGGTTGTTACCTCCAGCTTTTATGCGCTCTTGAACTATATCGGCTTTACACTGTCGCTGTTTGCCATGCTGACGGTGCTCGGCGTCATCGTGTTGCGAATTCGCGAGCCGCAGCTGCCGCGCCCCTACCGCACCTGGGGCTACCCCCTCACGCCGCTGGCATTCGTGGCTCTCGAACTCTGGATGATCGCGCACTCGCTGTTCGGCAAACCCTACGTGGCCCTCGCCGGGGCGCTGACGCTCGCCTCGGGGTGGCTCGTGTATGCCGGCCTCAGGTGGAAGTCGCCGCGGGCCAGATCCCGCTGAAGCGGCGCCCCCTCCGATTCGGACGCGTGCGGTACATCCCGCCAAAATGCGACTGACGCGACGCTGAATCT
>JAJXXL010000389.1 GCA_021781115.1 Planctomycetota bacterium
GAGACATGATAGCCGAACGCGCCGGCAACTCAAGCGACGATCCTGTCGAAGTCGTGGCGTTGCGTGTTGCGTCGCCTCGGCTCAGCTTTTCGGCTTGCGGTGGTTCAAGCCGTCGGGTTGCCTGCCCCGCGCGCGAAGAGCCGGTGCATTAAGCCGGCGGCGGCCGCACGATACAAGCCAATGGCACCGGGCACGCCGACGCCGACTTGCGCCGTCTTGGGGGCTGTGGCCGGTGCGTTGCGTACAATCCGAAAAAACGGCTCATTTTTAAGCAGTGGGGCGTGCCCGACTCCGCCGGGATTGGACGCCCCACGCGATCAGTCCTATGCTTTTTCATCAGGCGCTACAGTCGGCAGCGAGAATTCTTCCTTGTGCCCGGCGACGGCGCCCAGGCGACTTCAACATGATCACGGCACTCAGCTCGTCCGCCGCCGCGGCGTATATCCTTTCGGCGCCGACTTACACGCAACCTCCCGCGGTTGCGTCAGAGGAATCGGCCGAATCGCCCGCGCAGCGCGCCCAGGAAGCCAGTCATGGCAGCGAATCGGCCCTGAACACTCTGGCCTGACCTCGCGCCGCCCAAGGATCGCTCTTGGTCGGCGTCGCGCAGTGATCGGCCCCACGAGTTTCACGGGAACCGTTCCCCGCCCTCAGTGCCGCTCTGCCCGTTCAGCGCAGAATTCATGCGGCGAACTGACGGTCAGCCGATTCGTGGCGGCCGAACCGGGCGCAGGGCGTCGACTTTTTCCGCCGCGCGAATCCATCGGTGCCAGGCTGACTTTCATGAGTTGACAGCGCTCGGCGCAATGCCTACACTCTGACGATCGTACAATCAAACGAGTTTATGATTGTATATGTTTCGGGAGGATTTGGCATGCCTCGGCGGCGCGGCTTCACCCTGATTGAACTCCTGGTTGTGATTGCGATCATTGCCGTGCTGGTGGCCCTGTTGCTGCCGGCGGTGCAACAGGCGCGCGAGGCGGCCCGCCGCACGCAGTGCAAGAACAACCTCAAGCAGTTGGGCCTGGCCCTGCACAATTATCACAGCACGCTCGACGTCTTTCCGCCGAATCTGATTCCGGGCGGTACGAATTACAACTATTCGGGCGGAAACTGGGGCGTGCTGGCGTACCTCAGCCCGTACCTCGACCAGACGCCCGTATACAACCTCATGAACCTCAATGCGCCGACCTACGGCTTCGTCGGCGGGTCCTGGGGCATCGTTGATCCCAACAACAAGATCGCCGCCGGAATCGTGATTCCGCTGTTCCTGTGCCCCAGTGACGCCTTTCGGTCAGTTGGTTCAGGATATGGCGTGAACGCGTTCGGCCCGGCGAATTACGTCGCCAACCAGGGCAGCGGGTTGAGCAATACGGCGTCGGGCCCCCAAAACGGTTCGCCGTACAACGCCGACGGCGTGTTTTACGCCGATTCGCATGTGCGGCTGGCTGATATTACCGACGGTTCGTCGAACACGGCGGCGATGTCGGAAAGCCTGCTGGGCGACGGCCCGCCGGTGTCTTCGGGCAGCACGCCGCCCGCCAGCGTGCAGAAAGTGTACGCCTACCTCTCGACGTACCCGAGCACGATGAGCGATGGGGCATGCGCGTCGCCGTCGCTGTGGAACAACGACCAGCGGCGGCAATTCCTCTGGTTTTCGGGCGAAATCCGCAATTCGTCATACAACCACTACTACACGCCTAATGCGACCACGTGGGATTGCATCACGAACGCCGCTGCCCTGGGTTACACGGCAATCGGCTGGAAAGCGGCGCGCAGCCAGCACGCCGGGGGGGTAAACCTGTTGCTGGCCGACGGCTCAACCCGGTTCGTGAGCCAGAATATCGCGCGCACGATCTGGAGCGCATTGGCGACGCGCATGGCGGGTGAAGTCCTGGGCGAATACTGATATGCAACCGTCAAACGGCCCGGGCCCGTGTGCCCCGCCAGACATTCGAAAGAGACCAGCCCGATGAACTCGCCGCCCCTCGATCGTGCCGCCCTGTCGCCGACCGAACTCGACGACTATCAGCAGCACGGGTATGTCGTGCGGCGAAACCTGTTCGCGCCTGTGGAAGTGGCGAACTTGCAGCGCGAGGCCGTGCGGCTGCTGGTCGACAATCGCGACCTGATCGACCCCGGCAACCTGCGGTGCCGGTTTATGGAGCATGTCGAAACCGGCGAGCCGATCTTTGAGGTGTTCGACCCGGTGAACGACATTTCGCCCGTATGCGCGGGGTTCGCCAGCGACCCGCGGATTGTTGCAATGGTCGAATCGATTTATGGCGAACCGGCGTGCCTGTTCAAGGAAAAGCTGATCTTCAAACCGCCCGGCGCGCGGGGTTACGACCTGCACCAGGACATTCCGCGATATTGGCCCGGTTTTCCGCGGTCCTTCCTGACGGTGCTGCTGCCGATCGACGAGGCGACAGCCGACAACGGCTGCACCGAACTTTACGCCGGCTATCACCACGATTTTCTCCAGCCGCCCGGTCGCCCCGATTTATACATGCTGCCCGCCGATGTGGTCGATTCGCGGCGGCGGGTGCCGTTGCTGTTGAGGCCCGGCGACGCGGCGGTGTTTCACGGGCTGACGCCGCACCGTTCGGCTCCGAATCGGTCGCCCGGCCTGCGGCGGGCGTTGTACCTCAGTTACAACGCCCGGTCAGACGGTGGTGATCAGCGGCAGCGGCATTACCAGGAATTTCAAGAACGCATGCGAACGCATCACGAACAGCAAGGCCGCTCGGGAATGTACTTCCGATAAGGTCGGTCACGAAAGGTTGCAGCATGACACTTGACGGCGCCCCGCAGCCTGCGGCCGTACGCGTCGATCGGGGCGCCGGGCCGGTCTATTATGGTTGGGTGATGACAGCCGTCGCTGCGCTGGCCATGCTGGCGACGCTGCCCGGCCGCACGCATGGCCTGGGCACGATTACCGAGCGGTTGCTCACTGACCCCGAGCTCAATCTCGACCGGTTGCGTTTCGGTGAACTCAATTTCTGGGCCACAATTCTCGGGGCCGCATTTTGCATTCCGTGCGGCCGGCTGATTGATCGGCTGGGGGTGCGGCTCACTTTGACCGCGGTCACGCTGTCGCTGGGCGGTGTTGTCCTGTTGATGACGCGGCTCACCGGTTTCTGGTGGTTCTTTGCGGCCATTCTGCTGACACGAGGGTTGGGCCAAAGCGCATTGTCAGTCGTGAGCCTGGCGCTCGTCGGCAAGTGGTTTTCACGCCGGCTGAGTGTGGCCATGGGCGTGTATACGGTGCTCATGGCCCTGGGGTTCATCTCGGCGTTTTCGGTGATCGGCGCCTATCGCGACGCACCGTGGCGCACGATCTGGTCGGGGATGGGGTATGTGCTGCTGTTCGGAATGGCTCCACTTGCCTGGCTGCTCGTGCGCGACACGCCTGAAATCTGCGGGCTGTGCGTCGATGGCGCGGCGGACTCAATGACGCCGGCGACGTCGTCCGCCGGCGGGTATTCTCTGACTGCCGCGCTCGCCGAGCCGGCGTTCTGGGCGTTTGCGCTGGCCACATCGGTATACGGTCTTGTCAGCTCGGGCGCGGCATTATTCAACGAGGCCATACTCGCCGAGCGCGGGTTCAACCGCGAAACGTATTACCTGTTGCTCAAGGTCGGCACCGGCCTGGGGCTGGCTGGCAATTTTCTGGCGGGCTGGCTCGTGCAGCGCGTGTCGCTGCGCGGCGTAATGACAATTTCGCTGGCACTGTTGGGCGGCGGCCTGGCCTGGCTGCCGCAAGTTGTGACCTTCTGGCAACTCATGGGCTACGCCCTGGGCATGTCGCTGGGAGGCGGGATGATGACGGTCGTTTTCTTTACCGCGTTCGGGCAGGTATTTGGCCGTCGGCACCTGGGGCAGATTCAAGGTACGGCCCAGATGTTGACTGTCTTCGCGTCGGCGCTGGGGCCGCTGCTGCTGGCCCAATCGAAGGAACGCTGCGGTTCGTACATGCCGTTCTTTTATGCCGC
>JAJXXL010000472.1 GCA_021781115.1 Planctomycetota bacterium
CGGCAAACCGCCCGGTCGTCAGCAGGAGAAGTGCACCTTGGTCGAGTCGGAAACTGCTACCATCGCCCCCGCCCATGATTCAGAACGCCACGCCGCCGGGCCGGCTGGTCAGACCCGCGCTGCGCCACGGTTGTTGAACCCGGCCGAAGCCGCCAGCGCGCAAGAACTGTTGTCGCGGTTGACGACCGAACTGGGCCGGGCGATTTTGGGCCAGAAGGAACTGCTCGAACTGGTCGTCGTGTCGCTGTTGGCGCGGGGGCACCTGTTGCTCGAGGGGCTGCCCGGCCTGGGAAAAACCGAGCTGATCAAGTCGCTGGCGCGTTTGCTGGGGTTGCAGTTTCGCCGCATTCAGTTCACCCCCGACCTGCTGCCCGGCGATATTGTCGGCGCGCCGATCCTTGAAGAAAGCGGCAGCGGGCGGCGGCTGGTGTTTCACCCTGGGCCGATTTTCGCGAACCTGGTGCTGGCCGATGAAATCAATCGCGCCAGCCCAAAAACCCAATCGGCTTTGCTCGAAGCGATGCAGGAACGCCGGGTGACCGTTCTGGGCGAAACCCACCTGCTGCCCCTGCCATTCTTCGTGCTGGCCACACAAAACCCGATCGAGCTCGAGGGCACCTACCCGCTGCCCGAAGCCCAGCTCGACCGGTTTACTTTCAAAATCAGCGTGCCCGGCGTGTCGAACGAAACGCTGGAGCAGATTATCTCGACGCGGCACCGCGGCGAACCGCCCGAACTCGGCCAGGCGCTGTCGAGCGGCGAACTGAATCAATTGTTTGAATATACGGACATGATTCACCTGCCCGTCGCCGTGGCGAATTATATCGCCCGGCTGGTTGGCGCCACGCACCCGCAGCGGGCCGACGCGGCGGAAGAGGTTCGCAAGTTCGTCAAATACGGCGCATCGCCGCGGGCCGCAATTGCCCTGGCGGGCACCGCCCGGGCCGCGGCCCTGCTGGCGGGCAAGCCGAATGTTGGTTTCGATGAGGTCCGCCGGGTGGCGCCCAGCGTGCTGTGCCACCGGTTGATACTCGACTACGCCGCCCGGCTCGAAGGTTGGGATCCGCCGCGAATCGTCGAGCGGATATTGGCCGCGACGCCTGAAGTCGCCCGCGAGTTGCCGGAGGACTTGCAGGCATGATTCGAATCGGAGTTTGGCTGGCGTGCCTGGCGGGGTGGGCGTGGGCGGCGGCCGAATTGCGGGCGGCGGGGGCCGAATCGACGCGCCAGGCCTCGGACCTGCGCATCGCCGTGACCACCCGTTGGGCGGGGACGGCGGCGGGCGGCTATTACCCGATTCGCGTGCGGTTAACGAACACGGCCCGGGCGCGGCGGTTGCAATTGCTGTTTCGCGGGTTCCGCATGGGCGGCGGCTCGAACATGTTGACGGTCGAAAGGCAATTGGTCGTCGATCAAAACGCCGCCGTGCAGGTCACGCTGCCCGTTCCGATGGTGCAATCGGAAATCTCCGGCATTTTTGAGGTTCGTGAAGAGGGGCGCGTGCTTGAACCGTTCACGCAAACCCTCACCCTGGCCGACCGGTTTCAGCCGGGGCTCGAACGGCCCGGCCTGTTGATCATTTCGCCCGACGCGGTCGACTTTGGCCGGTTCGACGAGGCGGTGAACAGCCTGCTGACCACCGGTGCGGCGGGCACGCCGGGCCCCACATTTGGGCGCGGGTTTAGCACGTCCGTGGGCACGAACTGCGAGGTGGCGGCGCCCGCGCTGCTGCCCGACTCGTGGATCGACTTCACCGGGCTCGATATCGCGGCGCTGTCGCTGACCACGTTCGACCAGTTGCCCCCGGCGGTGCGAACCGCGCTCTTGAACTGGGTCGAATCGGGCGGCACATTGCTGGTTTACGACGTGGGCGGGCCGGCGGCAGGGTCGGGCGATCTGAACCGCCTGCTGGGCACGAATGGCCGCGCCGCAATTTCGCCCGATTGGCTGCCCGCCGAGCCGGGTCGGCATCACCCGATCGTCCCGGTGGTCGGCGGTTTTCCTGGCGTGCCCATGCCGGTCGTACCCGCGCCCGGTAGGCCCCCCGGTGCAGGGGTTCCGCCGGTCGCCCCCCCACCGGCAGCCGCAGCATCGGTCTGGCTGGTTCAGCCGGAAACGTTCAGTCATCGCGACCTGATGCTAGGGCGGGTGTATGCTTTTCCGGCGAACCCGTTTCCTGGCACGGCGGTCGATTGGGCGTGGTGGCTCGACGACCTGAGCCAGGCGCGCTGGCAGTGGACGAAACGACACGGCTTTTCGAGCCGCTGCCGGCACCAGGAATTCGCGAATTTTCTGATTCCGGGGGTGGGGGCCGTGCCCGTGCTGGCGTTTCTGACGCTGATCACGATCTTCAGCGTGACGATCGGGCCGCTCAACCTGTTTGTACTGTGGCGACGCAAGCAGATGTACCTGCTGGTGGCGACGATTCCGCTGATTTCGCTGCTGACAACCGCCGCGCTATTCGGCTACGGCATCGCTTCCGACGGGTTTGGCGTGCGGTCGCGCGTGCGCAGTTTGACACTGCTTGACCAGCGCAGCAAGTCGGCCGTTTCGTGGAACCGGGTCACGCATTATGCCGGCCTGGCGCCTTCGGCCGGCCTGACGTTCGCCCCTGAGACGGCCGTGTTTCCGATTTGGCCCGACAACACGGGCCTGGAGTCGGGCGTGGTCGACTGGACCAATACGCAACATCTGAAAAACGGCTGGCTCCGCTCACGAACGCTGACCCAGTTTGTCACCGCGGCGCACCGCGTCGAGCGCGGCCGCATCGAGATTGGCCCCGTGGCTGACGGACGGCTGCCGGTGGCGAATGGGCTGGCGGTTAACGTCGGGCGGCTGGTCGTCAAGAACGACGCGGGCCAGTTGTTTGTGGGCCGCAATATCGCCGCCGGCGCCAATGCCCAGCTTCAGGCGGCGCGCGAAGACGACCTGCGCGAACTGGCCGCGGTGTACGATCAGTTTCCGCTGATGCCACCCGAGCACTGGGTCGCCGCGGATACGAACGACGGCCGCGCATTTCACCCGTACATGCCGGTGCACCCCCCGGTCGCCGACCTGCAATTTCAGACCGGGTTTCAGGAATCGATTTTGAAGCGATTGAAGTCGCCCGGTCGCGAACCGCCGGCCGGTTTGCCCCACCGGTCGTGGCTGGCAGTGTTCGATGCCGCCCCGAACGCCGATGTGGGGTTGAAAACCTTTACAGTCAGCCCCGATCTGCACGTCTGGATCGGCAGGTATTGAACCGCCTTGGTGTGGGCGCTCGGCAGGCCGCAGCGCGCCGGTTGGCCCGGTGTGCAGAACAACGTTTTACAGCAGCGCGTCAGAATGAGGTGAGCCATGTCGGCGGCCGGCGTCAATCAGGCATCGCAACCGGCTGTCGGCCCGCAAGGGTTGGCCGCTTCGGCGGCGCCGCCGGCATTTGAGTTCCGCAACCTGCACCGGTTCTTTGGCCGGCTCAAGGCGGTGAACAACGTGTCGTTCGCGGCTCGGGTGGGGGAAGTGGTGGGGTTCATCGGCCCCAACGGCGCCGGCAAAACGACCGCCATGCGTGTGATGGCCACGCTCGACACGCCCACCGCCGGCGATGTGTTCGTCCAGGGCTTGTCGGTGGTCGACGACCCCGACCAGGTTCGTCGCATTCTGGGTTTTATGCCCGATGCGTTCGGAAAATACCAGAACGTGAACGTGTTCGAGTACATCGACTTTTTTGCCCGGGCTTACGGGTTCAAAGGAGCCCGCCGCCGCGACGCCGTCGATCGTGTCATGGTGTTTACCGAACTGAACCGGCTGGCCGAAAAGCCGATCGAAACGCTGTCGAAAGGGCTGTCGCAGCGGCTGGGGTTGGCCCGCACGCTGATTCACGACCCGCAGGTGCTGGTGCTCGATGAACCGGCGGCAGGGCTCGACCCGCGGGCCCGTGTCGAACTCCGCGAACTGATTCACCTGCTGGCCACTGATTTGCAGAAAAGCGTGCTGATCAGCTCGCACATCCTG
>JAJXXL010000474.1 GCA_021781115.1 Planctomycetota bacterium
GGAACTGCCAGCCCGCGGGCTGGCCCGGCTCGACTGGAATCGCGATGGCAAAGACGACTTCGCCGTTTCACAGCTCGAAGAACCGGCGGCGCTCGTGACGAATACGACGCCGCACACGGGGCACTGGCTGCAAGTGCACCTGCGAAGCGTTGCCAGCGACCGTGACGCGATTGGCGCCGAAGTGCGGCTGGAAGCCGCAACCGGGGCGCAAGTTCAGCAATTGACGGCGGGCGACGGGTACCAGGCCAGCGATGAACGCAAGCTAACCTTCGGCCTGGGCGGCAACCTGCAGGTCAGTGAAATCACGATCCGCTGGCCCGCGCGACACGTCCAGAAATTCGCCCCGGTCGCGATCGACTCGGCCTGGATCTTCATTGAGGGTCGCGACCGGCCCGTGCGGTTGCCAGCCGAATGAGGCCCGACCGCCAGGGCGGCGCCTGGGGCCCGGCGGGTTACCGGCCCCGCCAGTCTGACAGTTGGGTGACAAGGTAATACCGCACGTGGTCAATAAACGAGGGGCCGAACAGCGATTCGCCGTGGGTCATGCCGGGCACGACGTAGCAGTCGCCATTGGAAAACCGGCTGGCGCAGTGGCGGGCGTCATCGACGCGCACCACCGGGTCAGAGTCGCCCACAAGGAACCGCACTTTGCGGTCGGCGCCCACGCGGTCATGATAGGTGACGGGGTTGGCGTGCGTGCAGTGATCGCCGTCGGCGCTGAGTTCATCGAGCATCGCCAGAAAATCGAGGCTGGCTTCGACGCTTTTGCCAAACACCATTTTGGCCAGGCGGCCAATCATTCGCCCCGGCAGCGACGTGATCAGCGGCGCAAAAAACGGCTTGTAACTGCGGGCGAATTGCGACAGGTCGGCATGGCCGATCGTCCCCAGCAGCCGATTGCCCATACCATCCTTCGTGAATGCATACGATGCCATCAGCGTACCCAGGCTGACGCCAAACAGCGCCCGTTGCCCGTTGCACAGGCCGTGCCGGTTCGCCGCCAGTTCGGCCACGGTTTGCAGGTTGGCCGACACGGCCTGCATCATGCGGTCGAGCAGCGAGGCATCAATGGTGACGTCGCGGTCGAGCAGCGGCGCCAGTTCGGTTGCGGCTTCGCCCAGCGAGTTGCGCACCATGCTGCGCTCGCCCGCGAACGGAGTTTCGAACAGCACGGCGGCAATTTGCATGTCCAGCAACGTGGGCACGATGAAGCTGTTCCAAAGGTAAGGCACGCACATGCCCTGCATGCCGATGACGACCGGCGTTTCTTCAGGCGCGCGGCCGCGCGGTTGAAACACCGCCACCGGGTACCCCGAAAGTCGCTCATCGACTTCAGCATTGCCGGTAAACGCGTACGCCTCATGCACCCAATAACGACTGCCCTGGCAGCCCTCGATCGTGATCGGGTCGGGGCCGTAAATGACCGGCATGGCACTATTCACACTGGCTCCTCGCCTCAACAGGGTGTCGGCCCCCTCGCCGCACGATCTCTCTCGCCGCTGGCCGCTCGACACTGCCGAACGGGATTATCGCGGCGAACGGGCCGCGGCCCGTTCGGGCTCATAAACCCCATACGGAATGCCGAATGTGTCGGCGACCGCCTGGTTCGTCAGTTGGCCATTGAACATGTTCACCGCATTCGCCAGGCCCGCATCCTGCGCCGCCGCATGATGCAGGCCGTGCCGGGCGATTTGCAACAAATAGGGAAACGTGACATTGCACAAGGCCCAGGTGCTCGTGCGGCCCACAGCGCCGGGCATGTTGGTGACGCAATAGTGCACGACGCCGTCGACGATGTAGGTGGGGTGCGAATGCGTCGTGGGCCGCGAGGTTTCGAAGCAGCCACCCTGGTCAATGGCCACGTCGATAATGACCGCACCCGGTTTCATCAGCTTCAGGTCTTCGCGGGCCACCAGCCGCGGGGCCCGGGCGCCTTCGATCAAGACTGCGCCAATCACCAGGTCGGCGCGTTGCAGTTGTTCGCGAATGTTGTGCCGATCGCTGAACAGGGTGTTCACGTTTGCCGGCATGATGTCTTCGAGATACCGCAGCCGGTCGACGTTGATGTCGAGAATATTGACGTCGGCCTGAAACCCGGCTGCGATGCGGGCCGCGTTTTTGCCCACCACGCCGCCCCCGAAAATGGCGATGTGCGCCGGCGGCACGCCGGGCACGCCCCCCAGCAAAATACCCCGCCCCTCCTGCGGGCGTTCGAGGTACTTGGCCCCTTCCTGAATGCTCATTCGCCCGGCGACTTCGCTCATCGGCGTCAGGCAGGGCAGGTCGCCCCGCTTGCCCCGCAGCGTTTCATACGCCACCGCCGTCACGCCGGTTTCCAGCACCTGCCGCGTCAGCCGTTCATCGGCGGCGAAATGAAAATAAGTGAATAGAACCTGCCCGCGGCGCAACAGCGGCCACTCGCATTCCTGCGGCTCCTTGACCTTGATGACCAGATCGGCCGCAGCGTACAGCATTGCGGGCGAGGCCACGATTTCGGCCCCGTTTTCGCGATACATGTCGTCGGTAATGCCACTGCCCAACCCCGCGCCCGTTTCGACCAGCACGCGGCAGCCGGCACGGGAAAGCTCGTCGGCGCCCACGGGCAGCAGGGCCACGCGGTACTCGTCCTGCTTGATCTCTCTGGCAACGCCCACAATCATGTGCAAATCCCTTCGAGGAGACAAACGTCGGCAATCCGTTGCGGCAGGCCGGACCGCCCACCGCGCCCGAAGACCTCTGCCGCGGCGCATGACACGCCCTGCGCCGCGACGAGGATCGGGTCCGGTGTGCGAGGTTGTCATTACACCAGAGCAATTCCGAACTTGCAAGACGGCCCGCAACGCCGTAATGCCCTAATTTATTGTTATTTACCGTGAAAATGGAAGTAAATCGGGAGGCGCGAGCGCTGCGATGTGAAAAACGCATCATTTTATTTTCGTCGTTCCCAGCCCATAATTTTCCAAAAAAGTATTGGTCCGCATATCCAGCCGCCAGCGGCGCACGTCAGAAGAAGTAGTTCACCGGTTGCCTGATATCCGCTTTGGTTGCACGCAATGGCGAATACGAGCCAGATCGGAATTCCGGCATACGCGAAAACTTGTCCCAGCGCCTTCGGCAACACTGAAGTAAGGAAATAACCAGCAATTGCCACCACACAGATAGCGACAAACCCGCCGTCCATTGTGGTTAACGCAAACATAATTATTCCTGGCTAAGCCGTGCTTTAATGGATCACCCGATTCCCACCCCGTCCTCGTGAATTCTGTTCAAGAAATGCGCTGCGAAGTACCGAATTGTGCGGTGGCCCCAAAAAAACAGTCCCGAGCATATGATCAAAACTCAGATCTGAAATGGAGGGGAATGACGGGATGAAACGCGCGATCCACGCGCCGAACTTGCGGCGGTGAATGAGCAGGAGGCGGCGTGCGTATTGGCGTCAAAGTCCGCTTTCAATAGACTCGCAAAAGCCAGTGTTTGATGAACTCTGGAATCAATTTCATGAACCATTCTGGGATGCGAAACTTCGGTTTGTCATGTTCGATTTCATATTCCTGCTGCACGATGATTGTCCGGCGAATTCTCATAGTATTTCCTGACTGAACACGAATTGATTTGAGGCGTGCGAGGGAATCGCTTTGCAACGCCGAGAATTTGACCGGATTAATCTTTCCTGGTGAACGAATTCAAAAGCGAAATCGTTTCATTCACCTTGGCGATGAACTCTTCTTTGCCGGTAACGATCAATTGGTACAGTTCCGGAATGTGAGCTGCAGCATAAACCCGCTCTTCGATTGGACGATCAGTCAGCGGAAAAACCGGCGCGCCTTCTGGGTAGGCGTCTTCATCGTCAACACAATGGACGATTCGCCATTTCCCGTTGTACTTAGCGAATCCGATTGAGTAGGTACGAGACGGCCCATTTGGCATATATTCGGACTTGTACTTAAACCAAACCGAACATACCGGCCTCATGGAATGGAGG
>JAJXXL010000269.1 GCA_021781115.1 Planctomycetota bacterium
GCGGCGTGCTGCCACCGCTCGCCGTCAGGCCGGCGCGCGAATCCTGAGAAAGTCATTCCACCCCCCCTGAGCCGCAGCCCCGCGTCACGACGGAACACTGTCAGCAGTCAGCGCATTGCGCCCCATGAAAGGACTCTGGATTTTCGCGGCGGCTGGAATTCGCGAAAGCTGTCAGCGCTGGTTTGCAACTGCTTTTCCTGGGTGTTGAAGGTTTCAGTGCGCACCGTAAACCGGAGTTCGTAGTTCATCCGCTCGCCCTGAATGCGGCGTTCTACCGTGGTGGTCGGCACATCGCCTTGCGGCGTCTGAATGACCACTTCGAGCATGCGCTGTTTGCCCCACGGCAGGATTTCGCACCGGACAACGCGATTGTTGGGCTGGGTTTTGATAATTTGGCCTGGCAATTCGGCACGCAACATTTCAAACGGAATGGGTTGCCGCGGCGCGGCCATGATCGACAGGTTTTCGGTGAAGGTTTGCTTCGACGCCCCCGTTGCGAAATACAGGGTCTTTTCAGATGCCCCCAGCGCCGGTCGCCAGCCTTCCGGCAGCACGACGCCGAAATGGAAGTCGCGTTGCATCCAATAGCCGCCCGGCACGAGGTCGAGGCCACTATCGATCGGGCTGAATTCAGCCGTTTCAACCATGCGCGCAAAGTCGAGCCGGTAGGCGTCAAAATGCCCTTCGTCGATTGTCAAAGTGAATGTGTAAAGCTGGCAATTTGAAATGACCAACCGCTGCAACTCATAACAGACCTTCTGGCGGGGCCGGGTGAACATCCAGATGGCTTCGAGAATCTCGGCACGCTTGCCGTTCAGACGCGGTTCAAGCAGGGTGTTCTCGACCAGTTTCCTGTCGGTGGGCACCCCATCGGCCCGGGTTGTCAGCCGCTTTTGAAAATCAGACAGTGATTGCGGGGCGGCGCCGATTTCACACGAAACATTGCCGGCCGGTTCCTGGGGGTGGTCTTCGGGCAGCCCTAACTGAAAGACCTGTGTGCCGCGCTGCAGATTCGTCAACTGCCAGCCGGGTGGATGCCGCACGGTGACGCCATACCGGGCGGCTTCGAGCTTGCGCAACCCGTCATCAGGGCGTGCGCGATCGTCCGGCGCTGACTCTGCAACTGCCCATAGGAGTGGCGCCATCGCGACCAGCCAGAGGAATTGGCAACGCATTCAGAAAATATCCCGCTGATTCCGCTCTGGCGAATATGCCGACGACTCGGCCGCACCCTGCATCCTGACCACACCTGGCCAGCGATCTGCCGAATACCACTATGCTAACGGTGCGCATGGGTGTTGTCTGCCCCAAACAGTGCGGGCCGCTGACCAAGCGCCGCAGCGTTCGCGTTGTGCCGGCCGAACCGCAGAAAATCGTGAGCCGCGCCGACTAGCTTTCCACCGGCGTTGTGATCATACTGGCGGGCGTTGTCGTGGGGCGCTATGTGCGCCGTTCGACTCGCCCCGTTCGTGCAGCCGATCGCATGCCGCCCCTGTTCAGGGCGGCGGTCGCCAGCAGGTTTCCAGAACCAGTTGATTGGGAGCACATCATGAATCCGAACCCACATTGCCCCGATTGCGAATCGCCCACGGGCGACCGCCCCGCCAGTGGCGCACTCAACCGCCGTGACTTCGTCAAAACCGTCGGCGCCACGGCGGCCCTGGCGGTTACCAGTCATGTTCCGGCCCGGCTGCTGGCCGACGATTCGCCCCCGGCCAGCGAATCACTGGTAAAGAAACTGTACGATTCGCTGACGCCGAAGCAAAAAGAGGAAGTCTGCTTCGACTGGAACTACTCCGACGACCGCGGACTGTTGCGAACCCACGTCTCCAACAACTGGAACGTCACCGATGTTTCACAGCTTAATGTGGGCGGCAAGTTCTTTACCGGCGACCAGCAGGATCTGATCCGCGAAATCTTTCTGAGCCTGTACAACGCCGACTGGCGGCAGCGAATTTTGAAACAATTGCAGGACGACGCGGGCGGCTACGGGAAATCGCAAACGATCGCGCTGTTCGGCACACCCGGCACAGGAAAGTTCGAGTTTTTGATGACGGGACGGCACCTGACGATCCGTTGCGACGGCGACAGCGCCGAACACGTGGCGTTTGGCGGGCCGATTTTCTACGGCCATGCCGCCTCGGGCTTTGATGAAAAACCCGGTCACCCCGGCAACGTTTTCTGGCCGCAGGCTCAAAAGGCGAATGCCCTGTTCAAGATGCTCGATGGGCGTCAGCGCGAACAGGCGCTCGTCGCGGTGGCCCCCCATGAAAGCGCCGTCGCTTTCCAGGGAGCCGCCGGGCGGCTGGCTGGCTTGCCCATCAGTGAACTCAGCGCTGATCAGAAGGAGCACGCGCAAGGCGTGCTCAAAGCGCTGCTCGAACCCTATCGCCAGGCCGACCAGCGAGAAGCGCTGCGGGCGCTCGATGCGCAGGGCGGGCTGGACCATTGCCGGCTGGCGTTTTATCGTGCTGACAGCGGCGGCAAGTCGCTCGATCTGGGTGATGACGGCGAGTGGGACGTGTGGCGGCTCGAAGGTCCATCGTTCGTGTGGCATTTCCGCGGAGTGCCGCACGTGCACGTGTGGGTGAACGTCGCCGACGACCCCGCGGTCAAGCTGAACGCCAAGGGTTAAACGCAACCGGCGCGCGGCACACATTGTGTGTGCCGCCGCCACGGCGCGATCATGACGATCGTGCGTGCGGGCCTTTCGTCGAAGTTCTTTTTTGCGGGCTCAAAGAAGCGCTATTGCATGACAAAAGGAGAATCTTCTGAATAGCCAACCCCCCTCCACGAGCGCCCGAAGCGCTCAGGCGGCGTCTTCACAAGGATGGTTACGCATGCCCCGATTGTCGATCAGCGAAATGACCACCTTTCACTGGCCGTTTCCCGAGGATGTCGTCGAATACCGCGCGGCGGGAATCGAAGGCATCGGCGTCTGGCGGCGGAAATTGACGGAATTCGGCGAAGAGCGCGGGGCCGAACTCCTGCGAGAAGGCGCGCTGGCCGTCACCAGCCTGTCGTACGTTGGCGGTTTTACGGGATCCGACGGTCACTCGTATGCCGAGGCCCTCGATGACGCCCGTCAGGCCCTGCAGGTCGCTGCCGAAATTCAGGCGGGCTGCCTGGTGGTTGTCACGGGGGCTCGCTGGCGACATACCCGGGGACATGCCCGCAATCTGGTGCGTGATGCGCTGCGATCGATCGGCGATGCGGCGGGCGAGCACAACCTGCATATCGCCGTGCAGCCCATGCATCGGGCGCACGCCAGCGACATGACCTTTGTCAACTCGCTTGACGCGTTGCTTGATCTGTTGCACCGGTGCGACCACTCTCAGGTCGGCATGGTGTTCGACGCGTACCACCTGTCGCAGGAGCTGGCCTTATGCGAACGAATCGGTGAAATCGTGCCGTGGGTCAAACTCGTGACGCTGAGCGACGCACGCGAGCTGCCGCATTCCGATTGCCAGCGCTGCCTTCCCGGCGAGGGGCGGTTACCGCTCAAGGAAATTGTCGGCGCGCTCGAAACGGCGGGGTACCAGGGTTTCTATGAAATGCAGATACTGTCTGATGAGCACTGGAATTCAGACTACTACAGGCTGCTCGACCAGTGCAAACGGGCGTTCCAGGCATTGTGCGCCCCGGCCCCCAGTCCCGCCACCAGTGAAAAACCGGGAACCTGAACCGTGAACTTCCTGTCGTTACCCGATCTCGCCGCTCGCTTGGGACGCGACCGCCGCGAATTGGAAAAACTGGTGAGTCGCGGCAGAATTCCCGGCCACAAGGTCGAGGGCGAGTGGCGGTTCCACCCTTCCGAAATCACGCATTGGCTGGAACAGGAAATGCGTGGTTATACGAGCGACGAACTCGCGGCCGTGGAGGTGTTGCAGAATTCGCAGGAAGTCGTTTCTGACCTGCCTGTCATGCAACTGCTTCAACCCGAATTCGTGCAAGCGCCGATCGACGCCCGCACGCGCAGATCAGTGCTTGAAACGATGCTGGAAGTGGCAGGGCGCACGTGGCAAGTCTGGGAACCCGCACTACTGCTGAGTGCAATTCTCGAACGGGAAGCGGTGCTTTCGACCGGCTTTGAAAACGGCGTCGCAATTCCGCACCCACGCAACCCGATGCCGCAGGCACTGGGCCAGTCGATCATCGCTTACGGGCGCACTGATTCGGGCGTGCCGTTCGGAGCTCCGAAGCGCGCCCTCAGCGATTTGTTTTTTCTGGTGCTGGCACGCGATTCGCGCACCCATTTACTCGTGCTTGCACGCTTGGGACGGATGTTGCAGCTTCCTGGCCTGCTCGATGCACTCCGCAGCGCTCCCGACAACCCCGCGAGCTACGCGGTGATCTGCAACGCCGACCGTCTCCTCGCCGCCGATTGACTGGCTGCGTCGATCGCTTGCCGAAATTTGTCGTCGTCGCTTACGCCGCCCGGCTGTTGAAACCGTAATCCCTTTTTCCACAGCGGTCTCGATAGGCCGCTCCCCCCGATCCAGGTCGCGCCCGTATCGTGGCACTCGAACGCCACTGCGCCAGGTATTTTCACAGCCTTTTTTTAAATCGCCTGGTACGTCCTGACCCTGCCCTGACGCGCCCCGCGGCATCATCAGGCAACAATTGGCTGTCACACTCGGAATCTGAATTTCTGATTAGGTACCGAAAACTCGTGCAATCATCGTTAGCCGACACGCAACATTTGTTGCGAATGCGAGTTCTCCCGGGCGATGGCAAATGTCACGACTGACGTTAAAACAAACGCTTTTGGTCTAGGCAAAGGAGTCGACCTCAACTTGAGCGCCCCCCGGGGGCCAAAATCGCCCTACGAATTCTGATCCGAAGGCTAAAATGGTGCGAGTCTTCTTGCGTTTGATCAGGGCAACCCGGAAAATGGTAGAGTGTATCATATTGTTGGTACGGGTGTGCGTACTCGGTCGACGTGGCTGGAAACTGCCGTTGGAGTCAGCCGGATGTGGAACCTGGTATTTTCCTGCCCGCGTGCAACGTTCGCGGTGTATGCGGCCCTACTGGGGTTAATCATCGGCCCTGCCATGGTCCCGCACACTTGTAGCGCCGAGGATGCGCCTGCGACGAAATCGCCCGTCACAAAGGAAACACCTGCCAGTACCGCTCAAAAAACATCCGACAAGAGCGCACCAGGCACCCCCGCCGCACCTGGCAAGCCGGTGCGAAACCCCATTTCCCGGTGGATCAAGGACGCGTTCGATCGGGGCTTGGGGCCCGAAAAAGCTGAGCTGAAGCCTGCGGCGGACGATTCCGGTCGAATGCCGCCAGGAGCCGAGGCGGCGGGGGGGGCAGGGCGGCGCATCGAAGACCATCGCGTTGCGTATGATCGCAAAAAGGGAGAACTGTATCAGAAGGCCCAGGCACAGATCGAAAGAGGAGAATGGAAAGAGGGCCTTGAATTAGCGCAAAAGATTCTTGAGCAACCCGAAGACGCGTTGATTCGCTTGGAAGATGGCCGCTGGGGGTCCTTGCGCGACGCAACACAAAACCTCTTCGTGAATGCACCCGACGACGTGTTGAAAATGTACCGTGTGCAATACAGTGGGCTGGCCCGCGAGCAATTGCAGGCGGCGGCGCTCCAGGGCGACCCCGCTATAAACTATGGGCGAGTCGTTACGCGCTATCTGCACACCGAGGCCGGTCTTGCGGCTGCAAATCAATTGGGGTCGCTGCATTTCGACAGGGGTGAATTTGGGCGGGCCACGCATTGTTTCCAGTTGATGTGGGCCGCGCGAGCGACCGAGTGCCGAGATCCGTTATGGCGCCGGAAGGCTGCATTTGCTGCACGACAGGCTGGCGACGCCACCTTTGTTGGTGCGCTGCTCGCCGATGCTGACCCGCTTTCGCGGCCGGGTATCGTGGGAAACCGACCGCAAGCTGTGGCTGAGTGGCTGGCGGCGATGCCGGCGATTGCATCGCCCGCCGTCAGGCCACTGGCGGATTGGAAAGTTTTTTTTGGGAACGCCAGTCGTACCGGCATTGCGACGGGGGGCGAACCACTGCTTTTACCTCGCTGGCAGCAGCCGGTGACTCAAAGCCAACCCGTTCGGCATCAGTTGGAATACCTCGTCGAAGACCTGATTGACCAGGGGGTGTCGCCGCTTCCAGTGCTTTTTCCGACGATGATCGGAGGAAAAGTAGTCTTTCGCACTCTGCATGGCGTGATGGTCGTCGATGCACCAACCGGCCATCCCCTATGGGAAACGGGCGACCCCGATTCGGCCGAGGCAACGTTGTTAGCGGGTGAGATGCCAATCGGCCAGTCAAACGGGCCGGTGATCCAATTCGGCCGCGCGGGCCGCCGTGCGGGCATGGGAATGCGCGCGTTTGCGCGGGGCATGAACGCCGGAGTGATGCCCGGCTACAGCGGCGGCGCTGCAGAGTACCACCCGCTGACGAACCTGCTGTTCCGCAATGCGAATTACGGATTGGTTGCCAGCGACGGGAAACGGCTGTTCGTTCTGGAAGATCCGATGGCGCTTTCGCCGAAACAGCCCGGCCAATCGTGGTCGTGGGACGATCGTCCGGGTGACGCGACGGCCGCCAATAAGTTGACCGCCCACGACTTGGAAAACGGTCGGGCTGTCTGGGAAATCGGTGGGGGCGTGTTTGGCGAAGCGTTTGACTTGCCGCTGGCTGGCTGTTTCTTCTTCGGGCCGCCGATCGTCGATGCGGGTGAACTGTTCATCGTGGGCGAGCGCGACAAGGAAATCAGCCTGTTTTCGCTGGACCCTGCCACAGGTCGGCTGAACTGGTCGCAATTGATCGGTTATTCTGAAGCCAACATTGAAACTGACATCGGGCGGCGCTGGTGGACGGCACAGGTTGCCTCTGCCCAGGGAATGCTGGTCTGCCCGACGACAACCGGGTGGGTTACCGCCATTGACCGCAGTACGCATTCGCTGGCCTGGAGCCGCCGCGTGTCGGTTGTGGTGCCGCCAATCCGCGAGGGAACAAACGGTGCGGCGCTCGTGCAAAACGCGGCGCTCAGCGCTCGCTGGGCCCCCGCCCCGCCCGTGATTGCCAATCACTGCGTGGTCTACACACCGCCGGAATCGCCCGTGCTGTATTGCATCGACCTCGATACCGGTAAGGAGATCTGGCAGAAGCCGCGGGGCGACATGCAATACCTCGCAGGGGTGTTCCACGAGCACGTGCTTGTCGCCGGCAAGACCAGCGTCGCCGCGTATGCGCTCGCCGACGGTGTGCTGGCCTGGTCGACGCCGATTTCGGCTCCGGCGGGCCGGGGCGCCGCGGTCGATGGGTGCTACCTCGTGCCACTGGCTTCAGGCGAATTGTGGAGCCTCGAACTTTCGACCGGAAAAATTGGCTCAAAGACTTACCTGCCGGCGGGGTCCGAACCATTTGGCAACCTGCTCATGCATCAGGGCATGCTGCTTTCGGCAAGCGCACTCGGCGTGACGGCGTTTGAACAACAAGGCGCGATACGCGAGGAAATCGCCCGCCGCCGGCGAGCCGACCCGCACGACGGTTGGGCAGCCGTTCGCGAAGCCGAAATCAGCCTGCTCGGGCGCGACTTTCCGCGGGCGCTGGCCGCGCTGAGGCAGGTTGTCGACCGCACCATGCTGCCCCCCGAACTGGGCCGCCGCTTTCGCCGGTTGCTGATGGAATCGCTGCAGTTCGTGGTCCAGGCCCAATTGTCGTCGGGTGGAGGCGGGCCTGAACTTTTGGAACTGGCCGGGCTCGCCGAAAGCCCGAGTGAACAGGCTCAAGTCGAGCGACTGCGGGCCGAGCGGCATGCGGCGCGACACGAGTATGCCGCGGCGTTCGCCGCATATATGGCGCTCGCCAACCTGCACGAAACCAGCCTGCTCGAACCGCCAGACCAGCCTGAATTGAACGTTCGCGCTGATGCTTGGCTGCGAGGCCGGCTGATCGACCTGTGGCGTGAATCGCCGGAACCGGTGCGGCACGAACTGGCGCAGGCGATTTCCAGTCGTGCGACAGCGGCCTTGACCGCCAGCTCCGAAGATCAACGGCAATTCGCCGAACTGTTGGGATTTCACCCGGCCGCGGCGCCTGTCATGCAGCGGCTGGCCGACGACTGCGCAGCGCGCGGCGATTTTTCAGCCGCCGAGCAGACATTACTCGAATTGCAAAGGCAGGCCGACCCGGCGACGGCGGGCGCGGCGGTCGAACGTTTGGCGCGACTGATGATGGAATTCCATCTCGGCGCTGACGCTGCCTATTATTACGGCGAACTCGAAACGCGGTTTGCGGAAGTCGTCGTGGCAGGCGGCAGAACGGGCCGCCAGATCGCGGTCGAAGCCCGCATTCGGACGGCGGGCATTCACCCGCCGGCTGATGCGGGGCGGGGCTGGCGTAATGGCGAAATGAAACTCGAACGCATTGGCGTCAGTTTTACCAACTCCTACGTACAGGATCTGTCGATCACCGATTCGCCATTGCCGTTTTTTCGCAACAATCGGCTGGAGTTGCAGCAGCAGGAACAGCGGTTTGAAGTGGTGCAGTCGCACACTGATGACGTGCGCTGGTCCTTGCCGATGCGGGCCCGAGCGGGAAGCCCCGAGGGTACCGCGGCGGTGTGCAAGGCAGCAGGGCATGAAATCGTGCTGCTGAATCGCGGGGTGTTGCAAAGCGTGTCGCCAATTGATGGCCGCGTGAATTGGGTGCACACGCTCGAAAGCCGGGTGGTCCAGCAGGCGATGCTGTACGCGGCGCGGCAACACGAACCTGTGCCGCCGATGAACCCTGCCAGCCGGTTGCGTGCCCGCTCGGGAGCACGAACCCAGATCGACACCACAGGCGCACTGTGCCTGGCCAACAGTGCGGCGGTGTGTTACCAGGGGCGGCGCAACCTGACCATGCTCGACGCACGGACTGGTTCTGTGCGCTGGACGTGCGGAGGCGTGCGAGGGGGGGCGCGGGTTTTTGGAAATGAAGAGGTGGTTTATGTGCACCCTGCCGATGGACGCAACCCGTTCGCCTTGCGGTGCACCGACGGCAAGCGGCTCGAAATTGCCAATCTCGCGGAACTTATGCTGGGGGCGATGCAGAATTACGGCAAGGATTTCGTACTACTCGACGGCAACTCGCGGCCAAACCGGTTGTTGTTGCGCCGATTCGACCCGCTTGAGCAACGCGATCTCTGGAAGCGCGAGTTTCCCGCGCAGACGCTATTTTCTGCGCTCGACGTGCGGCGGCTCGCCGTTCTTGACCCCGCCGCGGGTAAGTTCCAATGCGTCGATCTGAGCACAGGCGAATTGCTGCTGCTGGGAAGCGTTGACCCAGGCGAACTCAAAGGGCGGCCCGAAGTGTACGCGGTTGCCGATTTCGATGCGGTGTACCTCCTGGTCAACCAACCGAATCGTGCCGGGTTCTACTCAGAGGGGTTGCCGTCGGTTCGTGCGAACGGAACGGTGTACGCATTCGACGCGGCGGGCGGCGTACGCTGGACATGCAAGCTCGACAATCAGAATCTGATCCTCGAACGCCTGCACCAATCGCCGGTGCTGGTATTTGCGAGCCGGCAAATGCAGCAGAAACAAAACATCCAGGTGTGGATGCTCAAGGTCGAGGTATTCGACAAGTCCCGCGGCGTGCGGTTGCTCGAAGAGACGTGGCACCCGCGATCGAACATTCGCAGCCTGGTGGTCAACCCGGCGCAACCCTGCATCGAGTTGCGAACGTACGACGAAAGGATCCGCCTGGCGCCTGCCCCGGCGGCAGACGCCGAACGCGCCCGTTCGCACTGACGTGTGCGGCGCGGGCCGGGGCGAGAATCGCCTCAGGTGATCAGGCCGTGCGCGTAGGCGACGTTGAAGTAAATCACGATTCCCGTGACATCGACGAATGTGGCCACGAACGGGCTCGAGGCAATCGCCGGGTCGACTCCCACCCGCCGAAACAGAATGGGCAATACCGCACCGACCAGCGTTCCCCACAGGCAAATCGTCGCCGTCGATTGAGCGATGACTATGGCCAAGGTCATCCGGTCGGCGCCGTCGAGTTTTTCAGGCGACGTGAAATAACCCCGCAAGAAACCGATGCACCCCAGAGTCAGGCCCAGCGCCAGCCCCATGGCGAGTTCGTGCCGCACGACGCGCCACCAGTCGCTCACTTTGACCTGGCCCAGCGTCATGGCGCGGGTAATCAGTGTGGCCGCTTGCGAACCCGAGTTGCCGCCGGTCGAAATGCACAGCGGCACAAACAGACTGAGTACGACGACGGCCTTGATGGCGTGCTCGTAGCGCCCCAGTGCCGTATACGTCAGGAGTTCAGCCACGAACAGGCAGGAGAGCCACGCCGCCCGTTTCCGCCAGATCAGGATAAAGCTGGCTTCGAGGTAGTTTTCATCGAACGGGTCGACGGCGCCCATGCGGTGCACGTCTTCAGTAGCCTCTTTCTGCAGCACGTCGAGCACGTCGTCGTGTGTGATGATGCCCACGAGGCGGTTCTGTTCATCAACAACGGGAATGGCGATGAAATCGTACCGGGCCATTTTGTTGGCCACGAGTTCGCGGTCGTCGTCGACGCGCACCGAAATTACGTCGCGTTCGATGATTTGCGACAGCAGAGTTTCAGGCCGCGCCAGAATCAATTTGCGGAGCGTGATGAACCCGCGCAGCCGACGGCCCTCATCGAGCACGTACACGTAGTAAATTGTCTCGCGGTTGGGGGCCTGCAACCGCAACTGATTGATCGCCTCGCGAACTGTGATATCTTCAGGCAGCGATGCATACTCGGTCGTCATCACCGAACCGGCACTATCGTCCGGGTATGACAGCAGTTTGCGAATTTCGCTGCGTTCGGCCTGGGCAATCAGCGGCAGCAAGGCTTCGAGCTGGTCGGGATCGAGCGACTCGAGCAGGTCGGCCCGGTCGTCGGGGGCCATTTCCTCGAGCAGGGCGGTCAGGTGCTGCCGGTCGACGTCTGCCACAAATTGCCGCTGCCGACCCGCACCGACGTACTCGAAAATCTCAACCTGCCGGTTCAGATTGGTGCACGACAGAACTTTCCAGAAATCGGTGGGCGACAGTTCGGCGAGGTTGTCAGCGGCGGTTGCGGGGTGCAATACCTCGCAAAACTCCTTAAGCCCCGCCGCATCGTTTTCGAGCAGCATTCCCCGCAGTTCGGGCAGCAGCAAGGGGTCGGACATCGCGTCGGGCCTTTCGTGGTGCGCGCGGCGTCATCCGACCGCCGAAGATCAGCGCTTCGAGAACTGGAAGCTGCGGCGAGCCTTCTTGTGACCGTATTTCTTGCGTTCGACCATGCGCCCGTCGCGGGTCAATAGCCCGTGCGAACTGAGCAGCTCGTGGAAATCGGGGTTGTAGACCTGCAAAGCGCGAGCAATGCCAAGCACGATTGCCCCCGACTGCCCGCTCGTCCCACCGCCGGAGGTACGAACCCAGATATCAACCTGGCCCTTCACGCCCGTGATGCGCAGTGGGGCTTCAACCGTAAGCCGGTCGCGTTCGATGCAAAAGAACTCGGCCAGGGGGCGGCCATTAACGACGAAATCGCCAGCGCCCCTTTTCAAACGCACTCGGGCCACGGCGGTCTTGCGACGGCCGGTCGCCACGGCGGTGCCGTCGGGCATCATGCGGCCCCGCAACACCAGCGGCTCGCGGGCAGGGGCCGTTTCGGCCTGTGAACCAATTTCAAGACCGGCGGCCAAAGGGGCTGCCGATTCTTCGGCGGCAGGATGCGAAATGGCGTCGTGCGCGGGAACCGGTGCTGGGCTGGCTTCGTTTTCCATGAGAAGATCAATCCACTCGGGCTGAAGAAAAATCGTTGGAGTGTTCGGGGCAAATGTATCGCCCACAGGCCTGTGGTACAACCATCACGATCAGTCAAAGTGATCGTTGCATGGCGCACCGCAGTCAACCGGCCCCCGCGAACTATCGCGGAAACCCGGTGATGGCGGGCAGTGGTTGCGGCTGTTGCGCCTGGTGCGGGTGTTGTGAACCGCGGTACAACCGCAGCTTCTTGAGCATGTGCCGCCCGAGCTTCGTTTTGGGCAGCATGCGTTTTACCGCCTGGCGGAGAATTTCTTCAGGTTTGCGGTCGAGCAGGTCGGCCGCGGTGACGGTTTTCAGCCCGCCGGGGTGCCGGGTGTAATGGTCGTAGGTTTTACGAGCCATTTTCGAGGTAAAGTAGGGGTGAGTCGGGTGGGCGACCGCGCGCCCGCCAAACCGCACTTTTTCGGTATTAACCACGACGACAAAGTCGCCCGATTCGACGTGGGGGGTGTAGGTTGGTTTGTGCTTCCCCATCAGGATCGTGGCGAGCTTGACGGCCAACCGGCCCACGATCTGATTATCAGCATCGACCAGAATCCACCCTGGTTGAACTTCACCCGCTTTGGCCAGAAATGATTTCGTCACGTGTCAAAATCCCGAACTGAAACTGAACTTGCCTGGGCAGCGTCATGCCGAAAGGTCGTCAGACCACTCCGCCCCGCTCCAGCCGAAACGGCAAACCGATTCGCTGGGGAAACAGGCAGGTTAACGAGTATCGGGTTCATCTTCAATGCCGAGCCGGCCGAAAAACTAAAATCCCGGTGCGGCGCAAAACCGCACCAGCATACCTTGCTGAGAATTAAAGAATCCGTTATAGTTACGGGTTATTCAGGATTGACCTCGGTGAGTGCCTGTTGTTTCCGCGATTTTTTCGCTCTCTCCACAAGGATGGTTGCCCATGGACGGTTACCTGGAGTGGAGCAACTGGTTTTATTTTGGCGCCGGCGCATTGTGCCAGGGGGTTTGACCAGTGCAAGTTCAAAGCCTTTATGAAGAAGGTTTGCGGGAAGCCGAACGTCATAAATGGATTGAAAGTCAAAAGCGCGGCATGGATGTGGGCGAATCGGGCCTGTCTGAATGGTACGCCCGGTATTGGCCGATCTATTGCCGCCGAAAGCGGCTGGAGCACCTTCGCGGCAGTTGCAGTTGGAAGGAATTTGGCTCTGAAGATTTCGGTCGTATCGAATCGCTGCTGGAGCAGAAAGACCTGCTGCTGGAGCTGATTCTCGACCGGGCCCAGTTTGGCATGGAAAATCTTGACATGCTGTGTTGGGCGCACGACTGGGCATTGCCTATGGATCGCGTGATTGGCATTCTCGAGCAACTCGATCTCAACCGGGCGCGTCTCGAGCCGGTCGGCCCCCCCCGTTTCGCCAGCCGCTGAAACCCGGCGAATTCATGCCCCGTCATTCGGCCAGCACCGAACCGCAACGATCGGGTTGCGCGGGCGGCAGTGGGTTACCGCCGCGGCTTATTGCGGGTTTGTGGGTAGTCGCCAGTTCGACGCTGCTCAGCCGGGTTCTGGGGCTCGTGCGTGACATCGTTACGGCCCGATTATTCAGCGTCAGCCCAGTGATGGACGCCTTTGCCCTGGCGTTCCGCGTGCCCAATCTGGCACGCCGCCTGTTTGGGGAAGGAGCCCTGTCGGCCGCATTTCTGCCCGCGTTTGCCCGCGAGCTGGAACGCACGCCCGATCGCACCGGCAACACTCCCTGGCAATTGGCGACTTCCGTATTCGTCGTCTTGACCGCTGTCTTGCTCACGCTGGTGGGCCTGGGAGAGTTGCTGCTGGCTGGTATGGCGATTGTGTGGCACGGCGACGCCCGGCTGCGGCTGCTGCTGGGCCTGACGGCGGTCATGCTGCCGTATGCCGTGCTGATCTGCCTCGCGGCGCAGTTATCGGCGGTTTTGAACGCCTTGGGAAACTACTCACGCCCGGCACTCGTGCCGATCGTGCTCAACCTGTGCTGGATCGGCACGATCTGGGTCATCGCGCCGCTGTTCGAACGTGATCGTGAGAAACAGGCGTACGCCCTGGCTGTGAGCGTGTTGTTTTCGGGGTGTTTGCAATTAGGGTTGCAATGGCCCACGCTGCGACGGTTGGGGTTCCGTTTCGAAACGGGCTGGCGTGACGTGCGTGCGGGGCTCAATGACATTCTGCGGGCCATGTTGCCCGTTACGATCGGGCTCTCAATCACTCAAATCAACGGCCTGCTTGACGTGTGCACCGCCTGGTTCTTCGCGGCCGCCCCGGCGGGCGGTGGGGTCATGCCGCTGCCCGGCCACCCCGCTTTCCCCCTGGCCTCTGGCGCCGTTTCTGTCATCTATTACGGCGAGCGGCTTTATCAGTTTCCATTGGGTGTGTTCGGCGTGGCCTTGGGAACGGTGCTGTTTCCGCTGCTATCGCGGCACGCGGCGCGGGGCGAACTGATACGACTACGTGATGATTTGACGCTGGGTTTGCGACTGGTGCTGGTCATTGGCCTGCCTGCGAGCGTGGGGCTGATGCTCGTTGCTGACCCACTCACCCGTTTGTTTTTCGAACATGGGTCATTCGGTTCTTCGGATGCGGTTCGAACCGCCCGCATGACCGAAGCCTACGCCGCCGGTGTCTGGGCCTATTGTGCCATTCCCGTCCTTTACCGCGGCTTTTACGCACTGGGCCAACGGACAGCGCCGTTGCGCATCGGCCTGGCGGCCGTTGCGGTCGACCTCGTGCTGAACTTGACGCTGATCTGGCCGCTGGCCGAGCGCGGCCTGGCTTGGAGCACGGCGGCCTCGGCGATCGTCCAGGTCGTTGGACTGACTTGGGCGATTCAGGCGTTTGTCGGCCGACTCGACTGGAGCCATTTGGTGCGCACATCAGCGCGCGTGATTGCCGCTACCGGAGTCATGGCGGCCGCTACTCTGTTCGCGTTGTCGTGGCGACGCATCGGTACGGGTAATGTCGACAAGCTGTTCAACCTCATTGTGCCGGTGGCCGCGGGGGGCGTCGCGTATCTTATCGCAGCCCGCCTGTTTCACCTCGAAGAAATTCGGCTGTTGTTGCGGCGTGAGCCGATTTTGCCTGAAGAACGCGACTGACCCAATACAGCAACCCGCGCGGCGACTGGCGAGTTGCCGCGGCATCACGTAATGTGGAGCGAAACGGGGCGTGATTTGCGTGCGGTCGCAAACGTGCTGACATGTGGACAGTCAATTCCTTCGAGGAGCATGCATCGTGAAAATTTGCCGACAATTGCGACGGATTTGCACAGCCTTGGCCGGGTGCTTGGCCGGGTTTGGCCACGCCGGTGCGATTCAGGCCGCCGATCTGGTGGTTCCCGAGAACGTCGTGTTTGAACAGGGAATCGAATACTCGAATCCCGACGACCAGCATTTGCAACTCAACCTGGCACGCCCCAAAAGCCCGCAAGGGCCGCTCCCCGCCGTCGTTTGCATTCATGGCGGCGGGTTTCGCGCGGGGCATCGCGATGGCTACAACAAACTGTGCCTGACGCTGGCCGAGCACGGTTATGCCGCCGCGACGGTCAGCTATCGACTGGCACCGAAATATCAGTTTCCCGCCGCAGTGCATGATGTCAAGGCGGCGGTGCGGTGGGTGCGTGGCAACGCGGCGAAATATCAGATCGACCCGCACCGCGTGGGCGTAACCGGTGGTTCCGCAGGCGGCCACCTGGCGCAGTTCCTCGCGGTGACCCAGGGTGTGCCCCGATTCGAAGGCACCGGCGGCAACCCCGACCAATCGAGCGATGTGGCGTGCGTCGTCAATGTTTACGGACCCAGCGATTTTACGAAATCCTACGGCGCCAGCGTCGATGCCGCTCAGGTTCTGCCGCTTTTTCTCGGCGGCGACCTAGAACACGCCCGCCAGCGGCATATCGAGGCCAGCCCGCTGTATTGGGTAACGCCCGCCGCAGCGCCGACATTGTGCATCCACGGCACCGGTGACAATTATGTCGCCCATGAGCAGGCCGTGTGGATGGTCGACCGGTTGCATGCGGCAGGCGTCGAAGCCGAATTGCTGACTTTGAACGGTGCGGGTCATGGATTCAAGGGTGCCGACGCACTGCGGGCCGACGAAGCGCTGCTGACGTTTTTTGACAAACATCTGAAATAATTCCGTGTGGCAATTCGGACAGCCCGGCGACGCCGGGCTTGCGACTATCAGACAGGTGACGATTCATGTCTTGCTGGCGACAGACCGAGAT